>CAMASJ010000046.1 GCA_945860685.1 Akkermansia muciniphila
GTCATCCGGCTGATCGTGGTCTTCACCGTGGCCGAGGCCCAGGGTCAGGCCGCTGGCGAGGCCATCGAGAACAAGTTCGGCTTCGCCACCTTCCTGATCGCGCTCACCTGCGTCTTCGTCACCGCCCGGTTCCTTCGCGAGCCCGACGGCTCGTCCCCGTCCGAGCCGTCCGCCGAACCCGCACCCACCACGTCGCCGACATGAACCGCCAGGCCGCCCTCCTCACGTTGGTCGCGCTTCTGTTCATCGGTGGCGCTGCCGGTTCCCTGCGCTGGCTCAAGTCCCGGGTGCGCATGGGCCAGCCCGGCGTCCGCGTGGTCAAGGCGCCGATCTTCAGCGACGACGGCCGCATCGCCGCCAGCAACTCGGTGCACCTGCCCTCCGACATCCCGGGCTTCCGCTCGCAGCAGGATCCGATTCCGGAACTGGAGCTCACCTTCCTCCCGCCGGACACCACCTTCGGCCGCCGCACCTACATGACCTCGGATGGCTTGGCGCCCGTCTCGGCCAGCGTTGTCCTGATGGGATCCGACCGCACCAGCATCCACCGTCCCGAATACTGCATGACCGGTGTGGGTTGGCAGATCCTCTCGCAGTCGATGCGCTCGATCCCGGTGCGTGGAGGCTCGTATCCGGAGCTGCAGGCCCAGCGGTTCGACATGACCCGCGAGTTCGAGATGCCCAACGGCCGCAAGATCCGGCGGAACGGCGTGTACGTGTTCTGGTTCATCGCGGACGGAATGCGCACCCCGGACCATTCCGAGCGCCAATGGCGCGGCATCCGCGAGGTGCTCGTCCGCGGCGTCAACCCGCGTTGGGCCTACGTTTCCTTCTTCACCTCCTGCGAGCCCGGCGCGGAGGACGCCGCCTTCCAGCGTGTCGCCGGTGTCATCGGTGCCGCCGTGCCGTCGATCGAGATCGAAGCGTCCGGCACGCCGGTGGCCGGCGTCGTTGACCGGTTGCGCTGACCGCCGCAGGGTTTCCCTGTGGAATCGATCACCACCACCTTCTCCCGCAGCGCGGTCCGCCGCGTCGGGAATCGGTTCGCTCCTGCTCTGATCGAGGCCCTCGAGACCCTCACCCGTCTGGCGGCGTTCACCCTGATCACCCTCGGCACCGCCTGGACCCGCTTCGGCCAGAACTCCCGCGTCATCCGTCCGCGCATCGTCGACGAGATCCACCGCTCCGGCGTCCGCCTGCTGCCGATCGTCGGATTCCTCGGCGCCGCGCTGGGGGTGGTCTTCGTCGGCCAGACGATCGATCTGATGCAGCAGGTCGGCGCGTCCGGTTTCACGGGGACGCTGATCGTGACGGTGTTCATCCGTGAACTGGCGCCGTTGACCGCCGGGTTGGTGGTCCTGGCCCGCGTCGGCACCGCCACGGTGATCGAGTTGGGAACCGCACGGGCCCTCGGCGAGGTGGAGGCGCTGGAGGCCTTGGGCATCGATCCCATCCACTACCTCGTGCTGCCCCGGGTTGTCGGCTTCACGATCTCGGTCATCAGCCTGACCGTGTACCTGATGCTCCTGACCCTCGGCTGCGGCTACCTCTTCGCCTTCGCACGCGGACTGAGGGAGACTCCCGGCGAGTTCTTCGGCGGCATCGCGGCGGCCTTGAGCTGGATCGACTTCCCGCTGCTCGCGCTCAAGACCGGCGGCTTTGGTGCCATCATTGGACTCGTCATCTGCTACCATGGGCTGGCCCGGCCGCTGACGCTGGAGGAGGTCGGCCAGGCCACCACCCGCACGGTGGCCCAATGCGTCGTCGCCTGCCTCCTGCTGGATGCCGTGTTCATCCTCCTTTACCTCATCGCCTGACCGGGAATGAGCGACCTTCCCTCCATCGAGATGCAGGACGTCCGGGTGGTCCATCCCCGGAATCCCGGTGTGACCCTGATCGAGGAGGTCGGATGGGTCGTCCGGCCCGGGGAGTTCTGGGTCGTCGCGGGCCTGCAGGGGTCCGGCAAGACGGTGTTGCTCGAGACCGCCGCGGGGCTCACCCCGCAGGGCGGAGGCTCGGTCCGCCTCTTCGGCGAGGAGGTCCAAGGTGGCCAACGCGACGAGGGCGAGGCCTCCGGGGTCCGCCGCCGCCTTGGACTTTTGTTCGATGGAAACGGGAGGCTTTTCCCCTCCCTGAACGTCTTCGAGAACATCGCCCTCCCGTGGTGCTATCACCGCAATGCGTCCCTTGCCGACGCGGCGGAGGCCTTGGCTCCGCTGTTGGAGTACCTGCAACTCGACCGGTTGCTGGACCAGCGGCCTGGACGCCTCGGTCGGGCCTGGGCCAGGCGGGTGGCGCTCGGACGAGCCCTGGCCACGGGTCCCGAACTGTTGCTCCTCGACAACCCACTGTCCGGGCTCGACATGGCCCACATCCGCTGGTGGCGGACATTCCTGTCGGACGCCTCCCGCGGACATGCCGCCCTTGGGGGACGTCCGCTGACCCTCATCGCCGCCTCGGAGGAACTCAGGCCCCTGCTGGTTCCCGGACGCCGCTTCGCCTTGGCCCACAACGGCCGCTGGCGGGTTCTCGGATCGACGGAGGACGTCCTGTCGGCCCGCGGTGACGACGGCGTCCGCGAACTTCTCGGAGACAACGACTGACACCATGGCCCTCCAGGATCTCACCCCACAGCTCCGCACCCGACTCCGCCGCGTCGAATGGGTGGTCGTGATGTTCCTCGCCGGCACGGCGCTGCTCGCGCTCTGCGGACTCGGCTGGTTCATCAAGTCCACCGGCGACAAACGCGGATGGTGGGTCGTCCAGGTCCCGTACTACACCTACCTCAACGACGGCGGCACCGTGAAGGTCGGCACCCCGGTGAAGCGGTTGGGCTTCACCATCGGCGAGGTGGTTTCCATCGAGAGCACCGACGACAACGAATGGAACCGCAGCCAGGGCTACAACGTCTTCGTGCGATTCCTCGTCCGGGCGCCCTATCACGGCTACCTCTTCACCGACTGCTCCGTGAAGGTTGCCGGCCTGCCGATCGACATCGCCGGCGGGAGCTTCCTCGACGTGGTGCCCACGCGTGGCACGGGGCTTCCGACGACCTCGACCAACACGCCAACCGGTCGGCTTGGGGTGCTTTCCGACAAGTACGCCTACACGATGGGAACACCGTCGGCGACCAACCACATCCAGTACGCGACCTTCAAGAAGACGGACAAGGGCTACTTCCTCCGCACCGAGCCGGCCGGGGATCTGATCGGCGAATTGACGTTCCTCATCCCGAAGATCCGCGAGGCCTTCAGCAAGCCGGGCGGGCTTGGCGACCTGCTGATCCCGACGAACCTCGCCTCGCGACTCGACCGTCCGGGCGGGCTCGGCGACCTGGTCCTCCCGACGAACCTCAACAGCGCGCTGCACGAGACGCTGACCAACCTCAACCGGCAGATCGGCGGCGTCGGATCGCTGGTGACCAACCTCGACCTGACGCTTCCGCCGCTGCTGACGAACCTGAACCAGACCCTGCCGCCGCTGCTCGCCGAGCTGACGCCGACGTTGTCCAACCTGAACCTGACGTTGCCGCCGTTGTTGACCAACCTGAACACCCAGATCGCGGATGTGGGTCCGTTGGTGTCGAACCTCAACGCGACCCTGCCGGGCGTGTTGACCCAGGCGAACCTGACCCTCGGCGACGTGCGCACCAACACCCTGCCGGCGGCGAACCAGCTGCTGACCAACTCAGCGGAGTTCGTGGGTGGGCTGAAGCGCCACTGGTTGTTCCGTGGTGCGTTCAAGACCAACGCGCCGAAGGTGAAGTCTAACTAGGCGGGCTGCTCTTGGAGATGGGACGGACGGGATCCCGCCGGCTTCAAGGGGTGGCGCGTTCGGCGAGGACTTTCCAGATCATGGCGGGGTTGTCGGAGATGAGGCCGTCGACGCCGAGGTTGAGCAGTTCGCCGGCGAGCTTCGGGTCGTTGATGGTGTACACCCAGACCTGCATTCCGCGGCGGTGCGCCTCTTCCACGGCTTCGCGCCGGACCTGCTTGTTCCAGACGACGGCCTGGAAACCAATCCGGGCGGCCTCGTCGATCCAGCGCTTCGAGAGCCACTTGTCGGCGTCGGTGAGCTTCTCGCCGCGGTAGCTGCCCCAGGGCCCGAGCCCGCCGAGCACCTGCGTCGGTTCCAGCCGCCGGTAGTCCTCGAGGTACTTCCAGTCGAAGGCCTGCACGACGACGTGGTTCAGGAGCTTCTTCCGGCGGATCAGCTCGACGCAGTTCGACGCGGCGCCGGCTTTGCGTTCGATCAGGGTCACGCCGTCCCGCTGGATGACGTCCATGGCCTCGGCCAAGGTGGAAAGGCCGGTCTCCGTCGCCGCCGTGGGATGCCAGGAACCCGCGTCGAGCACCCGAAGCTGTTCCATCGTGAAGTCGACCACGAGGAGGTTGGTTCGTCCCCAGACGTTGGTCGCCGAGGTGGTGCGGTCCAACGTGTAGTCGTGGATCACGACGAGTTCGCCGTCCTTCGTGTGATGGTAGTCGAGCTCGGTCAGGTCGGCGTCGGCAACGGCCGCGAGCCGGAAGGCTGGAAGGGTGTTCTCGGGTGCGGCGGCGGAGAATCCGCGGTGGGCGATCACCTTCGGGCGCTTGAGGGCGAGGAGCCGTTCCGCCGGGGAATCGGCCTTGCCGGCGAACGGGGCGAAGAGGGTGAGCAACATGCCGATCGCAACGGCCTGGAAGCGGCGGTTCATGGTGGGATTACCGGGGACCTCGTTCGGCGAGTCGAGCGGGGAAGTGGGCCCGTGCGCCGCGGTGGGAATGCGGTCGGATGGCGTGGCGCTCGGGAGTTGGATGCCCGGTTTCCTGGGTTCGCCAGGACCCGGAGCCGACAGCCTCCATGAGCGCCACGGCAGCGGATGCAAAGGCTCGTGGTCCAAGGGAGCGTGGAGGTTCGGGATCTGAGATGACCTGCGTTCCCTACTGTTCACGGGTGCTTGTCCATGGGCTTCGGCGGTGTATTTCCCGGGCTGAACGAACCGTCCGGGCGGAGATGGAGTCGGGATTGGAGCGAGGCGACGAAGCCGCCGCGGTAGGTCCTGGGAAGGTGGAAGTCCGAGTGGAACGGTTTCCCACGGCGGGCCGGGTCGGCGTGGTGTTCCACGAACTTGATGTCGAGGTCGATCTCTTCGCGCAGCTCCCAGACACGCCGGTGGAGGGCCTGGAAGAGGGTGCGATCGCGCAACTCGGACACGCGGACGCAGAAGTCGCGCAACTGGGCGGCGGGTCCGAGGAAACGCTGCACTGCCTCGGGCGACCAGGTGGACGGATCCGCGGATAGCAGCGAGTCGAAAGCCGACCGCAAGGCCTCCGCGCCGGGGCCTTCCGAGTAGGGGAGATGGAAGACGTCGCAGAACAGGGCGAGGTCTACCGGTTGGACCGGTTGGCCGGCCGAGGCGAAGCGGGGAAGCCAATCGGAGAGAGCCGACCGCTGCGCCTCCGCGGGATCCCATGTGTCGGACGGGTTGCGGACCCAGGCGGCGAAGGTGTGCAGCGCGGGGAAGTTCGCCGGGAACTCGGTGTTCGGATTGCACAGCACGCCCGCGACGAGGCCCCGGAGCGCGGGTGGACGGCCGGAGTACGGCCCGCAATAGAGGCGTCGACCGTCGTAGTCGTTCGCGTGGAGGTTGTCCCAGATCAGAGGCGGACGCCGGAGGATGCGGGCGAGTTCCGCGGCGTGTTCAAGGGTGATCTTCTCGGAGACGATCTCGGGTCCGGTCCAGAAGACGGGGATCGAGGGATCCAGTTCACGGCCGACGGTCTCAAGGTAGCCTTCGCCGCCGTGCTTCGCGGCGACCATGCGGCCGCAGTACGGGGTGGGGCAGAAATGGAACCGCACCTCGCCGCGTTCCCGGAGGGCGTCCCGGAGCCGGTGTGTGAGGTCGCATTGGGCGGAGGCGAGGTGGCCCCAGCGGTCGGCGTCCTCGGGATGCATCCGGTCCGGGATGTCGTCGAACAGGAGTCCGAAGTCGCGGCAGCCGAGGTCGAAGAGCTGTTCCAGCCGCCGGCGCAGGGCCTGGAAGTCGGAATCGGCGCCGTAACGGATGTCGAGTCCGGGCCCGAGCGCGTAGAGGAACCGGATGCCGCGTTCCGCGCAGGCACAGATGCGTTCGCCGAGTTCGGCGGCGGCCGCGGCGTCGTAGCACTCGCGCCAGAGGACCCGGTGATGCAGGTCGTCCTTGGGGCCGTACACGTAGGTGTTGAGGCCCCAGGCCTTCATGGAGTCGAGCAGCTCGCGGCGCTCGGCGACGGTCCAGAGCGGGCCGTAGAAGCCCTCGATGACACCGGAAAGGAACATGGTCGGCAAGGCGGTGCGGAATCGGCTCAGCGCGGATCGAGGAAGTCGGGCACGCCGTTGTGGTTGCCGTCGGAAGCGCCTTCGGCGAGGTCGCCCTTCCCGTCGTGGTCGCCGTCGAGGGCGTTCAGGTCGAGGAAGACGTAGGGCCGTTGGTAAGCCTCCTTGTCGCCTCCGGCGAAGCTGGCCCAGAGCCGCAGGCCGGTGCCGTCGTACACGGCGTTGAGCACGTTGCCGCCCTTGATGGGGATGCTGTTGGCGAGTTCCACCAGCGACGGGCCGTCCATCTTGCCGCGGCTGCCGGACAGCGTGGGAAAGGCGCCGCGGCCTTCGTCGTGGTAGACCACGCAGGAGAGGACGTTCGGGGCCAGTTCGTCGCCGGCGTCGTTGTCGGTCCATGTGCGCACACGTTCGGCCGCCGGGGCGTTGGCGAGGGTGCGGACCTTCACCGCGCGCTTCCGGGTCCTGCCGTCGCCGAAGACGAAGTGGTAGCTCTTGGTCTGGGGAAGTCCGCGGAAGATGGCCTGCACGCGGTCGAGGTCGCCGGCGTCGTAAAGCATCGAGCGGAACCAGGTGGTGAAGTGCGGAGCATGGAGGTTGTACGGACGTTCCTTGGCCCCGGCGTCGCCGATCTCGGAGAGCACCACGCCGGCGTCGTTCATGCCGGTGTTCGCGCCGACGACGCCCGCGAAGGTCGGCATGACGTGGGCGTGTCCCTCGGACGGAATGTGGACCAGCAGCACCGGGAACTCGTGGGCGCCGGCCTCGAGGGACCAATCGAGGTTCCGGGTCTGGTAGAGATGCCCGTCCTTCGTCGCCTCGCCCCAGGCTGCGATGCTGCTGCACGAGTAGGGCATCAGCAGCGGCAGGGTGTGCGCATGTTGGAGCGTCCGGACGGGGATGCCGGCGCCGTCGGCGACGCCGACGATTTCCTGGAGCACACGGGAGTCGGTGTGGCCCGAAGTCAGCGCCCAGGCGCGGTCGAGTTCTTCCTCGGAAACGCCGAGCTGCTGGCGGAATCCCGCGACCACCGCCGGCACGAAGGCTCGGATCTCCTCGCGGGAAAGGCGTCCGAACCGCCAACCCATCTGGTAGGGCGTGCCGCCCACGACCACCACCGGCACGCGGGCGATGCCGTTGGTGAGGGTGAACCGGTAGCCGGCGCCACCCGGGTCGGCGGAGCCGGAGCCGATGGCCGGATCCGAAGCCAGGGCGGCAGTGGATGCGGTCGCCGTGAGAGTGCGGGCCTTGGAGTCGTCCGCGGCGAAGGCGGGTCCGGCGCCGAGGAGCAGCGCGACGAGGAGGAGCGGGCGGGGCTTCATGGGAAGGGCGGGCTGGGAAGGGACCCCTGCTGGATCAGGCGGATTCGAGCAGGACGTTGGTGTAGATGCGGCGTTCGCCGGTGCGGACCAGGCCGATGGCGCCGGGGACGCGCCGCTTCAGTTCGAGGTGCGGCTCGAATTCGATGCAGGTGGAACCGAAGGCTGCGGCGAACTCGGCCCGGACCTGCGCGTCGTTGTGGTCGTGGAACTCGGACGCCATCCGGGCGGTTCCGCCATGCCACTGCGCGAGGATCGCCTCGACGACCTGTGGCACGGTCGGGATCCCGTACACGAGGGCGAGGTCCACCGTCTCGACGCCGGGCCACGACGGGAACATCGAGTCGGCGATGACCAACGTGTTGGTGTGGCGGATCCTCGCGAGGAGGGAAAGCAGGTGCGGATTGAGGAGACCGGACCGGAGCATGGGGAGATGCAACGGCGGTGCGGTGTCCCGGGTCAAGCGCGAGCCCGGAAAACGCCTCGGACGCAGGTTGTCTCGTCGCTGCCCACCGCGTGGAGGTAGGAAGCCGACCTGCACGTTCCGGAATGCGGGACTTGAGTCCCACGGTTGCCGATGGAGGCTTCCGGCATGGTCCTTTCCTCCTTCGGAATCCGCTCCTCCCGCCAGGTGCCGCGCCGGGTGCTCGTGTCCGTATCCTGGTTGCTGTTGGCTGGAGTCCTTTGTTCCTGCAGGTCGGACAACCTCGGGTTCACTTCGACGGAGGTCCGGGACGGTTCGAACCATGAAGGGAACCACGTCTCCCGGATCGAACGCGAGTGGCGGGCCAACGAGCCGGGTTCCTACCGCTGACACTCCGCTGGCCGTCGGGCTTCTTCCGGTCCGCCGCTTCTGCTCTGCTCCCGCGGACATGGCGCGTCATCGCATCGACCAGATCCTTTCCCGTCACGGTTACTGCAGCCGCAGCGAAGCCCGGGGTTGGGTGAAGGCGGGACGTGTCTTCGTGGCCGGCGAGCGGGCCCGCGATTCCGGAGAGCGGGTCGAGTTGACCGAGGTCCGGATCGATGGCGAGCCGGTGGAGCGGCCCGAGGGGATCCTCTGTCTCCTGCACAAGCCGGCCGGTTTCGTCTGTTCCCGGGACGAACGCGAGGGGGCGAACGTCTTCGAACTGCTACCGGAACGCTGGAGCCACCGCAATCCGCCGGTGACCACGGTGGGGCGGCTCGACAAGGACACCACGGGGGTGTTGTTGGTGACCGACGAAGGCGGGTTGGTGCAGCGCTGGACGTCGCCGCGGCACAAGGTGCCGAAGGTCTATGAGGTGGTGCTCGACCGCGACCCGGATCCGTCGCTGGTGGAGCTGTTCGCATCGGGGACCTTCCTGTTGAACGGCGAGGAGGATCCGTGTCTCCCGGCGCGCCTGGAGATCACCGGACCCTGCGCCGCGCGCGTGGAGCTGATCGAGGGCCGCTACCACCAGGTGAAACGGATGTTCCTCAGCCAAGGGCTGGAGGTGCTGTCGCTGCACCGAAGCCGGTTCGGCGAATTCACGACGGACGGCCTCGCGCCCGGCGAGTGGAGGTTGCTGCCGATGCCGGCCAAGCTCTGATCCGGCCGACCATCGACCGACGTCGCCACAAACCTCCGTTTGCCAATTGTACGCAGACGTACCATTTTGCCGGCCGGACTTCGAACCGACATCCCGACCATGAGTGACATCCCGCATCTTCCCGTGCTCCGTTTCGGCCGCAGCTACGCCTCGTTGGATCAGTCCGAGGTGAAGGACTTCCGGACGGGCGAGGTGCGCGCGGTGGTGTCCACGGTGAACGCGGGCATCGTGAAGAAGGACCTGCAGAAGCTGGAGGTGGCGCGCGCGACGCTGCGGCGGTTCACGGTGGCGGAGCTGATGGAGCTGAGCGCGAAGGCGGGGGACCTCTTCCTGAACGGGTCCCTGCCGCTCGGCGACCGTGGGCATGTGCAGTCGCCGGACGACTACGTGCGCACGTTGAGCACCACGAGCGGCCTGCCGCACGTGATGGTGCGACGCAACATGGCGAAGGTGCACTACGCGCTGACCCACATGCCGGAGGTGCTCAACGGGCTTTCCCGCGGACTCGACCTCTCGATCCTCGACCGTGGATACGGCGAGCAGTTCGGCACGAAGCTGGCGTTCTTCCCGACCGCGCAGGCGTTGGGGTTGGTGATGCCGAGCAATTCCCCGGCGGTGAACTCGCTCTGGATCCCGTCCATCGCGCTCAAGACCCCGGTGGTCATCAAGCCCGGCAAGGAGGAGCCTTGGACCCCGTTCCGTCTCATTCAGGCGTTCATCGCGGCCGGCGTGCCGGCGGAGGCCTTCGGCTTCTACCCCACGGACCACGAGGGCGCTGCGGCGATCCTGAACTCCTGCGGACGCGCGCTGATCTTCGGCGACAAGTCCACCACCCAGCAGTATGCCAACAACCCGGCCATCCAGATCCACGGCCCGGGTTGGAGCAAGATCCTCATCGGCGAGGACCAGGTCGACAACTGGCGCGACTACCTCGACGTCATCGTCTCCAGCATCTCGGACAACGGTGGACGGTCCTGCATCAACGCGAGCGCGGTGGTCGTTCCGCGGCACGGGGCGGAGATCGCCGACGCCCTGGCCCAGAGGCTGGGACCCATCACCCCGACCGCGCCCGAGGATCCGGGGGCGCGTCTCTCGGGCTTCGCCAACGCCAAGATGGCCGACTACATCGAAGGCCAGCTGGAGGAGGGGCTGAAGACGCCCGGAGCCGAGGACGTGACCGCGAGGTACCGCAACGGACCGCGCAAGGTCGTGGGCGACCTAGGGACCTTCCTGCTTCCCACGATCGTGCGTTGCGACTCGTTCCAGCATCCGTTGGCCAACCGGGAGTTCCTGTGTCCCTACGCGAGCGTGGTGCAGGTGCCGCAGGCGGAGATGCTGCGCCACATCGGCTACACGCTGGCCTGCACGGCGATCACGAAGGACCCGGCGTTCATCGCCGAGCTGGAGGCCTACGCGCACATCGAGCGCCTGAACATCGGCCCGGTTTCCACGATGAAGATCTCCTGGGACCAGCCGCACGAGGGCAACATGTTCGAGTTCCTCTGGCAGCGCCGTTCCATCGAACGGGCGTGGTGATCCGGGAACGGGCGGAACCGGTCCGTCGCCCGGGTCGGTCCCGGGTCGGATTGACTTGGGATGCCCGCGGCGACAAGGTTCCAGAAGCCCGGCGGGCGTTCCACGAACCTCCGGACTGCCACCATGCTCGAAGGATATTGCGTCAAATGTAAGGCGAAGAAGCCGATCTCCGAGGCGGTGGAGGAGGTGATGAAGAACGGCCGCAAGGCGGTGAAGGGCAAGTGCCCGACCTGCGAGGCGGTGATGTTCAAGATCCTCGGTGGCAAGGCGACTCCTGCCGCCGCGAACCCTGCCGCGGAGGCGGCCGAGGCCTCCCTGGACGCGACTGCGCCGACCGGAACGGGGTCGACCCCGGCTTGATCCGAGGCGGTCCGCGGGTACCGTCTCCGGACCTTGAGCAACGATCCCTCACCGGAGGCGGAGAAGGCGCTCCGCAAGTTCTTCGGAGTCTTCATCGGCACCCTCTTCCTGTACGTGTCCATCTATGGCGGGTGCCAGGCTTACCGTGTCCGCAGCGGGGCCTGGAGGCTGACCTTCGATCTCCAGCCCGACGGGACGCCGCAGCTTCAGATCGACCATCCGCGCATCCTCAAGGATGGGCCGCTGGCGTTGTCCTTCCCGGGCGAGGTGGCGCCGCGGGTCACCAACGGCCCCATCACCTGGGTGTACACGCGGCCGGACACCAACACGACGCCGTTCGGCCCGATCGTGTTCCTCGACAACACCCAGTTGCCCGGGACGATTTCCATCAACGCCTTCGGGCATGCGGTCGAGATGGTGCCACGGACGCTGTTCGTCGACTTCCGGGAGATCCCCTGGACCTCGGGTACCAACGTGGTGTTGAAGGCGGACACCAAGCCGGAACCGGAACGGATGAAGCCGCGCAACCAGCAGTGGAACGGCCGCTGATCGGGAACCTTGCTGGGTGATTTCGGTTCGAAACACCTCGGCGGATCCGGGACACGCGCCGGTCCCAGGAAAGCCCGATGCGTCGGCGGCCGTTCAGGTCCCCTGTGGATGGGAGTGAAGCGGGGTTCACGCGTTGGCGCTGAGGCCTTGGAGACGGGGATTTGGTGGGGAAGGCCGGGCGATGTCTTCCAGGTGGCCAGTTGAGCGGCCTGCCCCGCGATTGGAAGTCCGCAGCCGGAGAAGAAGTCGTCAGCCCGACGAAGTCCACCCAACCCGTGCGCGAGTGGAGGCTGCGGTTCACCGACCGGAGTCGGGTGTGGGCTGGGTACGAAAAAGGGGGCCGGCTGGATGCCGGCCCCCTTTGCGTTTCAGACAGGGATCAGCGCACGAGGCGATAGAACCGGCCGCTTTCGGTCGGGGCGATCGTGACGGTGCTGACGTTGCCGGTGACCACCGGGGTCAGGCCGGTCGCGGTGTAGGTCCCGTTGAGGGTGGTCGAGGACTGGAGCGTGAAGCCCGTGCCGGTCCAGGAGAGGACCACGGAGCCGTCGGTGCGACGGATCTGGATGAGCGGGGACTCGACCGGGAACGCGGTGGCGAGGTCACCGAAGTTCCGGATCCGGACGACGCCGTAGTTGGACTCGTTCTGGACCGGGGCGCCGTCGCTGTTGACCGTGCCGTTGCCGGCGTAGGTGCTGCCGGCGGGCGGAACGCCGTAGCCGGTGTCGTTGTGGTGGCCGAAGCCCACGAGCACGGTGGCCGGGAGGTTCGACATGGTGCGGGTCGAGCCGTCCTGTTCCACCCAGGTCATGCCGTCGTAGCTGAAGTACGAGGTCAACGACTGGCCGGTGCGCTTCACGCGGATCCACTTGGCCTGGCTCGGATCGGACTCGGCCGAGATGGTGCCTGCGGCGTCCACGGCGCGGAGGTCGGTGAAGAACCCGCGGAGGCTGCCGATGAGCGTGTCGTTCGAGTACGGACCGCTGTTGCCGTAGTTGTCACCGGCGGCGGGGCGGTTGAGCTCGATCGCGGCGCGGTTCGGGTCCGAGGACTCGTAGTACGCGATGTTCACGTAGCTCGGCACCTTGGTGTTGGCGCCGATCTCGGTGTTGTCCTGCAGGTAGAGGCCTGCGCGGACGTGGATGCCGCCGTTGGCTTAGCCGCCGGCGATGCCGCGGCGGTCGAAGCGGTCGATGGCGACCACCACGTCGAAGTCACCGGTGTAGGGGCGGTAGAGGTAGTGGATGTAATCGCCCGGGTTGTAGCCGTTGGAACCACCGCCGACGATTTCGACCTCGGGGTTGGTGTCGGAGGACACGGCCACGGCGGAACCGGCGACGTACGGATCATCGCCAAGGGTCGGACGGAACACGGGGTCCTGGATGTAGCCGATGTCGGTGGAGGTCCAGGTGGAGCGGCGGGCGTTCAGCGTGGTGGAGGCCAGCGCGTTGCCGTAGAGGTCGACGACTCCCGACACCGTGACGGTGAAGTTGGAGGCGGTGAGGCCGGCGACGGAGAGGTAGACGGTGTCGCCGCTGATGCCCGGGCGGACAGAGAGGACGGTGCCCTGGGAGAGCGTGTACTTGAGGCGGTCGGTCGCGGACGGGGTGCTGACCGCCTCGGAGAACTTCACGCCGACCATGCGGCCGTCGAGGGTACCGGCTGAGACCGCGCCGGGCGCGGCGGTGTCGGTGACCACGGGCACGCCGTAGTTGGCGAACTCGGCCACGGCGAGGAGCGAGCCGGTGGCGTCATCCGGCGCGGCGAACGTCCCGAAGAAAACGGTCGCGGGGAACGACTGGTACTGTTCGGCGACGAGCGACCAGGTGGTGCCGTTGGTGCTCACGAAGAACGCGAAGGCGTCACCCGTGCGGCGGATGCGGAGCCACTGGTTGGGCAGGTTGGCGGCGACGCCGGCGTAATCGCGGCTGAGGCGCTTGGAGTAGACCTGGTCGACGCGGCCACGGCCGGCGACGCGGACGAGGTTGGCGCCGGCCGGATTGTAGGCGGCGATCTCGAGGACGGGGGTGTTGAAGCCCTCGGAGGCGCGCAGCTGGAGGCCGGCGCGGCTGAGGCTCGGGGTCTCGGAGGTGCCTTCGACGTTCAGTCCGACGAGGCGGACGGCGCGGTCGAAGTCACCGGTGATGCGCTCGCGGCGGAAGGCGACGGTGTCACCGACGTTGTCGGCGTTGTCGAAGGCGGCGAGGCCGGTGGCGCGGATGGTGAAGCTGCTGGCGTTCGTGACGATCTCGCTCGGGGTGACGGGCGCGTCCTTGGCGATGTCCGAGAACGCGGTCCAGCGGGTGAACGAACCGGTCACGGTGACGGTGGCCGGGGCGGTCTGGCCGGCGCCGCTGAGGGGGTTCATCCAGCGGAGCTGGTAGGAACCGGCGTCCGAGGCGGTGGCGCCCACGATGGTGAGGGAGGCCTTGTTGACGCCGACATGGTAGCTCGACTCCACGAGGGGAACGCCGTTGCGGAACCACTGGAACTCGTTCGGGCTGCCGGTGACCGAGGCGGTCAGGGTGACCGAGGCGCCGGCAGCGACGTTGGTGGAAGCCGGGCTGGCCACGAGGGTGGCCGGGACGTTCTCCACGATGAAGCGGCCGATGCCGAGGCTGCCGCCGGCCCAGAGGACCTCGGAGCGCTGCACGCCGGCGGGCGAGGACGGATCGGCGTACACGTTGACGTTGGCGTCGTAGGTGTAGCTGTTGCCGGTGTTGACGTTGTCGAGGGTGACCTCGGTGACCTCGGTGAAGTCGAGTTTGTAGGAGCTCTGGCCGGAGGCGATCTTGCCGCTCAGGCGGTGGATGCCTAGCCAACCCGGGCGACGTTCATCGGGGCCGTACTGGTTGTTCCAGGACGGACCGGAGTAGTTCACGAGGTAGTCCAGGCCCGCCGCGGTGTCCATGGCGTAGCTCCAGTTGCCGTCGTAGAAGGCGGTGCCGCTGGGGAACGGACGCTCGGGACCTTCCCAGGAGAAGGCCGGCAGGGCGCCGCTCTGGGCGCTGTCGGGGTCGAAGAAGTTGTTGCGGTTCGACTGCCGGTTCGCGGGCACGGCCTCGGTGAAGCTGCCGGCATAGAGGCTGTCGGGATTGCGGGAGAAGCGGCGGGGCTTCAGATCGCGGCCCGAGGCCGGGAAGGACGGGGTGAAGAACAGCTCGAGGTTCGGGCGGGACGGGTCACCGGCGTACTTGACCGCCTTGGTGTTCATTCCCGAGAAGCTGTAGCGCTGCTTGATGCCGCCGTCGCGGTCGTTCACCCGGGCCACCGGGGTGAAATTGACGCCGTCGACGGTCGCGAACTTCTGGACGTGCATGTTCTGGCGCCAGGTGCCGCCACCGGCGTAGATCACGGTGTTGGTGCCGGAACCTTCGACGCGGAAAGTGCGCCAGCGCCAGGAGTTGGATCCATCGCCGCCGGAGCTTTCGTCACCGACTCCGGGGACGGGTTCGATCCAGGCCGTGGTCGGGGTCGTGGACCAGCCGCCACCGGACAGCGGGGCCCAGCGGAGGATGACGTTCTTGTAGCCGGTGTAGACGACGCGGCTGCCTTCGGGGCCGTCGGAGACGCCCCAGTTCCAGAAGAAATCGTTCGGGCTCGCCTGGGAACCCGGGGCCAGCTCGACGGGGAAGACCGGGGTCTTCAAGGCCAGACCCATCGGGGCGCCGTTGGTGGGGTTGATCCAGATCAGGCTGCGGTCGGGATATGCCGCTGCCAGGGCCCGGTCCGCGGCGGAGAGCGTCGCGCTGGTCTCGTCGATGCCGTTTTCACGGACGCCGAGCAGGAGGCGGGTCGCGTCGTAGCGGATGAAGGCGGCGTAGTTGTCGAAGCCGCTGGTGCCGTCCGCGCGCTCCGTCGGTGCGTCCGCCTTGCGGAGGATGGGGAGTGCGTTGGTCGGCAGGTTGACGTGCTGGACCCAGACGGGCCGGATCTCCTGCGCCGAAAGCAGGCCAACAAGGCCCGCTTGGAGTCCGACCAGCTGTACCCAGCGGCCGGAAGCGTTTTTGATGTTCATGTTTGAGGGATGGGCTGACTGCGAATTGCACGCCCGAAGTCCGCAACCCGGTTCCGAATTCGCGCTGTTCGCGACGAACTTGAAACCTTCGCAAACTTCCTGACACACGTTGGGTGTCAGGTTCTGCGAGGAGGGATTTTCGGGAAGTCGGAGACTTGGATCAGATTCGGCGAAATACAAGCTTCGTTCCGCGGACCGCGCCGATCCACCGCTCCAAACAGACAATCGTTTTCTTGGTGCCTTGGGAAGTCCCACGCCAGCACCACAGATAACGGAGACAAATCAGTAGCTTGATTTATTTGAATAACGATAACGGTTTAACTGTTCAGTCTACCATATTCCTTTCCAGTGGTTTTCTGATTCCGTGAAGAAACTGCGGTTGCAGGGTCTGAAAACCCGCCACCTCTTGGTCGCGCTTCGGATTTCGAGGTGGCTTGGATTCCTGCATCTGGTGTTGGAAGCCCGTTGGCCAACTTCTGGGATCGGACTCCTGGGATGCTTGGTGGTGAACAACCCGGTCGGTGTGGATCCGCCCGATCCGTTCGATGGAAACGAAGAGCGACCTCACGCAAGTACACGGAGGCGCCGGTGGAAAACCGGAGCGGGAGCCGAAACGGCAAGCACCGACCGGGGTTTGGCGCCACCACCGCAAGGCGCGCGGTTTCCCTTCCGTTCCGTCAGGGCTTTGCGGCTCTGGGTGAGGATCCCTTCTGCGTGGGGCCGGCTCAGCGGAACTCCTGGCGGTCGTTGAGGCGGAGATGGGCCCGGATTTCGTCTAGGAACGACTCGCCGTAGTCGCGCATCTTGCGTTCGCCGACGCCGGACATCCGACGGAACTCCGACTCCATGACCGGGTACTCGCGGGCCATCTGACGGAGCGAGACGTCGCCGAAGACGATGTATGGCGGCACGCCGTGTTCGTCGGCGAGGGTCTTCCGCAGTTGGCGCAGCTTCTCGAAGAGCAGTTCGTCGCACTCGATGTCGCCGACCTTCTGGGCGCGGGGACGCGGGCGTTCCATGGGGCGGGTCAGGAAGACCTGTCGCCGATCCTTCAGAGCGGCGAGGCCTTCCGGGGACAGTTCGACCACGGTGAAGGGTTCGGAGGTCTGGCGGAGGTAGCCGAGTCGGACGAGTTCGCGTCCGACCGAACCCCACTCGTTGCGTCCCAGCTCGGTGCCGATGCCGAACGTGCTGAGGGAATCGTGTCCCCATTGGCGGACCTTCTCCGCGTCGCTGCCCAGGAGCACGGCGACCACGTGGTTGAGTCCGGTGTTGAAGCCGCTCTTCTGCCGGATGCGGAACACGCAGCTCAGGAACTTCTGGGCGGCGACGGTGCCGTCCCAGGTGTCGCGCGGGTTGAGGCAGTTGTCGCATCCGCCACATCCGTTGCGCGGGTAGTCCTCGCCGAAGTAGCCGAGCAAGGCCACACGGCGGCAGCCGCCGTCCTCGGCGTAATGGGCCATCCGGGTGAGCTGCTCGCGGGCGAGACGCTGTTCCTCCGGATCGGTCTTCTCGGCGATGAACGCCGTCTGCTTCGCCACGTCCCCGGCGCTGAAGAGCAGCAGGCATTCCCCGGGCAGGCCGTCACGTCCGGCACGTCCGGTCTCCTGGTAGTAGCCCTCGATGTTCTTGGGCAGGTCGTGGTGGATGACGAACCGCACGTTCGGTTTGTTGATCCCCATGCCGAACGCGATGGTGGCGCAGACGATCCGCGTCTCGTCGCGGAGGAACGACTCCTGGTTGGCGGCGCGTTCCTGCTGGGAGAGCCCGGCGTGGTAGGGCAGCGCGCGGATCCCGTCGCCGCGGAGCTTCTCCGCCAGCCCCTCGGCACCGGCGCGGCTGAAGCAGTAGATGATCCCGGACTCCCTGGGGCGGGACTTCAGGAAGTCGAGGATCTGCTGGTAGCCCTTGGACTTGGGCTGGACGCGGTAGGTGAGGTTGGGGCGGTTGAAGCTGGCGACGAACACGGCCGGATCGCGGAGACGCAACTGGCGCAGGATGTCCTCCCGGACGCGGGTGGTCGCGGTGGCGGTCAGGGCCATGAACGGCACCTCGGAAAGGCGGTCCCGCAGGGTGGCGAGCTGCCGGTATTCGGGCCGGAAATCGTGTCCCCACTCGCTGATGCAATGGGCCTCGTCGACGGCGACGCGTTCGGTGCCCCAGCGGATGAGGGAGTCGAGGATCGATCCGTCGCCGGCCATGAGCCTTTCGGGCGACAGGTAGAGCAGCCGGTACTCCCGTGCGTTCAGTCCGCGCCAACGCGCCTTCCTTTCCTCCTCGCCGAGGGAGGAGTTCAGGAAGGTCGCCGGGACGCCGTTGGCCTGGAGTTGGTCCACCTGGTCCTTCATCAAGGCGATCAGCGGCGAGATCACCACCGTCAGGCCGGGACGTGCCAGGGCCGGGAGCTGGAAGCAGAGCGACTTGCCGCCGCCGGTCGGCAGGAGGGCGAAGACGTCGCGGCCCGCCAGGGTGGAGCGGATGATCTCCTCCTGCTGTGGG
>CAMASJ010000047.1 GCA_945860685.1 Akkermansia muciniphila
AGGACCTGGGCCTCCTTGGCCTGCCAATCCTTGAGACGCGTCTGATGCTCCTCGAGCACCTTGGCGGGAACCTTCGAGGCGAAGGCGGGATTGGAAAGCTTCTCCTGAACCTTTCCGACCTCGGCCCGGATCTTCTCGAGTTCCTTCTCCAGGCGGGAGCGCTCCGCGGCGAAGTCCACCAGGCCGGCCAAGGGCAGGAAGAGTTCGCCCAGGGCGTTCGCGGCCACCGGCGTGCCCCGCTCCGGCGTCCAGGCCGCGTTCACGACCTCCAGCGACTCGGCGTTCAACAGAAGGCGCAGCACCTCGGCATCCGCCGTGGACAGCTCGCCGGACGGACGCAGGACGAACTTCACCTTCTTGGCGGGGTCGATCTTGCAGTCCCGGCGCAGGCCGCGGCCGAGCGAGACGAGATCGTACTTCGCCTGCGCCACCGCGTCGGCGGTCTCGTCGAGGCCGAAGTAGGTCTTCTCGTCCTCGTTCAGCGGCTTGGGCCAGACGGCAAACATCAGCGTCCGGCCGCCGCGGTCCTGCGGCAGGTCGGCGGCGTATCCCATGCCGTGCCACAGCTCCTCGGTGACGAACGGAAGGAACGGGTGGAACAGTCGAAGCAGGTTGCCGAGCACGAAGTCGATCACCGCCAGCTTGTTCGCCTTCAGCGCCTCGTCGGTGCCGTAGAACGCCGCCTTGGAGGCCTCCACGTACCAGTCGCAGTACTCGCTCCAGAAGAAGCGGTAGAGCGTCGCCGTGGCGTCGCTGAATTTGTAGTCCACCAGGGCGCCGGAAACCTCCCGGATCGCCTGGTCGAGGCGGATCAGGATCCAGCGGTCATCGCTTGTGAGGAGGTCGGGAAGGATCTCAGCTTCGG
The DNA here is from genome assembly GCA_945860685.1 of Akkermansia muciniphila. Classification (GTDB taxonomy): domain Bacteria; phylum Verrucomicrobiota; class Verrucomicrobiia; order Limisphaerales; family UBA9464; genus SXXZ01. The sequence goes on from CAMASJ010000047.1 coordinate 866, forward strand.
TCACCCCGCCCTGCATCTGGCGGAAGCGGCAGGCGTTCCAGAGCTTGTTGCAGAAATTGCGGCCCAGCTCGACGGTCTGTTCGTCGAAGAGCACGTCCTGTCCGAGCGGCGCGGCGCGCATCACGCCGAACCGCAGCGCGTCGGCGCCGTACTTGGCGATCAGGTCCAGCGGATCGGGCGAGTTGCCGAGGGACTTCGACATCTTCCGCCCCTGCTTGTCGCGGATGATGCCGGTGAAATAGACGTTCCGGAACGGCAGGTCGCCCATCCACTCGTAGCCCGCCATGATCATGCGGGCGACCCAGAAGAAGATGATGTCCGGTCCGGTGACGAGGTCGGTCGTCGGATAGAACGCCATCAGGGTCGCGTTCTTCGAATCGGCGTCCTTCTCGTCGACCCAGCCCATCGTGGCGAACGGCCACAGCCAGGAGCTGAACCAGGTGTCGAGCACGTCGGGATCCTGGATCCAGCCCTCGCCCGCCGGGGTCTCGAGCCCGCAGTAGGTCTCGCCGTTGCGGTACCACACCGGGATCCGGTGTCCCCACCACAGCTGGCGGCTGATGCACCAGTCCTGGATGCCGCCCATCCAGTGGTCGTACACCTTGGCCCAACGGTCCGGGAAGAACCGCATCTGGCCGTCGGCCACGCACTGCGTGGAGGCCTCGACACTCGGGTACTTCAGGAACCACTGCTCGCTCAGGCGCGGCTCGATGGGCACGTCGGCGCGCTCGCTGTAGCCGACGTTGTTCGTGTAGGGCTCGGCCTTGTCCAAGGCGCCCACCGACTCCAGCAGCTCGGCCGCCTTCTTCCGCCCGACGAAGCGGTCCAGGCCCGCCAGCTCCGCGCCGGCCTCGGCCGTGAGCTTGCCGTCCGGCGTGAGCAGGTCGAGGACCGGCAGCTTGTGGCGCAGGCCGATCTCGAAGTCCGCCTTGTCATGGGCCGGCGTCACCTTCAGCACGCCGGTGCCGAAGTCGAAGGCCACGTGCTCGTCGGCGATGATCGGGATGATCCGCTGCTCCTTCGGCACGTCGAGCGGCAGGGCCCGGTACACGTGCTTGCCCACGAGATGGGTGTAGCGCGGGTCGTTCGGGTTCACCGCCACCGCGGTGTCGGCCGGGATGGTCTCCGGACGGGTCGTGGCGATGGTCAGGAACGCGCCGGGATGCTCCACCACCTCGACCTTGAAGTGGTACATGAAGCCCTTCTGCTCCTTCATCACGACCTCCTCGTCGGAGAGCGCCGTGAGGGACGCCGGGCACCAGTTCACCATGCGCTTGCCGCGGTAGATCAGGCCCTTCTTGTAGAGGTCCACGAACACCTTCTGGACGCACCGGGAATACTCCGGGTCCATGGTGAATCGGGTGCGGGTCCAGTCGCAGGAGGCGCCGAGCGCGCGGAGCTGCTTCAGGATGATCCCGCCGTACTTCTCCTTCCACTCCCAGATGCGGGCGACGAGGGCCTCGCGGCCGAGGTCGTCGCGGTGCTTGATCTCGCCGGCCTTCTTTAGGGTCTTCTCGACGACGTTCTGGGTGGCGATGCCGGCGTGGTCGGTGCCGGGCAGCCACAGGACCTCCTTGCCATCCATGCGCGCCTTGCGGGCGAGGATGTCCTGGATGGTGTTGTTCAGGACGTGGCCCATGGTCAGGACGCCCGTGACATTCGGGGGCGGGATGACGATGGAATAGGCGGGACGGGAAGCGCTCACGCGGGACGGATCCGCGGTGAAACAGCCTTCCTTTTCCCAGAAGTCGTACCACTTCGATTCAACCGCCTGCGGCTCGTAGGCCTTGGAAATCTCGCTCATGTGCGTCCGATGAGCCTACCGGAACCCCGAGCCAAGGGGCAACCTGCGGCTTCGGGACAGGAATTCCGGATTCTTGATCCCCGATTCCTGATTCGGGACCGCTGGGCGCAGCCGCGGTGCCCTGCGACATCGGTGGATTCAAGGAGATCGGCACCCCTTCGGGCTTTGAAGGCTGTTGGGGATGACACCGCATCGCGAACCGGCCCCAGGTGCTGACCGGCTGAAGCCGGGACTCCATACCCTGAAACGAACACAAAACCGGGCCGCCAACGAGTCCTTCCCCGGCTCATCTGCGCCACCCTGCGGCATCTGTGGATGGATTTCGCCGAGGGGCCGGGGAGAACCTCGGCTCGGCCAGGAAACGAACCGCGAGAATTCCTTCGCCCGGCGACCCGGGACCGTGTTCCATCCGGCCTCACTTTCGACCATGCCGAAGCGTACAGACATCCACTCGGTCCTCATCATCGGTGCCGGCCCCATCATCATCGGGCAGGCGTGCGAGTTCGACTACTCGGGAACCCAGGCCTGCAAGGCCCTGCGCGAAGAGGGCTATCGCGTGGTCCTGGTGAACTCGAACCCGGCCACGATTATGACCGACCCGGAGTTCGCCGACCGGACCTACATCGAGCCGGTCACCCCGGAGGCGGTGGAGAAGATCATCGTGCGAGAACAGGCCGAGATGGAACGGATCGGCGCCCAGGGCAAGCTGGTGCTGCTCCCCACCTTGGGCGGGCAGACCGCCCTGAACACGGCGATGAAGCTCCATCGCACGGGAACCTTGGAGCGCCTCGGCGTTGAGATGATCGGCGCCAAGGCCGACGCCATCGAGCGCGGCGAGGACCGCCAGATCTTCAAGGACCTGATGCTGAGCATCGGGCTCGACGTGCCGATCAGCGGCACCGCGCACAACCTCGACGAGGCCCGCGTCATCGCCGAGCGGATCGGCCGCTATCCGCTGATCATCCGGCCGGCCTACACCCTCGGCGGGACCGGCGGCGGCATCGGCTACAACCGCGAGGAGTTCGAGGAGATCGCCAAGCGCGGCCTGGACCTTTCCCCGGTGTCGGAGATCCTGGTCGAGGAATCCCTCCTTGGCTGGAAGGAGTACGAGATGGAGGTCATGCGGGATCGCGCCGACAACTGCGTGATCATCTGCTCGATCGAGAACTTCGATCCCATGGGCGTGCACACCGGCGACTCGATCACGGTGGCTCCGATCCAGACGCTCACCGACAAGGAGTACCAGATCATGCGCGACCAGAGCTTCGCCGTGATCCGGGCGGTGGGAGTCGAGACCGGCGGTTCCAACATCCAGTTCGGCGTCAATCCCGACACCGGACGGATGGTCATCATCGAGATGAATCCCCGGGTGAGCCGCAGTTCGGCGCTGGCGTCGAAGGCGACCGGGTTCCCCATCGCCAAGATCGCCGCCAAGCTGGCGGTCGGCTACCTGCTCGACGAGATCCGGAACGACATCACGCGCGAGACGCCGGCCAGCTTCGAGCCGACCATCGACTACGTCGTCACCAAGATCCCCCGCTTCGCCTTCGAGAAGTTCCCGCAGGCGGATCCGACGCTGACCACGCAGATGAAGAGCGTCGGCGAGGCGATGGCCATCGGCCGGACCTTCAAGGAAAGCCTGCAGAAGTGCCTTCGCTCCCTCGAGATCGGCCGCAGCGGCCTGGGCGGCGACGGCAAGCCCTGGCGCATCGGTAGCGACCTGTACGGCGATCGCGACGTCCTGCCGAAGGACCTGATCACCCGCAAGCTCACCCTGCCCAACGCGGAACGGATCTTCTTCATCCGCCATGCGCTGCGCGCGGGCTTCTCGGTCTCGGACATCTTCCAACTGACCAAGATCGACCGCTGGTTCCTGACGCAGATCCAGGAACTCGTGGACTTCGAAGAGACGCTGGCCAAGTCCAAGGAACTGAACTAGGCCGGATTCGTTCGAACGGGGCGCAGGCCGGCCTCACGCTGAAACGCCAAGACGCAAACCGGGATTTGATTTCGGTTCTGAGGTCCGAGCTGGAGCTCTTCCGACCCGATCCAGACTCGAAACCCTCCCGACTTCCACGTTCCAGCCGTCTTCGTGTGCCGGCCTGGTGGTTCCACGGAATCGATCCGATTCCGGCCCCGGATCAGACTTGGAGATACACGTAGATCGCGAAGGCGATCGCGGCGACGCCAGCCACCGCGGCGACGGACCACAGGAAGTTCCGCTTCTGCGTGGCGATGGCGAAGGTCGCGATGATCACCGCAGCCTGGGCGGAGAGCATCCCGAGGAAGAACTTCCCGCTGCGGCTGCGATGGCGTTCCGCGGCCAGGTTGACCTTGCGCACCTGGAGTTCGAGCAACTGGGCGACCACTTGGTTGAGACGGGCCTCGGACTCGTAGCGGGCGGCATTGATCCGCATCCGGGTGCCGGCGAAGTCCCGGGCCGCGTCACGATCGCCCTTGGGCAGCTCCTTCTCCATCCGGTCCAACTCCCGCAACAACGGGCTGCTCGCCACCTCGAAGGCCTCGGCGACTTCCCGGGCCGACTTCAGCGACGACTGGATGACCGGCTCGGGGACGGCACGGACGAGCGCGGCGACTTCCAACTCCGGCTTCTGCGCCTCCGAGGCGTCCAAGGCGGACTGCACGGCAGGGTCCAGACGCAGCTCGGCCGGAACCGGTAGCTTGGCCAGCAACGCGGCGTCGGTTGGCCGGACCTCCCCGATCGCCTGCAACAACTCCAGGGAGTTCTTCTGCATGGCGCCGCGCAGCTTCTTCGCCTGGAAGTAGCCCCACTGGTCGCCGGCCTTGGATTGGATCTGTGCCCCGAGCGCGCGCTCGTACTGCGCACGGGTCATCTCGCTCGAGGCCAGACCCGCGAGGAGCGTCGCCACCACGGTCATCACCACCGGGGTGACGGTGAGGATCTTTCCCCATCGGGTCTGGGGCAGTTCGCGTTTGAGTTCCTCCGGGATGGCGGTCTTCACCCGCGAAGACTATGGCACCGACGACGCGTCCTGCAATCCGAGCGAAGCGCGAAACCCGTGTTCCGTGTCCCGCGAGCGAGCTTGCCGCTGGCCTGTGGAGAGGACCGGAGGTTGACTCCGAGGCACCGATGATCGTCGAACTCGCCTACGGCTCAGGAACCCTCCCGGTCGAACTCCCGGAGGCGAGGACCACGGTGATCCGCCCGACGGAACACCCCGGCCTGGTCGACGAACGGCAGGCGCTTTTGGAGTCGCTGCGCAACCCCATAGGGACCCGGCCGCTCTCGGAATGGATCCGGCCCGGGGCCCGCATCTGCATCCTCTTCACCGACATCACCCGCGCCACCCCGAACGAACGCATCATCCCCTGGCTGCTGGAGCATCTGGAGTCGCTGGGTGTGCGGGACGAACAGATCACCCTGCTGAACCAGCTCGGGACGCATCGTCCGAACACGCCCGAGGAACTCCGGACCCTGCTCACCGACGCGGTGGTCGACCGGTATCGGGTGCTCAACCACGAACCCTATTCCCGCGAGGCATGCGCCGGCTTCGGTGTGACCCGTACTGGGGCGCCGGTGCTGTTGAACCGCGAGTGCTCCGAGGCCGACGTCCGCATCGTCACCGGCTTCATCGAGCCGCACTTCTTTGCCGGCTTCAGCGGCGGCCCCAAGGGAATCATGCCCGGGGTGGCCCATGTCGAAACCGTCCAGAGCAACCACGGCGAGCACCACATCGGACACGCCAACGCCACCTTCGGCGTCTGCGAGGGAAACCCGCTCTGGGAGGAACTGCTCGAGATCGCGCTGCGCGTCGGACCGAGCTTCCTGCTGAACGTGAGCCTGAATCCAAGCCGACGGATCACCGGTGTCTTCGCCGGGGATCTCCGGCAGGCCCACGCGGCTGGACGCCGCTTCGTCCGGGAGTCCGCCATGCAGCCGGTCGACGGGGAGTTCGACGTGGTGGTAACGACCAACTCGGGATACCCGCTCGACCAGAACCTGTATCAAGGCGTCAAGGGATTGGCCGCAGCGGGTCGGATCGCGCGGCCGGGCGGACTGGTCCTGCTCGCCGCCGAATGCCGCGAAGGCGTCCCCGCCGGAAGTCCTTACGACCAACTGCTGCGGGAAGGCCGCGACATGGAGGAGGTGCTCGCACTGCTGGCCACGCCGGGATTCTCGCGTCCCGAACAGTGGCAGGCGCAGATCCAGGGAGTGTTGCAGCGACGTCTGCGCGTCCGCGTGAAGTCCGCCATCCCCGATGCGGTCCTGCGCGCGGCCCACCTCGAGCCGTGCCACGACATCGCGGCCGCCGTCGTCGAGGAGCTCCACCGACGGGGTCCGGAGGCCCGGGTCGCGGTTTTGCCCCAGGGTCCCCTGACCATTCCCTACGCGGTTCAGCAGACCTGACCACGGACCGGCGCACCGACATCCGGGTGTCGACACATTCCCTCCCCGGTCCCAAGCTGAATCAACATCCGATGCCACCCGTCATGCTGTCCGAATCCGAGGTCCAGGAGATTGTCGCAAGGCAGTGCCCCACCGATTCCTACCGGGGTCGGAAGGTCCTGCTGATCATCCCCGACGGGACGCGGACCGCGCCGATCGGCCTGATGTTCCGGACGTTGTTCGAACAGATCGGATCCGCTGTCGCCCACTTCGACATCCTCATCGCCTTGGGCACCCATCCGCCGATGTCGGAGGAGGCCATCTGCGCGCGGCTGGAGATCACGGCGGAGGAGCGGGCGGGGCGCTACGCCTCGGTTCGGTTCTTCAACCACGAGTGGGACAACCCGGCGGCGCTCCACACGCTTGGAGTGATCCCGGCGGAGGAGATCCGGCAGCTTTCCGACGGCCTGTTCGCGATGGACGTACCGGTTTCGGTGAACCGCCGCGTGCTCGACTACGACCAGATCATCATCGTGGGGCCGGTGTTCCCGCACGAGGTGGTGGGGTTCAGCGGCGGCAACAAGTACCTGTTCCCCGGCGTGAGCGGTCCGGAGATCCTCAACTTCTTCCATTGGCTGGGAGCGGTGATCACCACCATGGGCGTCATCGGACACAAGTGGACTCCGGTTCGGAAGGTGGTCGACCGGGCCGGCTCGATGGTTCCGGTTCCCAAGCTCTGCTTCGCCCTCGTTGTCCAGCCGGGCGGCGGGCTTCGCGGACTCTACTCGGGACCACCGGAGGAGGCCTGGACCGCCGCCGCGGACCTCTCGGCCCAGACACACATCGAGTGGAAGGAGCACGACTTCCACACGATCCTGAGCTGCGCTCCGGCGATGTACGATGAACTCTGGGTCGGCGCGAAGTGCATGTACAAGCTGGAACCGGTGCTTCGGCCGGGCGGCGAACTCATCATCTACGCTCCCCACCTCCATGAGATCAGCGTCGTCCACGGACAGTTGATCCGTCAGGTCGGATACCATTGCCGCGACTACTTCCTGCGCCAATGGGACCGCTTCAAGCACCTGCCATGGGGCACCCTCGCCCACAGCACCCATGTGTTCGGGCTCGGTACCTACGACGGCGCGGTCGAGACCCGCCGCGCCCGGGTTACCTTGGCCACCGGTATCCCTGAGGAGGTCTGCCGGGAGATCAACCTCGGCTACCGGGACTGGCGTTCCATCGACGTGGAGTCGTTCCGGAACCGGGAGGCGGAGGGGATCCTGTATGTGCCGAAGGCGGGCGAGACATTGTATCGGCTTCGCGAAGCGGCGGGTGCCGCGAATGCGGGCTCAGGACATTGACAATCCGCGGGCCGGCCAAGGATTCTCCGAGGCCTCGACACCGAGACACCATGTCCACCCCCGCATCGTCGTTTCCCAACTTCAAGGAGGCGTATTGTGCTGTCCACCGGTGCACTCCGGAAAGGTTCACAGGACATCTGCTGCTCCGCTCGGTCCCGACCCTTTTCCGTCCCCTGGCGGCACTCACCTATCGACTGAACCCGTCCCTGTTCGTCGCCGAGATCGACGTGATCGCGCAGATGGGCCGTTCCGCCTCGGGCCGTGAGATCGGATTGGCCATCTCGGAACTCGACGGACTGCGACGGGTGGAACGCAGCTTCTGGCGGGGAATCGGCCTGAGGGCCAACGGCGACCGGTTGCTCGAAGCCTGGGCGGAGGTGAAGTCGCTGATCGCTAAGCCGGACGATTCCGCCCTCCCCGACACGACCCTCATCGCTCCCAGCGTCACCAGCGCCTCCGGTGACACCCGCGTCGCCGAGCCCCAGCGCGACCGCCCCGCGGTCCAACAACGCAAACTCCGGCAACTGCACACCGAGATCACGTCGGGCAGGAACATGTCCAGCGTGCTCTCCGAGATGGGCATGACCGAGGTGGAACTGATGGAGATGCTGGAAAAGAACTCCGAAATGAACGCCCCGATCGGGTGGCTCCATAGGCAGTTGAAGTCCTCGCAAAGAGTTGCCGAACTCGAATCCGAAAACCGCGGGCTTATGAAGTTGCTTTCCCAGGCCGGACTGAAGGGCGAACCCGCCGCGTCGGGTTCCGCACGGACCCCGACGGCAAAGCACTGACGCCCCGGTCCGGAGACCGATCCCCCTTCCCCTTTCCATGAGCAAAGTCATGCGTGTCGGAATCATCGGCGGCGGCCTGATGGGCCGCGAGGCCGCGAGCGCCTTCGGACGTTGGTTCGTCTTGAACCAGTTTCCGGTCCGGGCCGAACTGGTGGCGGTCTGTGACCTCCAGGATTCCCTCCTCGATTGGTTCCGCCAGATTCCCGGTGTCCGGCTTCTCACCCGTAGCCATCAGGAACTCCTCGCCTGCCCGGACGTGGATGTCGTGTATGTGGCCGTCCCCCACAACCTGCACGAAACGATCTACCTCGACGTCCTGCAGGCCGGGAAGGATCTCCTCGCGGAGAAGCCCTTCGGCATCGACCTCGCTGCCGCCCGTCGCATCCATGCGGCCGCCCGCGAGTCCGGCCGGTTCGTCCGCTGCAGCTCCGAGTTCCCCTTCCTTCCCGGCCCCCAACGGGTGGTCCAATTCGTGAAGTCCGGGCGCCTCGGCAAGCCGCTCGAGGTGCGGTCCTGCTTCTGGCACGCCTCGGACCTGGATCCTTCCAAGCCGGTCAACTGGAAGCGCCAGGTCCGGACCTGCGGCGAGATCGGGGTGATGGGCGACCTCGGGATGCATGTCGTCCACCTGCCGTTCCGGCTCGGCTGGAACCCGGTCCGCGTCTACGCCCAACTGCAGAAGATCCATGCCGAGCGCCCCGATGGACGGGGAGGGATGGCGCCGTGCGACACCTGGGACAACGCCATGCTCCACACCGACGTGGTCATCGACGGCATGCAGACGCCGATGCGGCTTGAGACCAAGCGACTGGCGCCGGGAGCGACCAACACCTGGTCGATCGAAGTGCTCGGAACCGACGGCGGCGTCCGCTACTCCACCGCGGAACCCAAGACACTCTGGGTTTTCGACCGGCAAAAGGAGCAGTGGTGGAACAGGACTGAGTTGGGTTTCCAAGCCGCGTTCCCCACGATCACCGGTGGCATCTTCGAGCCAGGTTTCCCGGACTGCTTCCTGCAGATGTGGGCCGCCTATGCCGCTGAACGTGCGGGCGAACTCGGGGATCGGTTCGGTTGCGTCACCCCGGACGAGGCCGTCCGCAGCCATGAACTCTTCGCCGCCGCCTTGGAATCGCACCGGACGCGGTCCGCGGTTTCCTTGGCCTGAGCGGGAACAAGGCCGGAGCTCCGGCATCCCGGGAAGGCAGACGAGGCCGCGGGATGGGATCCGTCACCGGGCCGGGGCGCCAGGCGCCGGGGGCAATTCACCCGCCAGATCCAGTTCCATGTCCAGAAACAGACCCTGATGGAGGCCGGCGACCGCGCGCCGCGCCCGATCCTGCAACCGGTTGGCTCGAAGGATCCCGGCATAAACCGCCCTCCACCGTGGTTCCTGGACGGTCCAGTCGATCGGGCGTCCTTCCATCAAGGCCAACGCCGGTTCGGGCCTGTTCTGTCGCAGCAGGATGAGCCCCAGGGTTGCGACCGGCGCGACCATGTCGGGTTTCTTGGCGATGAGTTGACGCATCCGTTCCTCGGACTCGGACAGGTTCTCTCCCAAGAGACCTTCGAGATAGGCCAACTGCGTCTGGACCACGGGCTCGCCTCCAAGGACCCGTGAAAGCGAGGCATACACCGAGCGCTCGATCCGGATCGCCTCCGATGCCTCGCCGAAGCCCCGGGCCGGACGGGATCGGACCAGTCGCAGGAGTTGGGGTGCGGCCACCGCCTCGAGTCCGCTCCGGTACAGCGCGGACAGCCAGATGAGCACCGCCGTGTCCTGTTGTCCGATGCTTTCGGCGAACTGGGCCAACTCGACCAACACCTCCGGTCGCGTCGCATTGCGCTGGGCAGCCTGATCCAGCCTCTTGACTGCCCCCTCGAAATCCCCCCGTCCCGCCGCCGACAGGGCCCCGGCACAGTCGGCGGCCAAAGGATCCAAGGTCTGCAAACCAACGGTCGAGAAACGCTCCAGGTCATCCCATCGACGCGTTTCCCCAAGCAATTCCATCCAGGCGATGGCCAGCGCACGGTTCGTGGACACCATCTCCATAGGCAACAACCTCTCGGCTTCCGCATGGGATTGATGCTTCCGGAACCAGCCGACCAGCTCCAGGCGCTCGGAAACACCCAGCGGCCCTCCGGTCTCCCGGTCCCTGACCCCGCTGATCCATTCCGACTTCCGGACAGGTTGAACTTGGATTCGGAGGTCCGCGGCCAACAACCGATCCGACAGTGCGTTCTGGGGAAGTACCTCCAATTCCCGAAGCAGCCAAGCCTGTTCCGTGTCCGGGAGTCCTTCCAGTTGCCCCATCATCCTCAACGCTTCTGTCCGAAGTGGTCCGGCGGCGGCCATGCGCTTGAGATGCCGGAAGGCCTCCTCCCCTGCCCGCGGATCCCGCGTCTCAAGGAGGACACGCGCCAAGGTCAGCACCCTTTCCGGATCATCGCTGGCTTCCTCCAAACCCAGTCGGGCCGCCGCGACCGCGTTCGGGTGGTCGCCGATCAGGAGCAACTGGTCCAGCAGCAGCCACTGGAAACGGCGGTCGCGGGGATTGGACCGGATGAGTTGCTGGATGACCGGACCCGATTTGTCGAGGCGCCCCACCGCCTGCGCCGCCTGGACGTATCCCTGGAGATCTTCTTCCGTGGGCGTGATCCGCGAGAACAGCTGCTCCCAATAGGTGAGGGCCTCCGGAAGACCTGCGACGGTGCAGAAACGCGCGGTGAGCCGAAGGACAGCAGGTTCGTCGGGAGCCCGGTTCAGGGCGCTCTGGAGGAAACGCCCAGCCCCCGGGATGTCCCGGTTGGCCAGTCGCTTCTCCCCGTTCGCGGCCAATCGCCGTCCTTGGGAAGACTTCCAGAAGTCCAACATCGGGGTCCGGACCATCGCCAAGGCGAACCCCAAGGCGAAAGCCAACGGAATCCAGTTGGGAGTCCACCAACGGTGGGACTGTGGGGCGTCGTCCGCGTCCGGCACCGTGCCAGTCTCAACCATTCGGCCGGCAGGTGGACAACGGAAATCGTTGGGAATGAACCCTGGATCGTGTATTCCCTACCGTGACGATTGAATTAAATTTAGTCCGTCGAAGCTTGGAGACCGAGAGTGCCCAGGTTTGTTGATGCCGATTTCCCGCCCCAACTTGAAGAGATTGACCCAGGTGGTGGCGCTCGCCGCTGCCGCGTCGTCCCCTGCCTTGGCGCAGATCTCGATCACCAGTCCCAGCTTCACCTACACCAACAACTTCAACTCGCTGGCCACCTCGGGAACGCCGACCTGGACCGACAACTCGACGATGACGGGTTGGTACGCGGCGAATCGGGTCGGCTCGGTGAACACGCCCTTCACCAGCTACACCGCAGGCACCGGCTCATCCGCGACCGGCGGCCTCTACAGCTATGGCACCACCAGCGACCGGGCGCTGGGAAGCATCGCGGACATCTCGGGGGCCACGACCGTCGCCTACGGCGTCCGGTTTCGGAACAACACCGGCGCGACGCTCACCCGGCTTTCCATCGGCTTCACCGGTGAGCAATGGCGACGGGCTGCGGGATCGGGAACGGTCAACCACACCCTGGCGGTCTCCTATCGCATCTCCACCACGGTCACCACGCCCGATCCACGGAATTCCCTCACCTGGACAACGGTCAGTTCCTTGACCTTCAACACCCCTCAGGATGCGCGGACCGTCAGCGGTGCCGCCCTCGACGGCAACAACGCGACCAACCGCGTCGAGTTGTTCCTCGCGAACATCTCCATCAGCCTGCCCAACAACTCGGAGATCTTCATCCGCTGGGTCGACAGCGCCGACACCAGTACCGACCACGGTGTGGCCATCGACGACGTTCGCATTTATGTGCCCGAGGCGGGCGTTGTTGGCCCATTGACATTGGTCGCGTTCGCCGCCGGACACACCTGGCTGAAGCGGCGGCGGCTCAACCGGAAGTCGGTGGCGTCGACAGGGGCAGCACCAGTTGACGCCCCCCGGACTCCCGCAGGCCGCTGACCCCGAGTCCGAGCAGGCGAAGCGGCCGGTTCACCAGGCGCTCGCGTCCCAACAGCCAGCAGCCCAAGCGGTAGAGGTCCCTCGCCTCCGACACCGCCTGGTCGCCCGAGTACTGCCGGGTGAGCGTGGAGAAGTCGCCGTAGCGGACCTTCACCTGCACCGTCTGCGCCTCCAACCGACGCCGATGCAGCTTCTCCGCGATCTCCTCCGCCTGCTCCTTCAGGGCCAATCGCAGGGTCGGTCGATGCTCGGTATCGTTCCGGAAGGTGGTCTCGCTGGAGATGCTCTTGACGGTGTCGTCCCGGGACAGTTCCCGGTCGTCCTCTCCCATCGAGAATCGGCGCAGCACCGGTCCCCAGGAACCGACCAGCGCCCGGAGGTCTCCCGGATGATCTTGAAGGTCGCCAATCGTCCGGATCCCGGCCCGGGCAAGAATCTCCTCGGTCACACGCCCGACCCCATGGAGCGCGCGCGCGGGCATCGGTCGTAGGAAGGCGACCCGGTCCCGGTCCGGGATCACGCAAAGACCGTCGGGCTTCCCGAAGTCGCTGGCGATTTTTGCCAGCAGCTTGTTCGAGGCGATGCCGACGCTCGCGGTCAGGTCCCGTTCCTCCCAGATGCGCCGCTTCAGGCCGCGCGCCAGTTCCAAGGCCTTGCGGACGCCCTCCTCCGCGTCGATGGCCTTCAGCAGCGCCGAGGCGTCGAGGTAGGCCTCGTCGACCGAGACCTTCTCCAGCTCCACGCCGGATTCGGCGACGATGCGGAAGATCTCCCGGGACTCCTCGGCATAGCGTTCCATGCGGGGACGGAGGAACACCCCCTGGGGACAAAGGCGTCCGGCCGTGGTGCTGGGCATGGCGGAACGCACGCCGAAGCGCCGCGCCTCATAGCTCGCCGCCGAGACCACGCCCCTGGAAGTCGGCGATCCACCGACGATCACCGGCTTGCCCCTCAACGAAGGCTGGTCCCGTTGCTCCACGGACGCGAAGAAGGCGTCCATGTCGAGGTGGAGAAGGATCCGGACCGTCGCCATCGGGACTCGGGCCTCCGACGGCACGTCAACGCTTCTTCGAACTGAATCCCCGCGGAAGGTTGGGATTGTCGGACCCAGTCTCCGACGGAGTCTCGGCAGCGGCCTCCTCGGCGGGCGCAGTCTCCTCGGGAATTCCCAAACGCGAACGGGCCTTCTTGGCGGCACCGGTCTCGGGGTACTCCGCGATGATGCGCTCCAGGATCGCCATCGCCTTGGCAGGCTGGTTCATGGACCCCGAATAGAGGTTCGCGAGGTGGATCGCCGTCCAACCCCACTTCTCGCGGCTCAGCCCCTTGGTGAGGACCTCCTCCAGCTCCAGGGTCGCCGCGAGCGGGTTGGAAAGGTCCTTCTCGTAGATCTCCGCAATCCGGATCGCCACGTACTGCTCACGGGGATTCCTCTTGAGGTACTCGCGCATCAGCGCAATGGCGTCGAGGTGGTTTCCCTTGGCCCACTCGGCCTCCGCCGCATCGTATTCGGGATCGTTCTGGGACGGGGCGTCCTCCGAAAAAACCACGCTCCCGGTGCGACGTGAGAACCACTGGGCCACTTCCCACGCCACCAAACCGGCGAGAACCAGCATCGTGCCCACGAACCCGCCCAGCCATCCGAACGACTTCGATTGGGGCGCCTTGGTCTCCGGAGCCTTCGTGCCAGACGTCGCGGCAGGCGCGGTCGCCGCCGGGGAGTTGGTTCCCAAGGGCTCGGCCGACGTCCCGGTCTGCGGAGCCGTCTCGTTGGTGGCCTCAGTGACAGGCAGGGCCGAGGCCGTCGCATTGACCTCCACCTCTGACGGAACACCCCGCGACAACTCCGCAGATGCATAGCCGGCCCGAAACCGCTGCAGGCAATAGATCGAGCCGAGCAGCAACAGCAGTGCGATGACCCCTTTGACCAGCGTGTTCATGAGAGCTGTGACCAGACTGTGACGAAGGAACCGTTTGGGAAAGACCAAACAGCAAGGACGACGACGCAGCGACACTCCCAGAGTCCACAGCGGGAACCGCAGGCCGCTTCCCTGGGCTGCGGCGAATAGCATGAAGCTTCAATTCCCGAATGCTGACCGACTTCATGTGTGACTCGATGAAGTGGCACAATGCCGACGTCAACGGGTAGCCTGATGTAACCGCGGCCGGGTGGGTGCGCCGGCGAAGTCCAAACGATGCAGAAGGCACCGGCACGCCAAGCCGCACCCGCCACAAAGGAGGTGCCGAGGACAGAAGCAAGGGCGCTTCGGCGGCCACCGAAGGCAGCCTTTGACCGGCATGCAAATGTCCGTCACACTGTCAGACATGAAGGTCACTTCGCGGGACTTCCAGCGTGACTTCGCCCGGATGAAGGCCAAGGCCAAGTCGGGCGAGATCATTCACGTCACCTCAGGCGCGGAGGAATTCGTGTTTCAGGCGGTGAAGCCGAAGACGTGGCAAGGCGCCTTGAAGGGCAAGGGTAGGATCGCCGGTGACATCTTCAGCACGGGTCTTGAGTGGGAGGCGTCGCGGTGACGCACCTGCTGGACACGCACACTTGGATTCAACGGGCGCTGGGCGAGCCGTTGCCGCCCTTGGTGGAAAGCACGCTGGCGGACCAGGCAGACAGTCTAGCCATCGCCGACGTGTCGCTGTGGGAGGCGGCGAAGCTCGTGGAACTCGGCCGGCTGGAACTGTCCGTGACGCTCGCCGAATTCTTCCGACAAGCCATCACGCCGGAACTCGCCGTATTGCCAATCACACCCGCCATTGCCGAGCGGGTGGCACAACTGGAGGGATCCGGTTTCCACAAGGATCCAGCGGACCAACTGATCGTCGCCACGGCGCTTGTCCACAAACTGCGGCTGATCTCCGACGACTCGCGCATCCGCAAATGGGGCCAGGTTCCCCTGCTCTGGCGGACTTCCCGGGGCTAGCTCCCGTTTCCATCCATCTCCGGAACGCGCAGGCCGGCCGCACGGGCCAGCGTCGCCTGCCGGGTGTCAAAGGTGACAAACTGCTCCGAGCCTAGAACAAGCGCACCGGCGACACGCAGGATGTCGAGACTCCGGGTGCCGATGATTTCCGAATGGCCCGCGCTCAGAGCCGGAAACCGTAAGGGATACCTCCCTAGGCGACCGCTATAGGTTCTTCGCGAATCGCCGTAGCCATGGAGCCGGACGTCGCAGTAAAGCCGGGAGGCTTGGTCAGCTTCCCGTTCTTCCGGACAAGCCGGACCGACCTCATGTCCTCTGTGGGCACCAACCGTCGGACTACGAACCTCCCGCCAGCCACCTGCTGATCCAGCTTGCCGCCGCGTTTTGGCAGCGCGTATCAACTCCCCGACGACGCACGCCGGAAAAGGCGCTCCACAACCTGTTGAAAACGGGGCTGTCTGGACCCATCCTCCGGTGCCTTAACGAGACCTTGGGACTTGGGTATCGGCCAGGGAATCGGGGGGACACGAACGGATTGCACGCGGAGATGGGAGCAGCGAAGAAGCTCCGTTGAACCCGTTCGTAGTCAGCGGTTTGTCCTGATAGCTCAAATGGATAGAGCAGCGGTTTCCTAAACCGCGGATCCAGGTTCAATTCCTGGTCGGGACACCACTCTCCCCCAACACTTTACAACGATTTCGGGTTCGGTCCGGATCGATTTCTTGAGTTCCATGGAACAGTTATGGAACAGTTTGTCATGGATCCGAGGGGGAGGAGGAAGTCCAAGGCGTGGCCGAGACGTATCCAGGAAGGCCATGTTTCCGTCACCGTCTACCGCCGTGAAACGCCGAGCGTACCCGGTTTCCGAATTTCCGACTACACCTCCGGAAAACGCGTCTTCCGCGACTTCGCCAATGAAACCGAGGCGCTCCAGGAAGCTACCCGGATTGCGCGTAGGCTTTCGGAAGGGGATTCCATCGCGGCGACGCTTCGGAAGGAGGAGATCGCTTCCTATTCGGCCTGCCTCGAACTCCTGAAGCCCTTGGGAATTCCAATCACGGTGGCCGTCGAGGGGTTTGTCCACGCTTTGGAAAAAACCGGCTCCATCAGCCGGCTCCACGAGGCCGTCGAGGCTTGGACAGAGAACCACCGTGAGCTGGAACGCCAACCCCTCGCTGACGTCGTGGCCCGATACCTGGAATTGAAGCAGAACCAAGGGGCTTCCCAAAGGTACCTGGGAGACCTGCGCTCTCGTTTGGATCGGTTCATCGATCGAGTCCGAAAGGATTGCTGCGAGATTCGTCCCATCGACATCCAGCACCACCTGGACGCCATCCAAGGATCGCCCGTGAGTCGTCGGAACCACCGGACCATCCTCCACGGACTCTTCGAGTTCGCAGTCACCCGCAGGTTCATCGCGAAGAACCCGGTGAGGGACACCCAAAAGGTGACCGTTCGCGCAACGGACGATGTCGCCATTTTTACGCCCTCGGAGTTCCGGACCTTGTTGAACGCGGCTCCGGCGGCGTTTCTTCCGGTGCTGGTCCTTGGCGGATTCGCGGGACTCCGGACCGCAGAACTGGAACGGGTCACTTGGGAGAACCTCGATCTCGAAGGCGGATACATCACCCTCACCGCCAAGCAGGCCAAGAACCCTTCGCGCCGCGTCATTCCGCTTCAGCCAGCGGCGATTTCTTGGCTTCGGACCGTACCGAGGGGCGAAGGACGCTTCTGGTCGAACTCGGTCCCATTCTCCATTCACGCCGCACAAAAGCAGTGTGCCGAGGCCGCCGGCGTCACCTTGACCGGGCCTCCGAAACTGCTCCAGGGGGTTCGAGAGTCCTAAGCGTTGGTTGATGGTTGTTGGTTCACTGCGGAAAGTCCATCCCCGGTGGAGGGAGGGCGGAGCCCGACCGGAGCCGGGGATGGACGGTGATTCTTGGCGAA
>CAMASJ010000048.1 GCA_945860685.1 Akkermansia muciniphila
TCGGATTCCTCCTGCACACCGCCCTCAAGACCCTCCGACAGCAGATGTCCTCGCTCGACCGTCCGTCCCGCCTCGACCGCGGCTGATCCCAGTCACCTGGAGCCCGAAGCCCGAAGCCCGAAGCCCAAAGCCTGATTCCTACCATGAAGCTCACTTCAGATTCCCCAGAGATCACGGCCTACGCCCTTGGCGAGGTCAGTGCCGAGGAACACGCCGTGATCGAGAAGGCGATCGCGGAATCCCCGGAGCTCCGGGCCGAGATCGCCGCGTTGCGACGTCTCGCAGACACTCTTGAGACCCAGCTTTCCGCCGAGACCGAGCCCGAGTTGGACGAGGGGCGCCGTGACCGGATCCTCGAGGCCGCGGCCCACCCCGAGCGGGCTGCGCTGGTCGAACCGTCGCCGGCCGTCGGACCTCTCCAGTGGTTCAGCCGGTTGTGGACCGGCATCACGCGTCCCGTTGTCGGGTTCTCCCTGGCCGCTGCGACCGCTCTCTCGATCTCCTTGGCGCTTTGGACGCCTTGGAAGGTCCGGCCCGAACCGTCCATCGAAGGATCGAACCGCGTCGCCGCCCCGCGCCTGAAGAACCAGGCCTTGGCCGCGCCTCCGACGGCGGGTCCTGTCGCCGGTCTGGCGGGGGGCACTCCGGTGGCGTCCACGCCGTCCGGGGACGACGCCCTGGCCTCGGCTCCTTCCGCCAATCGCGGGCTCGCCAGGTTGGGATCCGAGGTCGCCAAGTTGTCGGACGGGCCGGCTTCGGTCTCCCCGAACGCGGTGCGTTCCCAACCGGCTTCGGGTGATCCGGCCGGGGTGGCCGGCCGTATGAACCAACTGTCCTCCGCCGTCCCCACAGCACCGCTTGACGCGGCGGAACCGGCCTTGGGCCGGAGCCGTGGTAAACTTCCCGCGGTCAGCCCGGCGCAGTCCACCACGACCCGCCCCCCTGGAGACCGCCTTGAATTGTCCAAGGGCGCGGCAGCCGCGGAGATGAAGCCGAAGGCGGAGGCCTTCTTCTACGACCGGGCCGACGCGAAGGTCGACAAGCTGGCGGTTCCGACGCCACCGACGCACGACTACTTTGGCGTCAGGCAACTGGCCGAGTCGGTCGCCGAGTCCAGGGAGCCCGTGCGGTTGGAGCTCAGGCGTCAACAGGAGCCGGAGCGCATGTACCGGTTTGCCCCCCCGTCCGTCACCGCGTTGACCAGCGCCTCCGGCGAACGGTATCAGCCGATCGTCGAGAATCCCTTCCGCGAGGTGGCTGCGTCCCCGTTGTCGACCTTCGGAATGGATGCCGACACCGCGAGCTACGCGAACGCCCGGCGGTTCCTCCGCGAGGGTTCCCTGCCGCCTCGGGATGCCGTACGGCTGGAGGAGCTCGTGAACTACTTCCCCTACGACTACGCCGGTCCAAAGGGCCGCGAGCCCTTCGCGGCGAATGTCGAGGTCTCGGACTGCCCTTGGAACCCCGAACACCGCCTCGTGCGGATCGGGCTCAAGGCCCGCGAGTCGGACGTCCGCGAACGTCCCCGCGCCAACCTGGTCTTCCTCGTCGACGTCTCGGGCTCCATGTCCCCGGACAACAAGCTTCCCCTCGTGCAGCGTTCGCTGCGGTTGCTGCTCGACCAGTTGGATCCCAAGGACCAGGTCGGCGTGGTGACCTACGCCGGCGAGGCGAACGTCGCGCTCGAGCCGACGCCTGTCTCGCGCAAGGCCGAGATCCAGCAGGCGATCGACGCGCTCCGGGCCGGCAGCGGCACCCACGGCAGCGCGGGGATCGAGCGCGCCTACGCCATGGCCACCAACCGGTTCATCGCCGGTGGCGTCAACCGTGTCGTGCTCTGCACCGACGGCGACTTCAACCTCGGTCTCACCCGCCGCGAGGACCTGCTCGACCTGATCACCGCCAAGGCGAAGTCGGGCGTGTTCCTGAGTGTGCTCGGGTACGGTTCCGACAACCTCCGCGACGACACCGCCGAGCTGCTCGCCGACCGCGGCAACGGCAACTACTCCTACATCGACTCCTTCACCGAGGCGCGGAAGGTCCTGAAGCAGGAGGTCCGCGGAACGCTCCAGACCGTGGCCAAGGACGCGAAGATCCAGGTGGAGTTCAACCCGGCCCGTGTCGTGAGCTGGCGCCTGCTCGGCTACGAGAACCGAGCCCTCGCCGACCGCGACTTCAACGACGACCGGAAGGACGCCGGCGAGGTCGGCGCCGGCCACTCGGTGACGGCCCTCTACGAGATCGTGCCCGCGGCGGGACGGAAGCCGGGTGTCGATCCGCTGCGCTACACCAAGGCCGGTGCGGCCGAGCCGTCGAAGGCGCCCCATGGCGACGAACTGCTGAACCTGAAGGTCCGCTACAAGGAGCCCGAAGGTGAGACGAGCCGCCTTCTCGAAGTGCCGGTGCGGGATCCGGACCACGACGCCCTGGCGGCCACCGCCGACTTCAAGTTCGCCGCCGCCGTGGTGGGCTACGGGCTGATGCTCCGGGACTCACCTCAGAAGGGCGACCTGACCTGGGACAAGGTCCTGAGGCTGGCCGAGGAAGGCCTGGGCCCGGACCGCGAGGGCTACCGCGCCGAGTTCATCGACCTCGTCCGCCGCGCCAAGCAGCTCTCCGGCCGCTGAGTCCGCCGACGGGCCTTCGCGATGGAGCCGGGAAGGTTTCGGCATCGACATCGATTCGCCTCGATCCAGCGGTTTCCGGATGTCCGGGCCCCCAGCCTGACTTCCCAACCTCCCAGGTTCGTCAGCCCGTATCAGAAGCTCGGCGGCCTGGTCTGGATCTCCCGCATGCTGGGGAAGATCCGTCTGCAAATCCAAGGTCAGCTGCCGGCCGACTACCCTCCCTACATGGGGCTTGGATTCGACCGCAGGTGCGTGCGGTTCCTGGGAGTGGACTACGGGGCGTTGGTCGGGAGGGTCGCTGCGGGCGGGACGGACGAGGAGATTCTCGAATGGTGCTTTGCCACCGGAAGGCGGCCCACCGAGTTCGAGATCCATGTGTGGAACGAATACATGATCAAGCAGGGTTGGCGTGACACCGACGCATCTCCGCACGAGCTGCAGGAGTACAAGGACAAGTACGGCCTGGGCGACCGATCCAACGTCCTCACCTACTTCGACTTCTACGAGGTCGACGAGGGGCGGAGGCCCTGAACCGCTTGGCATGGCCTCCTTTGGCGGTGGGTCCGGTGTGGTTCACGGGATTCGTCGGGCCATGATCGGATGAAGGTGGTGGTTCCGCCGTGCGCGGTTCCGAGACGATGAGGCTTCGCTGCGGAGGAGGGGATCCGGGCAACAAGTTCGGCTTCTTCGAACGGGGTGGCCTCCGATCGAGTTCGAGCGTTTCTCGATCCAGCCCTCGGGCTCGAACTTTCGTTGCCCTTCTCGGCCGCTTCGACTGCGGTGGCAGGCATCGAAGACAAGAATCCCAGAATGACCACCAAAGCACCGCTCGGTCTCACCCGGAATTGCCTGCTCCTTCCGACTCTTCTCCTCGGCCTGCAAGCCGGTTGCACTTCCCGCCCCCCGCCGGATTCCGCGCTGCAGCGACTCCAGGGAACCTGGGAAGGAGTCGCGGTGGGTGGCAAGCCGGGTGAGAAGGTCACCATCAAGATCTCAGGCGATTCCTTCCACTTCCATCGGGACTCGGACTTCTGGTTCAAGACCAGGATCGCACTGCCGCCGGGCACGGAACCGCAGCAGATGCTCGCCACCATCCTGGACAGTGCGTCCGCGGGCGACACCGTCGGCCAGGTGATCGGTGCCATCGTCAAGATCGAGGACGAGACCTTGATCGTGGCGACGAAGGGTGGCGATGGACCTTCCGGACAGACGCCGAAGGGTTTCGATGTCACCCAGGAAGCGGGACTGACCCGCTTCGATCTCCGGAAAGTTCCGCGACCTTCTGCCAGGTAGACCGGGAATGTCGCGTGGTGGGTCGTCGGGAGGTTGGGTGTGCCCAACGAGCACCGCTCCCTGTCGGACGAAACCGGGGACAGGTGCTCCCGATCACGGCCTCCGTGGAATCCGTGTCCCTCTCCTCCTCCGTGTCCTCCGTGTCTCCGTGGCCAAGCCTTGGGTCAACGGTCCACGACGATGCGGGCGAGGCGGTCGCTCGGGGCCCCGGTGAACCAGCCGCCGTACTCCACGAAGTAGAGCGCGCCGTCCGGTCCTTCGGTCATCGCCAGGATCCCGCCCACGAAGCCGCGGGCGAACGGCTCGGTCTTCTCCACGTTCCCCGAGGCGTCCGTGCGGGCGAAGCGGATCCACCGACGGACGTAGTCGGCGTAGAACATCCCGCCGTGGAACTCCTTCGGGAAGTCGCCGGGTTTGACGGTGGGCCGGTACAGCGGGCCGGAGGTGGCGTTGCCGCCGGCGTTCTTGCCCTCGTTGTTGTGGTTGTAGGCGATCCATGGCGGGACGGCGTCCGGCAGGGGGCAGGGGACGTTCCCGAACGTCGCCGAGTTCGTGCCCATGCAGCGCGGCCATCCGTAGTTGGCGCCGGGTTGCAGGCGGTTGACCTCCTCCCAGTCCACCGGACGGTCGTAGCCGATCTCACCGACATACACCGTGCCGGTCTTCGGATCGATGTTCAGCGAGTACGGGTTCCGATGTCCGTAGGTGTACACGGCCGGATGGGCGTCGGCGCGGCCGACGAAGGGGTTGTCCTTCGGGATCGAGCCGTCCCGTGCGATGCGGAGCACCTTGCCCTGGAGCGCGGTGAGGACCTGCGGCGGGTTCGTCGGATCGTTCCAGAACTTCTCGGTGTCCGAGGACACGTTGTTGTCGCCGGCGGTGACGTAGAGGAGGCCGTCCTTCGGATGGATCTCCAGCGCGCCGCCCTGGTGGAAGCCGCGCAGCGACGGGATGGTCAGGAGGATCTTCTCGGAGCCCTCGACGATCCCGGTCGCCTTGGCCGGGTTCTTCACGGTGAACCGGGAGACGCGGTTGCTCCAGGCGTTGGCGTTGGTTGGGGCCCACGGGGCGTAGTGGACGTAGATGAAGCCGTTGCGGAGGAAGTCGGGGTCGAAGTCGATGCCGTGGAGTCCGCGTTCGTTCGCCTCGCCTCCGGGAATGGGTTCCCAGCACACGTTCAGTTTGGCCACCTCGGAGTGGGACTTCGTCTGGAAGTCGTAGGCCCAGATGTTCCCGCGGCGTCCGGTGAACCAGAGACGTCCGTCCGGAGAGAAGCGGAGGGCGACCGGCTCGGGGATGTCGCCGGAGACGAGCGGTTCGTAGCGGAATCCGTTGAGGACGCGGACGGCATTGGTGGTCTTCGGGGCTGCTGGGGCCTGGTCGGCTCCGAGAAGTGCCGGGACGAGCGCCAACAGCAGGGCCGCGGCCCGGAATGAAGCGGGGAATGGGAACATGTGGGGCAGGTAGATGGCCTGACGACGTCGCCGAGTCAAACCTCGGGCGGCGATCGCGTCGGGGAATCGGATCACAAATGGACCTCCGCCGTCACAGACCGTCACGGACACGGACTTGCCAGCGGTTCGGTGTGGCGCGAACGTCCCGAACCCTATCACCCGGTTTCCCGATTCCATGATCACCCGCCGTCACGCCCTCAAGTCCGCCGCCGTCATGGCGGCCGCCTTCGCCTCCTCGCCGATCCGTACGCTGGCCCAGTCCACGGAAGGCGCCCACAAGCTGCCGCCGCTGGGCTACGCCTACGACGCGCTCGAGCCGTTCTTCGACGCGAAGACGATGGAGATCCACCACACCAAGCACCACCAGGCTTACGTGACCAAGCTCAACGAGGCGCTGCGGGACCATCCCGACCTGCAGAAGCTTTCCGTGGAGGAACTGCTCAAGGACCTCGACAAGGTCCCAGAGTCGATCCGCGGCGCGGTGCGCAACCACGGCGGCGGCCACTACAACCACACCCTGTTCTGGCAGTGCCTGAAGAAGGACGCCCGTCCGCTGAACCCCGATGGCAACCTGATCAAGGCCTTCGGCGAGCTGTTCACCTCCGAGGACGACGCCAAGGAGCAGTTCGTGAAGTCCGCCATGGGCGTGTTCGGCAGCGGATGGATCTGGTTCGCCGTGGACAAGGAGAAGTCCCTGAAGCTGGTCACCACCGCCAACCAGGACAGCCCGCTTTCCAAGGGCATGACGCCGTTGTTCGGCCTCGACCTGTGGGAGCACGCCTACTACCTGAAGTACCAGAACAAGCGGGCCGACTACGTCCAGGCCTTCGCCGCCCTGATCAACTGGGAGTTCATCGAGGCCCGCTACGACAAGATCGTGGCCTGATCCGCCGCACGCGATCCCGTTCCAACAGGACGGGCTGAACAGGAAGGGCCGGCTTGAAGCTGGCCCTTTCGCTTTTCTGGGTTGTTCCCGGACGGGCTGCGCTACTCGAGTCCGAGCAGGCGGCGGCCCTCGGCGGTGATCATGCTCTGGTGCCACGGCGGGTCCCAGACGATCTCGACCGAGGCGTCTTCGACGGTCGGCAGCATGAGGATCTTCTGCTGGGCGTCGCCGGCGATGGTGGCGCCCATGCCGCAGCCCGGGGCGGTGAGGGTCATCTTCACGAACACCTTCTTGTTGCCGGACGGAAGGTCCTCGATGCCCATGTCGTACACGAGTCCGAGGTCGACGATGTTCACCGGGATCTCGGGGTCGTAGCAGGTGCGGAGGCAGTCCCAGACGGCCTTCTCGTCGACGTTGCCGGTGGCGGGAGCGGCCGCGGCCGGGGCCTCCGACTTCAGGCCGAGGGCGTCGGCGTCCTTGGGGGCGATGCGGAAGAGCCCGCCCATGGCGTGGACGGTGTACGAGCCGCCGAGGGTCTGGGTGATGTCCACCTCGGTGCCCGCGGGCAGGGCCACGGTGTTGCCGGCTGGGATCTGGACCGCATCGCAGTCACGGGTGAGAACGACGGTGCTGACGGATTGCATCGCCGGCATGGTAGCGCGGAATGGTGTGAAGGGAAGGGGGGAGGGAGGAGGCGTTGAAATGTTGAAGCGTTGAAGGGGCGCCGTGGGTGGGGGTGATACGGGCTTGCGGGCTTGCGAGGGCCGGCCTTTGCTTGGGCGCTGCCAGAATGACGTCTTCACCGTCCTCAACTCCCGCCCGCCCCAACGGTGCCAGCTGGCTATCCTCGCCCGCCGATTGGGCGCCGCCGGCCCTTTTCGCGGGATGGTGGCTGCACAACCTCCGCTTCCACTGGTCCGAACAGGCCGAGTTCAACTTCGGCTACATCGTCGCGATGCTGGTGGGCTTCCTGATCTGGGATCGTTGGCCCCGCCGGCCGCTCGACGACGTCCCGGCGGCCGCGTGGAAGTCCTGGGGGCTCGTCCTGCTGGGCTTCCCCCTTGTGCTGTTTTCCGAGCTGTACCGGCACGCCCTTGTGCGCACTCCCAGTTCGGCCATGGCGCTGAGCCTCGGGACCACCTGCTTCGTGGCGGGCTACATCCTCGCGCGTCACGGCCCCAAGACGCTCCGGCATTTCCTCTTCCCCATCCTTTTCGCCTTCGTGTCCGTGCCGATCCCGAACCTCGTCTGGAAGCCGATCGTCGTCGGGCTCCAGGGCATGGTCAGCTTCTTCGACGTCGAACTGCTCAACCTCGGCGGCATCCCGGCCGTGCGTGAGGGAAGCATCATCCGGCTCCCCCGCTGCCGCGTCGGCGTGGACGAGGCCTGCAGCGGCATCCGCAGCCTCCAGTCCTCGGTCATGGTGGCGCTGTTCATCGGCGACCAGACGCTCCGTCGGATCGGATGGAAGGTCTTCTTCCTCGTGGCCGGCGTCGCGCTGGCGATCCTCGGCAACATCGGCCGCTCGCTCTACCTCTCGCTCACCGCCCATTGGCACGGCCCGGACGCCCTCAAGGCGGTCCATGACTCCGCGGGTTGGAGCGTGTTGGTCTTCACCTTCGTCGGCCTTGCCGGATTGGCCTGGCTCGCCGGCCGCCTGGAGGCCGCCGCCAGCCGGCACGCGGCCGAGGCGGGCGCCTCCGCCGATGTCGCCGATGACGGGTCCGCGGACCGGGAATGAAGACGGTCCTGATCACCGGCGCCTCCGGTGGGATCGGCGTCGCCCTCTGCGAGGCGTTCCTGTCGGCCGGATGGCGTGTGGTGTCGACCGACCGGTCTGGGGCGGTGCCACCGCCGCGGACCGACTTCCTGCCGCTCGACCTCCACCGATTTGCATCGGAAGCCTCGGTCCGCGGGGCGTTCGTCGACGAGGTCCGTGGGAGGCTTCCCGAAGGCGGCCTCGACGCCTTGGTCAACAACGCGGCCGTGCAGCGCCTGGGCACCACGGCCGAGGCGACCCAGGAGGACTGGGAGCTGTCGCTGTCGGTCAACGTGGTCGCGCCTTTCCTGCTCGTTCAATCGTTCCTGCCCGAACTGGAGCGGAGACGGGGCGCCGTGGTGAACATCTCGAGCATCCATGCAACCCAGACCAAACCGGGTTTCGTGGCGTATGCGACGAGCAAGGCGGCGCTTTCCGGGATGGCCCGGGCGTTGGCGGTGGACCTCGGCGGACGGGTCCGTGTCAACGCCATCCACCCGGCCGCGATCGCGACGCCGATGCTGGAGGCGGGCTTCGAGGGACGCGCCGGGGACCGTCGTCGGCTGGACGAGTTCCATCCGGCCGGCCGCATCGGGCGAGCCGAGGAGGTGGCCCGGCTGGCGGTGTTCCTCGCCTCGGAAGACGCCGGGTTCCTCACAGGCTCTTGTGTGGGTCTCGACGGCGCCCTTTCCGGTCGGTTGCACGATCCGGTGTGAGACGTCCGTAACCTGAACTCAAATCCTGTCGACAACCCGGCGGGCCTTCTCCACGCCGCCGAGGTTGTGCACGTTCCGGTATCCGACTGCGGTCAGCCGTTGCAGTGCGACGTCGCTCCGCGCGCCGCTGCGGCAATGCAGCAACAGCGGCGTGTCCTTCGAGGGGAAGCGTTTCGACACCGCAGCGACGACTCCGTCCAGCGGGAGGTTGACCGATCCGGCGACCGGGTCCGCGCGGTGTTCCTCCTCGGTCCGGACGTCGACCACCATGCCGCCGGACTGGAGGAGGCGTCTGGCATCCGCGGCCGGGAGCGTCGAGGAGGAGCGGACCATGAGGACAAGAGCGACAGCGGCAAACAGCAGGGATAGCAGGGTCCAGTTCATGAACGTGGAGTCTGGGTGGCGGTGTTCCATGTCCTGTAGGAGCCGGTGAGGTTGCGGACCCGGAACCCAGCTTGGGTCAGGATGCGGCTGGCGAAGTAGGAGCGCTGACCACTCTGGCAATGGACCACGATCTCGTGGTCCCGAGGCAGTTCCTCGAGGCGGCGACGGAGGGAGTCCAGTGGTATGTGGACCGACCCCGGAATGGTTCCACGTTCCCTTTCGTCATCCCGCCGGACGTCGAGGAGCACCGTTCTCCTCGGATCGAGTCCGGCCACCTCATGCCATTGTGCGAGGCGGACCCGGCCGGCGAAGACGTTCTGCGCGGCCATGCCGGCCATGTTCACCGGGTCCTTCGCCGACCCGAAGGGCGGGGCGTAGGCAAGTTCGAGTTCCGCGAGGTCATGGACCGTCATGCCTGCCTTGAGAGCGGTGGCGAGGACGTCGATGCGCTTGTCGACCCCGTCGCGTCCGACGGCTTGGGCGCCGAGAAGACGTCCCGTGTCCGGCGCGAAGAGGATCTTGAGCGCGATCGGTTCGGCGCCGGGGAAGTAACCCGCGTGGGAGCCGGGGTGGAGATGGAGCGCCTCGAAGGGGATTCCGGCCCGGCGGAGGGAACGTTCGTTCGCCCCCGTGCAGCCGACGGCGAGGCCGAAGAGCCGCAGGATGGCGGTTCCCCAGGTCCCTTCGTAACGGGAGTCGCCGCCGAAGACGTTGTCCGCGGCGATGCGGCCCTGGCGGTTGGCGGGGCCGGCCAACGGCACGATTCCCCAGGCACCGGTGACTCGGTCGCGGACCTCGATGGCGTCGCCCACCGCGAAGATGGAAGGGTCGCTGGTCCGGAGGTTCTCGTCGACTCGGACGCCTCCGGCGGCGCCGATGTCGAGTCCGGCTCCGCGAGCGAGCGCGACCTCTGGACGGACTCCGAGGCCAAGGACGACGAGGTCCGCCTCGATTCGTCGACCGCTGCGAAGCACGACCACAGAAGCCTTTGCGGACTCACCGGGTCCCGGGGTTTCGAAGCCCGCCACAGGGTCACCGAGGAACAGTCCCACCCCATTCTCGACAAGCTCCCGGTGGAGCCATGCGGCCATCTCGGGATCGAGCGGGGCCATGACCTGGGGGGACGCCTCGACAACGGTCGTCGCCAGGCCACGTCTCGACAGCTGTTCCGCCATCTCAAGCCCGATGTAGCCGCCTCCGACCACGACGGAGCGGCGCGACCTGTTTTCCCCGATCCAGGCGAGGATCCGCTCCACGTCCGGGATGTTCCGCACGGTGAAGTGGCCGGGTCTGTCGATTCCGGGAATGGGTGGCCGGAGCGGTGTGGCCCCGGTCGAGAGAACCAGGGCATCGAAGGGTTCCGTGTACTCGCGTCCGGTCTGGGTCTCCCTCACCCGCACGGTGTGTTCCGCGCGGTCGATCGAAAGCACCTCGGCGTTGACCCTGACGTCGAGGTTGAACCTCGAACGGAGCGAGTCGGGCGTCTGGAGCAGGAGCGAGTCCGTCTCGGCGATCTCGCCGCCGACGAAATAGGGCAGGCCGCAGTTGGCGAAGGACACGTGGGGTCCGCGCTCGAAGACGACGATCCCGCACGACTCGCTCAATCTCCGTGCACGGGCGGCGGCGCTCGCGCCTCCTGCCACGCCTCCTACGATCACCAGTCGTCTCACGGTCATTCCGCACCTCCGCTTCCGTTTCCGGTCTGGTTTGCACCCATGGAGGAGGCCCGGTCCGGATGCCTTTGGCGGAGGCGTTCCAGAAGGGCCTTGCCGGCGAGGTCGGACGGGTCCGGCTCGAAGCCGTGCTCGTGGAGCAATTCCTGGAGGGAATGGGCATCTTCGACGCGAACCCCGTCGGGCAGGGACTCGACGCGCTGCATGGCCTCGTTGGCCCTTTCGAAGAGGGCGCATCGGCGGCGTACCGACTCAGGAAGGGCCAAACAGAGGTAGTAGTGGAGCCACGTGCCACGGTGGGTTAGGACGAAGCTGCATTCCCTCATCCGCGGATCGCCTGGGTCGCATCCCTCCTGTACGAGGAGGAAAGGGCCGCGGCCGTCCTTGGATCCCATCAGCTTCGACAGGTCGAACAGTTCGCAGTCCGCGAGGCGGTTGGTGATGGTCCTTTGTGCGATCATGGATGGCCGGTTGCTGGGGCGGCGTGTGCCTTGGAACCGTGAACGGTGTTCGTGGTCGGCGAGGCCGGTTCCGGTCCGTTGCAGCAGGGACCACCGACACGGCATCCATGGGGCTTTCCGGCGAGCTCGGCGATCTCCTCCAGTGGCTGGACAGCGGCCGGTGCCCGGGTGGGCTTCAATGCCGCCGGATGGTCGCGGTCGTGGGCCTCCCAACCGTGGTTGGCGAAGTCGGTCACGACCTTTGCGTGGTTGCGGGCGACCTCGACGGCCTCCGGTGTCTTTCCGCGAACCGTCACCTTCAGGCCCTTGCCGGTCGCCTCCACCTTGTGGGTGATGTCCTTCCGATGCTTGACGTACTCCGCGAAGGCCGGGTCGTGGAGCCGCACCGGCAGACCCTTGCCGAGGCGTTCCTCCATCTGCGCCACATGCGCCTTCAATGCCGTGGCGAGCTCCGGACTGTCCGACTCCGTCAGTGCGACATAGCCGTCTGGGATCGTCGTGACCTCGCGTCTTAGCCCCTCATGGCCGTCGAAGAGGCGGTGGATGTTCCGCCGCGCTTCCGACGGCATACCTTGGGCCTCTATCGAGAGGCGGAAGGGTGGGTACACGAGAAGCCCCGAAAACGTGGCAAGCAGGATGATCTTGGAGTTCACTAAATGAGTATATGTAAATATGATTGAGTGTCAATGGCAAGGGCTCCATCCTGTCAGCAAGAACGGGGAGGCCCTCGAAGGGCGCTTTGTTTGGATTCGGAGACTCGCCATGAAGACGCTGATTTCGCCGCTGCTGGTCGTTCTCACGCTGCTGTCCGGGACCATGGTCCTTGGAGAAGGGGAAGGCGGCCTGGTCGACAAGGTGGCAGATGTGCCCAGACGTGGACGCGAGGCGTTGGTCCTCGAAGGAACCCGGCTTGCCGGGGGGCTTCTCAGCTCCAACCTGCTGGCCGCGGTCTCACGCTCGGGCCTGACTGGCGCGGTCGGGTTCTGTTCGGTCCAGGCGGCGGACATCACGCGGTCGGCCGGCACCAACGGCGGGATCCGGCTGCGGCGCGTGTCCCATCGGGCCAGGAATCCGGAAAACCGTGCCGATGCCTTCGAACTCCGTGTCCTGGAGGATCTTCGCGGCCGGCTCGGATCGGGTGGCGCGACACCGGTGGTGCTGACGACCAACGTCTCCGGCGAGGTGAGCGGCTTCGTCGCAATCCAGTTGGGGCAGCCGCTCTGCCTCAAGTGCCATGGGCAACCCGACCGTGAAATCGCGCAGCCCACGATGGAGTTGCTGCGCCGTCTTTATCCGGAAGATCGGGCGACAGGATTCCGACTGGGAGAGCTCCGAGGAATGTGGCGCGTCGACTTTCCTCCCTGAGCGGCCCCCCTCGCAGGGTTCTCTGGAGTAGGCGTGTTCAGGCTTAGGCCTTCCTCGACTAAAGCCCTTCCTCGACCTCCCGGCGATCCCGAATCGCGAATCCCGGATCCCGGATCGTGAATCGTGAATCGAATGTGATTCAGGCGGCTTCTATGGCGACGGAGAACTCGGTGCCGCGCCCGTTTTCGGATTGCACGACGACCTCGGTTCCGTGGCGGCGGGCGATTTCGCGGACGATCGACAGGCCGAGGCCGGTGCCGGGCTGGATCTGTCCCGGGCGTTCGAAACGGTAGAAGCGGTCGAAGATGCGTCCGAGATGTTCCTGGGGAATGCCGGGTCCGTTGTCGACCACCGCGATCCGCCAGGCGCCGGCCTCGCGGTGCAGGCGGATCTGAATGAGGCCGCCTTCCTGGGTGAACTTGCAGGCGTTGCCGGCGAGGTTCTCGACGAGCGACCGCAGTTGGCCCGGGTCGCCCCAGACCTCGGCCGGTCCCCCGATGGTCTCGAGGCGCAGCTGCTGTCCCTTGGCGGCGGCGGTGGCGGCGAGGTCGCGCAGCACGCCGCCGCACAGGGCCGCGAGGTCCACCCGTTCGCGCACCGGCCGGTCGGTGCCGCCCTGCAGACGGGAGAACTTGAGGATGTCCGACACCAGCGACATCAGGCGGGCGGTCTGGTCGCGGGCGATCCCGAGGAACTCGGTCCGGACCTCGGCCGGCATCGCGGCGTCGGCGAGGACGGTGTCGAGGAAGCCCCGGATGGAGGTCAACGGCGTGCGGAGCTCGTGGGACACGGCCGCGACGAAGTCGCTCTTCATGCGATCCAGCTCGCGGGCCTTCGAGACGTCGCGCAGGGCGAGGACCACGCCCTGGACGGAGCCTCCGGTCCGCCGTGGGGCGGCGACGAGGGTGACCGGGTGGGCGGCACCGGTGGCGGATCGGACGGTCTGGGCGCCGTCGATGCGTTGCGGGTCGCCGACCGGTTCGCCGGAGGCGAGCACCGCGGCGAGGAGCGAGCCCGTGTCGAAGCCTCCCCCTTCCAGCCGGAGGATCTCGCGGGCGTCGCGGCCGACCGCCTGTTCGGCGTTCCAGCCGGTCATCCGGCAGGCCTCGGCGTTCATGAGCTCGATGCGGCCGTCGCGGTCGGTGGAGATGACTCCGTCGAGGATGCTGGCCAAGGTGGCGGCGAGCCGGGCCGACTGGTCCTCGAGTCCGGCCTGCGCACGGGTCCGTTCGTCGACCTCGATGCGGAGCGCGTGGTTGGTGGACCGGAGTTCGCTGACGGCGCGGTCGCGGGAGGCGGAGAGGGTGGAGAGCCAGACTCCGGCGACGCCGGCGACACCGGCGAAGGCCCAGTAGCGGTTGTAGCTGTCGAGCAGCGACTCCGCGCCGAACGGTCCGTGCTTCTGGCTGGTCCCGACCGCCGAGATCAGGAGGATGGCCCCGTTGGCGAAGGTGACGTGGCGCACCCCCAACCGGAGCGCCGCCCAGGCCACGAAGAGGAAGGGAAGGTATTCGAGCCGGAAGTCCGCGAACATCGGCGCCGGTGTCATGAACAGCAGCGTGTTCAGCAGCACGAGGAGGATCCAGAAGGCGAGCTGTTCCACCCGGTTCGGACGGCCTTGGGTCGAGGGATGCAGTTCCGGCAGCAGGAGCACCGGTGTCAGCGCCAGGACGCCGACCATGTCGCCGGCCCACCACATCCACCAGTCGCGCAGGAAGGAGCCGCCGATCGGGAGCATGCTCAGCGCCCCGACGACGGCGCTGATGTTCACCGAGAAGGCGAGCAGTGCGGTCAACGGGAAGACGTCACGGGGTTCGATGGGGCGTCCCGGGAGATCGAGCCAACGCCGGAGCCAATGGCTGGAAAGGTAGACCTCCAGGGCGTTGCCCAGGCTGGAACCGATCAGCAGTTGCCAGGGGCTTCCGGACACCAGGTAGAGCAGTGCCTGGCCCATCATGATGCCCGGGACCACTTGTGGGCCGCGGAGGATGCCGAGTCCCAGCGTGATCCCGGACGGCAGCCAGATGCTTGGCGTCAGGTGCCCTCCGAAGCTCATGGAGTGCGACAGGCGGGCCAGCGCGAACTGCAACACCGCCACCCCAAGCCAGAGGCTCCAGGGACAGGACTTGATGGCGGCGAGGGCACGCACGTCCTTTCTTCCTAGTCCATCGGGAGTCCTTCCGACAAGCCTGCCGGCGACGTCGCCGAGGTTCGCGCCTTCCCCTGTCCTGGCCCGCCCGGCATCCTGCGCCTCAATGAAGGCCGTCATCCTCGCCGCTGGGAAGGGCACCCGCATGGGCGATCTCACCCAGGAGGTCCCGAAGCCGATGTTGCCGGTGCAGGGGCGTCCCATCCTCGACCACATCGTCGAGGGCCTCCGCGACGCCGGCATCTCGGAGTTCCACATCATCACCGGGTGGCGGGCCGAGGTGATCGAGTCCCACTTCGGGGACGGTTCCCGCCTTGGCGTCCGTGTCTCCTACTCCCGGCAGTTCGTTCAGGACGGCACCGGCAAGGCGCCCGAGTTGGCGAAGGACTTCGTGGGGTCCGACGACTTCATCCTCACCTACGGCGACATCCTGGTGCGGCCCGAGACCTACCGCCGGATGCGGGAGCGTTGGGATTCCGGACCGTTCGACGGGCTGCTGACGGTCACCGAGGGCGAGGATGTCACGAAGGGCGGGCTCTTCTTCTTCGACGACGAGCGTTTCCACCTGACGCGCCTGGTGGAGAAGCCCTCCGCGGCGGAATTGGAAGTCCTGAGGTCGACCGGTTGGATCCGGCCCGGCAAACCGGTGTGGTACAACGCCGGAATCTACCTGTTCCGGCCGTCGCTCTTCGAGTACACGGCGCGCCTGGAGAAGTCGCCGCGGGGCGAGTACGAGCTGACCGACGCGTTGTCGGCGATGATCGCGAACGGGCGCGTGCTGGCGGGACTGAAGATCGAGGGACGCTGGGTGGACGTGCGCGATCCGGCCGTGCTGGCTTCCCTCCAGTCATGAGCCACGTGGAAAGAACCGGTCCGCCGCGTCTGCGTCTGCGCCTCACCCCGGCGGCCGAGGGCGCGGTGCGTTTGGGGCATCCGTGGGTCTATGGCGAGCGGATCCGCGAATCCAACCGCGAGGGACGGTCGGGCGAGGTCGCGGTGGTGTACGACCGGAAGGACCGTTTTCTCGCGCTCGGCCTGTACGATCCCGATTCGCCCATACGGCTCCGAGTGTTGCATACTGGGAAGCCGGTGCCGGTGGACGACGCGTGGTGGCAGGCGCGCATGGCCGCGGCGATCGCCCGGAGGGCCGGGCTCTTCGGCGCGGACACCGACGGCTACCGCCTGGTCAACGGGGAGTCCGACGGCTGGCCGGCGCTGATCCTGGACCGCTACGCCGGGACGCTGGTGCTGAAGCTGTATTCGGCGGTGTGGCTGGAGCGGGTGGACGACCTGGTGCGATGGATCCGGGCCGCGGAACCGTCCGTGGGCCGGGTGGTGTTGCGGCTCAGCCGGAACGCCCAGGCCGCCTTCGAGGTGGCCGGCTACCGGGACGGACAGAACCTGTTCGGGGCCGACGCCGCGGACTCTGTGGCGTTCCACGAGGACGGCCTGCGGTTCTGGTCGGACGTCGTGAAGGGCCAGAAGACGGGGTTCTTCCTCGACCAGCGCGAGAACCGGCGGCGTGTCGGTTCCCTGAGCGCCGGCGCGGAGGTGTTGAACGCGTTCAGCTTCAGCGGCGGGTTTTCGCTCCATGCCGCCAGAGGCGGGGCGGTTTCGGTGACCGACCTGGACATCTCGCCACACGCGCTCGACGCGGCCCGTCGGAACTTCGAGCTGAACCGCGAGGATCCGAGGGTCTCCGGGGCGCGGCACCAGTCGGTCCAGGCGGACGCCTTCGAATGGCTGGAGAACGGGCCGGGCCGCTTCGACGTGGTGATCTGCGATCCGCCCTCGTTGGCGAAGCGGGAACACGAGCGGGCCGGCGCGATCGAGGCGTACCGACGACTGGCGCATGCGGCGGCGGGGAAGGTGCGGCCCGGGGGACTGCTCCTGGCCGCCTCCTGTTCGGCGCACGTGCTGGAGGAGGAGTTCCACGCGGCGGTGATCGAGGCGGTGGACCGCACCGACCGGCGTTACGAGGTCGTCGAGCGGGCCGCGCACGCGCCGGACCATCCCGCGACCTTCGACGAGGCCCGGTACCTGAAGGCGGTGTACCTGCGGTTCCGGGAATGAGGGCGGACGACGGTGCCGTTCCACGGCTTTCGCCGATTCCGCATTTCCAAACCGGCCCCGAGGCAGTTCCATCGCCGCGAAATGTCCGCTTGGCTGTATGCGGCGCTGCTCGGGATCATCGAGGGCGTCACCGAATTCCTCCCCGTCTCCTCCACCGGCCACCTGCTCATCGCCGAGAGGCTGTTGGGGATACACGTCTCCGACCTGTTCAACACCGTGATCCAGTCCGGTGCGGTGCTGGCGGTGTTGGCGGTGTTCGCGGGCAGGGTGAAGGAGCTCCTGACGCGCTGGAAGGAACCCGCGCAGATGGACTACCTGCTGAAGCTCGGCGTGGCCTTCGTGATCACCGCGGTCGGAGGTCTGGCGATGAAGAAGGCGGGCCTGAAGCTGCCGAAGACGCTGGCGCCGGTGGCCTGGGCGACATTGGTCGGCGGCGTCGCCTTCGTCGGTCTCGAGGCGTGGCTGAAGAACCGTCCGGGCCGGGACTACGTGACCTGGTCGGTCGCCCTCGCGGTCGCCGGCGGACAGCTGATCGCCGCCGCCTATCCCGGTGCCTCGCGGTCGGGGACAACGATCCTGCTGGCGTTGGCGTTCGGGCTTTCACGCACCGCGGCGACGGAGTTCTCGTTCCTGCTGGGCATCCCCACGTTGCTGGCCGCGGGAGCCAAGGAGACCCTGGATGCGGTGCAGGAGAAGACCCCGCATGAACCGATCGGGCAGATCCTCTTCGCCGGCGTGGTGGCGGCGGTCACGGCGTTCCTTGTCGTGAAGTGGCTGCTGGGCTATGTGCGCTCGAACAACTTCACCTGGTTCGGCTGGTACCGGATCGTCGCCGGGGTGGTGTTGCTCGGATTGGCGGCCGCGGGTTGAACCGCCGGCGTCGGTGCGGATCCACGGAAATACGGACTTGCGACACGTCGGGACGCCGATAGTTTCCGCCTCCGGTTCGAGCGGGGGGTTGGTAGCTCAGCGGTAGAGCAGCGGCCTTTTAAGCCGTTGGTCCAGGGTTCAAATCCCTGCCAACCCACCACTGAATCCGGCGCAGATCCGGCGTGACAGACAGCCCGGAGAACGCGTAAGCAGTCGCTGTCGGTCACAGACGACCCCATCGTCTAGCGGTTAGGACACCGCCCTTTCACGGCAGTAACCGGGGTTCGATTCCCCGTGGGG
>CAMASJ010000049.1 GCA_945860685.1 Akkermansia muciniphila
CCAATGGATAGTGGTTTGGCGCAGAACTCCGTTCCGGAGTTCCCGATGGGCGCCATGACGCAAACACATGGCTGGGGACAACATTGGCGATGGTCGAAAGGTCGAGGCGAATTCAGCCCGATCTAGGGAAAACGGCCGGAACAACCTGCCCCGACGTCGACATTGGGTCCACCCCACAATCCGTCCCACCGGCCGAGACTCAATTTGTTCCACCTCCCCGTTGACATTAGGGTGTTTCACGACTTTAATCGGTCCGGTTTGGCAGGGTAGCATTACAAAAGTTTATGAATCTAAAGAATCTTGTTGCAGTTTCTGCGGCTGCCATGGCGTTCTCCGCCAACGCGGCTCTTTTCGTCACCTCCAGCACGAGCACTGGGGCCAACGACGGTCGCGTCGCCCCGGCGACCACCTTCGGTCCCGCTGTGTTCATGTTCACTCCTTCGGTCTCCGGTTCCTTGAGCTCGGTGGGCATGTTCGCTGCCAATTCGAACGACCTTCCGGGTTCCGGCAACGGTTTCTCCGTGCAGGTCTGGCAGCGCGATTCCGGCGATCAGGGAACGCTCCTCAATTCGTTCGCCTTCCACTCGGCGACCCCTGGAACGTTTGTCGGAGGCGACAATGAGTGGCGTACTCAAGCCGCGAGCATCACCCTGACCGCAGGTACCCGTTACGCCATCTCGGTTGTTTCCGAGAACAACACGTTGATCAGCTACTACTACGGCTTCGGTGGCGTGTTCGAGCAGGACCTCGGTACGTCGGCCACCTCGGGTGTCACCGCGAGTTATGCTGGCGGCGTTTTCACCGGTACGCCGACCGTGGTTTTCCGGACCTCCGCGATCACCGCTGAGACGATCTTCAACGAGACCGGTGCGGTCGGCGATTCTACCGTCTTCCGCATCGCCACTGGCGACTTCACCGCTGTTCCCGAGCCTTCCACCTACGCGCTTGTCGCGGGTGCCGGCCTCGCTGGTTTCGGCCTCTGGCGCCGTCGTTCCACCAAGGCCTGATCTTGGTTGATCTTTCAGACGCGCCTTCCGGTCTGCGGAAGGCGCGTTTTGTTTTTCGTCGGAATCGGAAAATCCTCGGCCAGAAGGAATCCGCATTTGACTCGCTCAACCGCCGCTGGCTAGACATTGCGACACCGCGCTATGGCAAAACTCTCCGTGCTGTCCGAGGGATTCAACGGACTCTCTTTCGAGGTGAAAACCGAGAAGGCCTCGATTGGGCGTCTGGACGACAATTCCTTCAGCATTCCCGAGGCCAGCGTCAGCAGTCACCACTGCGAGGTGTGGCTGAAAGGTGATGACTTGGTGGTCAAGGACCTCGGTTCCACCAACGGCAGCTTCATCAACGAGCTCCAGTTGGCAGCCGAAAAGGAAGCAGTCTTGCGCCCGGGGCAGGTACTCCGGTTGGGTCAGGTCCAACTCCGCTTCGAGACCGGAATGAAGCAGTCCGACGCCTCCCGGCAGACCGTGAAGATCGGCGTGGGAACTCTCGCTGGGACCGCCAACAACACCGCGTTCGCAAAGAAGTCCAACAACGCGAACAAGGTTTTCTTCGCGGCTGGCGGCCTTCTCCTGCTGATCATCGTTGCGGCCTTGGTTTACGCCTTCGGGAATCTTTCGTCTCCCACCGCTCCGTGAAGCCGTGCCGGTTCACGGGCTCCTGAACGGATAGCCGTGCGACTGAACACCAGGTTCCTCACCGGTTATGGTTCCAGCTTCGTAGCTGGAATCTTTGCTTTGCTCCTGCCGTTTTCCGGCCGCTCGGAGCACCGGTCTCACCTCGACCCGAGGCTGGAGATCCGCTTGTGGGCTTCGGAACCCGATGTCGTGGATCCGGTAGCGATCGCCTTCGATGCCGATGGCGTGGCCTATGTCGCCGAATGTCGGGACTACCCTAACGGGACCGGCCCTGCCGGGGCCGTGCAAAGCGCCGTGCGCAGGCTCGAGGACACCGACTTCGATGGCCGATCGGATCGCTCCACTGTCTTTGCTGCGGGGCTCAGCTTCGCCACCAGTGTTCTGCCATGGCGCGATGGTCTACTCGTTCTCGCGCCCCCCCAGATCCTTTTTCTGCGGGATACAGACAAGGACGGCCGAGCCGATTCCCGCGAGGTGCTGATCGAAGGCCTTGCCCGCGGAGTCAGTGATTCCCTCGCCAACAGCCTTCGACACCATCTGGACGGTTGGGTCCATGTTGCCAACGGAGGCAATGGCGGACGACTGACCTCGCGGAAACAACTCGGGGATCCTCTGGACATCGAGGGAATGGATTTCGCCTTCAAACCGGATACGGGCGAGATCCGGTTGACCGGAGAGACCGGCGGCGGATTCGGATTGGTGTTCGACGAGTGGGGAAGAGCCTTCACCACGTACAACATCAATCACATCCAGCACCGCTTCCTGGAAAGATACGTCGCACGTAGGAACACAGCGTTCCCTCCCGTATCGTTGACTGCCAGCATCTCCGACCACGAGGAAATGTCGCCGATCTTCCCGATCTCCTCGCCATCGACACGGCCCAACCATCCGGAACAGGCCGGACATTTTTCCGCTGCCGGAGGAATGGGGGCCGGATTGTCCTCGGCGTTCCCCGAGGATCTGCAGGGCTCGATCTTCGTCGGGGATGTCGTGGGCAACCTCGTCCACCGCGACCGCATCATCCGAGACGGCCCCGGCTTCCGTGCGTCGAGAGGCCCGGAAGAGAGCCACTCGGAATTCCTCGCCTCCAGCGATCCTGCGTTTCGACCGGTGGCCTTCGAGTCCGGTCCCGACGGCGCGCTTTACATCGCCGATATGCAGCGGGATGTGATCGAACATCCGGACTACATCCCGGCAAAAGTCCGCGAACGTCTGGACCTGCGAGCCGGCGAGACGCGAGGGCGGATCTATCGGGTGACCCCGAAAGGAGGTTTGCCGCCGTTCCGGCCGATTCCCAATGAGAAGACTCCAAGGGATTGGCTTTCCACTTTGGGACATCCCGACTTGTGGTGGCGACAGACCGCACAGCGGAAGCTCCTGGAGGCGCCGCCGGAGGATGCCTTGCCGCGGCTTCGGGAGATGGCGGCAACCGACGGACGTCCATTGGCCCGGCTTCATGCCTTTTGGACGCTGAAGGCCCTGAATTCGCTGACTCTGAAGGACTACTCCAGAGCTCTGACAGACGGCCATCCCGGGGTGCGGGAGAACGGATTGATCTTGGCCAACGAGATCGTTGGCTCGGGAAGCGATCTGCACCCTTTGGTGGTCCGTTTGGCCACGGACACGGATGCCCGGGTCCGGATGTTCGCCGCCTTAGTGGTTGGGAACCTTGGAACCGACCTCGCCTCGGGCACTTTGCGGGACCTGTATCGGAATGATGCTGAGAGTCGATGGAACCGTCTGGCTGCTCTGAGTTCCATGAAGTCGTCGGATCCAAGACGATTCCTGACCCGCTTCCTCGGGGAGACCGGATTCCGATTCGCCGCAAGTCCGGGGCGGATCCAGATCCTCATGGAGCTGTCGGAGATGAGTGCCGCGCTGGCGGCCTCGAATCCCTCCGACTTCGCATGGCTGCTCGAACATTGCGACGCTTCCCTCTCGTTCGAGTCGAGATTGGCTATCCTGCAGGGAGTCGAAGCTGGGCTTGGGCGCTCGGGACCGAAGGTCCGCCTTCCCGAGGCCACCCGAGGCCACCTTGCTCGATTGACCATCGGAGCGAAGCCCCAGGAAATGCTGTTGGTCTGGAGGATTTTCAGCCAACTGCAGATACCTGTCGGAGCCGCATTCGAACGCTCCTTGGCGCAGGCGGTGCGGAATTTGGCGGAGGATTCCCGACCGTTGCCAAGTCGGCTCCAGGAAATCCCCCTCTTGGAGGCCGCGCCGCAGTTGGCGACCAATCTTCTTCCGCGACTGTTCACCGAAAAAGAGGTTCCAGAGGTGCAGGCGGCGGCTTTCGACGTCCTCTTGAGGCTGCGTGCTGTCGATACCGTCGGAATCGTGTTGCGAAGCTGGCCGACTCTTTGGCCGGTCGTTAAGGAGCGTGCGATTCGTCTGCTGGTGGACCGTCGGGAGAACCACGAAGCCCTGCTCGCGGCGTTGGAATCCGGACGAATCCAGTCGGGCGAGCTGAGTCTCGATCTGGAACAACGCCGCCGACTGCTGCGTTCCCCGATCCCCGCAATCCGCGCGCGTGCTGAGAAATTCTGGAAGGATGAGGAGTATTCGAACCGGAAAGCTGCCGTTGAGGAATGGATGGCGAAGCTTCCTGCCACCGGCGATGCGGGACGTGGATCCCGGATCTTCGGCGACCTTTGCGCCCGATGCCACAA
Organism: Akkermansia muciniphila; assembly: GCA_945860685.1. GTDB lineage: Bacteria > Verrucomicrobiota > Verrucomicrobiia > Limisphaerales > UBA9464 > SXXZ01. The sequence goes on from CAMASJ010000049.1 coordinate 4,313, forward strand.
GCTGGGCAATGTGGGACGACATGTCGGACCGGATCTCGCCGGAACCGCCCACCGAAGTGTTGAGGACCTCCTCTCCAACATCCTTGATCCGAACATGGCGATGAATCCGTCTTTTGGCGCCTACGAGGTGGAACGCAAGGACGGCGAGTCCATCATTGGACTCATGTCATCCCAGTCCGTGGATTCGGTCGTGCTGCTACAAGCCGACGAACAGCGCATCACTGTGCCTCGGACCCAGATCAAGTCGATCCGCTCCACCGGACGGTCCCTGATGCCGGAAGGACTCGAAGCCGGGAAGACGCCGCAGGATCTTCGTGACCTCATCGCCTTCATCCGTGGGGAGAAGACGCTGACGGCCCAGTGATCCTGAAGCGCCTATGCACGAATCTGTTGTGTGTGCTGTGTGGCTTGCGGTCACCCGATCCCCGATCCGAGACCGGTTCGGCGTCCTCTCGACAAACCATCCGGCCGTCGTCCCTGGGCGTTTGGACGTCTGCTGGGGTGCTGCCCGTTATCTGAATGGAGATCAATTCTCCTATTGGCTTCGCCCGTTCCCGTGGCCGGTGGAATCCGGGACTTTTCACTACCCGAGCTCATCTGGGGCATCTTGAGACCGCTCCGGGCTGGGTTTATCCATTCGATCGTAGGGCGGGTTGCCCTAGGCCGTCTCGGGCAACGTTTCCTTCCACAGGGGGTGGTTTCAGGATAGGTGACCGTGGTTCGCCCACATTGCTTGCCTGTAGGCTTCCTGTTGCATTTGGTGACCACCGCGAATTCGACCCCGTTTCCCCATGAGACCCATTTCCCTGCGCCATCACGACAACGCGACGTGGTCCTCACGTGGCTTCACACTGATCGAACTTTTGGTGGTGATCGCCATCATCGCGATTCTCGCCGGGATGCTGCTTCCGGCGTTGGGCAAGGCGAAGTCGAAGGCAGTGGGTATCTCCTGCCTGAACAATCAGCGCCAGATGGGCATCGCCACCGCGATGTACACCGGCAACTACCAGAAGTATCCGGGCTGCATCAAGGTGCCCGAGTTCTACTACCTTTGGCCGCTGCGCCTGTTTGGAGAGATGGGCACAAATCGGGCGTCGTTCTTTTGTGGGGCCAACAAGCCGGACGCCCAATGGGACACCAACGTGAACAAGACGTTTCCACGCGGAATCAATTCCGTGGACGCCTCCGGTTCCGGGAGCCGTTTCAGCTACGGCTACAACGACTGGGGATTGCGTGCGCCCAGCCAGAACATCGCGGACCAACTGGGGCTGGGAGGTGACATCAACGCTCCAACGCAGCCTGAGATGCCGGAGAGTCGTGTGAAGGCTCCCTCGGACATGATCATGCTCTCCGACTCGAAGACCGATCGTTCCTGGGACGGCAACATCGACCCGAAGGAATCCGACCAATGGCCGGCGAAGCGCCACAACACCCGATGCAACATCATGTTCGCAGACGGTCATGCCGAGAGCGCACTGCGCAAAGAAGTCGTCAATCCGCTCAGCCAGACCTGGAGGGCCCGTTGGAACAACGACAACGATCCGCACCGGGAAATCGCCAATTGGACCGCTGACGACGGTCGGTCGAGGGAGTGAAACAGCGAGGTGCGGCCCGGGCGATTCCTTGGGCTTCCGCATTGTCGCGTTCGGGAGAGCTGAAACAGCTTTTTCCAAAGGAGGCGTGCTGCTTGGCTACCGGCGATGTCGAAGGATCGTGAAGCGCTTCTCCGCTGGCTGCCGCTGCTGGCGTGGATGACGGTCGTGTTTCTTTTCTCCTCCGACTCGTTTTCGGTGCCGCGCACCTCGAGGTTTCTGGGGCCCTTCTTTGGCTGGCTGCTGCCGAATGCCCAGCCCGAAACCATCGCTACATGCATCTTCGCGATCCGCAAACTGGCCCATGCATTGGAGTACGCGGTTCTTGCCCTGCTGGCCTGGAGGGTGTTGGGAGGCTCGGATATTGACGGGTTCCGCCCTTGGATCTGGAACCGCGCTGCCCGGGCTTGGTTGATTGCCGCCGTCTATGCCGCGTCCGACGAATGGCATCAGTCTTTTGTCCCCAGTCGAGGCGCTGCGGTAGTCGATGTCCTGATCGACGCCACAGGTGCGGCTGTGGCGCTTGCGTTTCTAGCTCTGGTCGCCCGGATGCTTCGTCTGCGTGCCGAGAGAAAGAGCAACGCCGGATCGGGCAACTGAAGCCCTCCGCACCTCCCTGCTTCGGGGTGCCGAATTCCTGTGCTGGTGTTTCCCGGTGTTTCGCGGTCGTCCATTCCTGCTTCCGGCGATCGCCTTTGCCGCAGGGATCCTCGGCGCCGAATTCGTCTCCAGTACCGCTGTTATTTGGTTTTTCGTGGCTGTGGTCGGGCTCGCTGCATCGTCGCTCATCGAGGCCTGCCGGGAAGCCGGATTGCCCCTCGCCTACGCAGGTGGAGGGGCCCTGGCCTTCCTGGGAACCCAGGCGCCTATCGATCCATTGGAACTCCGTTGGCAACTGGCCGGAGGTCCCGCCGTGGTGGCTGTCCGCGGCATACTCGCCGAGGCTCCTTCCATCCGACTCTCGGAACGACGCGGAACGCTGGCGGAAAGGACCGTGGTACGAATGCAAGTCTCCGCCTGGGACCCCGGAGGTGGAGGCTGGCGGGCGGCGACTGGAACGTTGTTGGTTGGCTCCCGTGGGGTTCCCGATGGGAGGTATTTCCGGGGCCAATCGGTCGAGCTTCATGGCCTCGCGAAGATACCGCCAGGACCGGCTGCCCCGGGCCTCCTCGACTACGAGAACCATCTGCGCCGCCTCGGCATCGGCTTGGTTCTGCAATGCGATGCCCCGCAGGATTGGGCTCTGGGTCCAGATCCCTGCACCGATCCACCTTGGGATGAACGATTCCTTGCCTGGGCGCGCGCGCGGCTTTCCCGAGGCCTTCCGGACGACGAGTCGACCCGATTGATCTGGGGAATGCTCCTCGGTTGGAGAACGGCGCTCCATGACGAGGTGGACGACGTCTTCATGCGATCCGGCACTCTCCACCTCTTCGCGATTTCGGGCCTGCACATCGCACTCATCGCGGCCTGGATAGTGGCACTGCTCCGCTTGGGACGAGTTCCGCGTTCGGTCTGCGGTGGGCTCTCTATTCCCTGCATCTGGGGCTATGTCGCAGCAACCGGATGGCAGGCCTCTGCCGTGCGTTCTGCGGTCATGTGTTCGGTGGTGGTGGGAACCTGGTCTCTGCGTCGGCCTGCTGACCTCATCAATTCCCTCTCCCTGGCGGCACTGTCACTTCTTGCCTGGGATCCCGGGCAACTCTTCCAGGCCGGCTTCATCCTTTCTTTCGGTGTTGTCGGAGCGCTCCCGGTTTTGACTCCTGCCTTTGAGTCCGCCCTTTGGCGCTTCCGCCCCTTGGCCCCGGATCCGTTGTTGCCCGAACGGCTATGGACACGTCCACGACGATGGTTTGAGGCCGCTCTCCGGAGACTTGTCCCTTCCATCGCCACTGGCCTCGCTGCTTTCGCCGCCTCGACGCCTTGGACGATCGGCTTCTTTCATCTGGTCTCACCGGTTTCGGTTCCGGCCAATCTGGTCGCCGTCCCTCTGGGGGGGCTGGTCCTTGTCTCCGGACTCATCTCGTTGACGGCGCCGTTGGGTACCGAGACTTGGAATGGTGCGGCCTGGATGGCGATGCACTTCCTCGTTGGATGGAGCCGCAGTTGCGCGGACTGGCCGTTTGCCTGGTGGGCCGTGGGCCGGGTTCCTTGGCTCATCTGGCTGCCCTACGGCTTTGCGCTGATCCTTTGGGTGCGCGGTCCCAATGAACGAGCCCGGTCGGGCTGGATTCGTTGGCGAAACTGGCTCTGGGTATTCGCCGGCGCCTTGGCCACTTCCCTATGGATGGAGCGCCAGTCGGAAATGCAGGTGTTCGGGGCTGGCGAGGCGGTACTGGTCGATCTACCCGGTCGTCGCCGCGACTTCCTTCTGGATTGCGGTGACGATTCCGCCGCTCGGTATGTGGTCGTGCCGGGAGTACAAGCTGCCGGGTTCCGGAGCCTGAATTCCCTGTTGGTTTCGCACGGGGACATCCGACATGGCGGCGGGGCTACCCAGGCCTTGGAGCGGTTGGAAATCCCACGTGTTCTCCTCCCGCGGGTCCGCATGCGGTCTCCCAGCCTGGTACGGTTGATACCGTGGGCAAAGAGTCATCGCGTGGCCGTCGAAACCATTGTGGCACCCGAACGCTTCCATGATTGGGAAGCGGTCCACCCTTGGCCCGATGAGGCGTTTGCCCGAGCCGACGATGCGTCGCTTTGTCTTCGTGGGGAGCTCGGGGGATGGCGGGTCCTGATCGCGCCGGATCTTGGACCCTTGGGCCAGGAGTCGCTGGTACGGCGCCATGGCGGCGAGTTTCCCGCAGACGTACTCATCACCGGGATCCCGAGATCCGGCGAGGCGGCCACCGACCGCTTTCTGGCCATGCTCAGGCCGAGGTTGATCATCGTGGCCACCGGGCGGCTACCGGCCACGGAAAGGACTCCCCGGGCCACTCGTCGACGACTTCTCAACCAGCCCTTCCACGTATTGTTCACCGAGGATGTCGGCGCGCTGCGGCTTCGTTTCGGAAGGGAACTCGAGGTTCTTGATTCGCGGGACGGTTTGGTCCTGACCTTGGGTCGCAGCCCGGCTCAGGGAATCGAGACGACGCGATAGGTGCGCGCCTGGGCTGGTTGGGAATCAATGAATTCGGCCCGACCTTCCGGCCTGGTGGCCACCACCGTTCCGCGATCTGTCCAAAGAACGAGGTCGTTGGAAGACTGCACAAGATACGATACCCCGGGCTCTCCCCACACGACCAGGCGGGCTGTGCCGCCGGGTTCGACGGTCTGAAGTTCCAGTACGGGAGCGATCTCGGACGGCGGATAGGCGAGGATTCGATAGTCGTCGAAGAGCATGTAGTTGTCGTCCCAGCTTCCTTGGGCACGGGCTGCCCAGACGGCGTCGAGGCTGCCGAGGGCCAAAGCTCCGGGTCGGGTACTCAGGGGTTGCTCAGCGACGACCGTGAACCCGTTGAGGCTCGCGGACCAACGGTTACGCCCGAAGCTCATGACCACCTCCAGCAGGTAGGTGGCTCCGTATTCGAACTCGTAGCCGGTCGTCTGGAATCCGGAAGCGTCATCGAGGGCGTAGTTGATCGTCCGATCCGCGCCGTGGAAATCGATGGTGAACAGCCGTCGGTCGTCGGGCGTGTAGGCGCTCCAGCGGAAATCGTCGGCACGCTCCGGCGATGGAGTCTCGTCCCGCAGACTCATGTTCACTTGGAAGACTACGACGGGCGGCTGGTTGGTTGAGGGTGTAAAGCGGAGCGGACGGAACACGTTGAAGAACCCGTTGCCATTCGTGGAGGTCAGGAAGCCGATGTAGGCGTATTGTCCCGCGAAGTCGGGCAGGGCGTCGCCGAGGATCCCGTTTCCCCCGTAGCCGACCGCGGTCCAACCGTTCTGCCCCCTGCCGGCGGCATCCACCAAATCCAGCGAAGGATCGAATCCCTCGAACCGTTCGAAACCCGTCTCATAGAGCACGCGGGATTGCTTTGCGGTTGCCGCCGCCGAATTCGCCTCCCCGGACTTTAGCCAGACGCTGGAGGAGATCAGTGCCACGAGCAGGAGGAGCCGCTTCATCATCGGTTCAAAGGAACTGGGAAGCCGGCTCAGGGTTCGTTCTTGCGGTTGGGGCCGCCTGGGTTGGGCTGGCGGCCGCTCGACGGTGCCGCGGAAGGCGCCTGGGCCGGTGCCGGGCGACTGGGGCTGAAGCCGGAGGCCGATGGCCTGAAGGACTCCGACGACGGCGGTCGATAGTTGTCGACAGGCTTTGGTTGCGTGCTGAACGAGGGTTTCGCCTGTGCAGGAGACACAAAGCCCCCGCCCTCAGGCTTGGAGTAGTTCGACACCGGGGCCGGAGTCGGACGGAACGAACCCGCGGAGCTGGGGCGACTGGGAGGGACGGACACGGTCGGGCTTGGTGCCGGTGCAAAGCCGGTTCCCGGCCGGATCTGGGACGCCACGGGGGCCGGGCTGGAGACTGCCGGGTTGTTGGCGCGGACCGGGGAGGAGCCGGGCCGCAGTATTTCGCCGCGTCCCACTCCAGGAACGGATACCGGTCGGGCCGGGGTCGCCAAGGCTTGGGAAGGCGTCGTCGGCGGCGTCTGTGAGACGCTGGTCGCTGGGCGGCTCACCTGACCACCACCGAAGGAGGGTGAGACCAGCGAATTCGGCTTGGGTGATGAAGCGGTTCCCACGGTAGCCGGCCTTGGGGAAGCGGCGGAGGCACCAGAGGGCCTGGCGACGCCAGCCTGGGGCACGGGGAGAGGGCGGGACGAGGACCCGGAGGGCGGTATGCCGTTGAAAGAGGTCCTGACCGGAGCTGGCTTCGCGAGTGCCGTTGCTGAGGGCTTCGATGCCTGGACGGGAATCGTCGGACGGTAGACCGCAAGCTCCGAAGGACGTCCGGCCGGGGAAGGCCTGCCTCCGGCCAACGACTGGGTAGCCGCGGGGCTGTTGACGTCGCGGATTTCGGTCCGGCGGATCTCGTCCCGCGTGTGGCGTTGGACCTCCTCACGGGAGACTCCGTTGTTGATGATCACCGTGTTGTTGTTGCCTCGGATGTTGACCGCGTTGCCTCCGGCGACGGTGATGCGGCTTTCATTCACGAACTGACGGACACCGTGGGCCGGAAGGCGGTGCAAAGGGCGCACCGGTTCGCAGAAGCGGTTCCAGGTCGTGGCGAACCACCAGTCATGACCGATGCCGAAGCCGATGCCCACCGAGGTGCGGCCGTTGACCCAGGAAAAGCCTACGCCGGACCGCCAATGGCATTCCGGGGGCAAAGGCGCCCATCCGCAGTAGGTCGGCGTGCTACGCCAGGCAACCCAGGCCGGTGCCCAGTCGTACCCCGGGGCCCAGACCCAGCCATGGCGGCCGTGACGATGCCAGCGCCCGTAGTGGTAAGGCCCCCAGCCCCACGTGTAGCTCGAATGCCAGTACCAGCCGCGATCGGTCCAGACCCATCGCCCACCGTCTCCATAGGGAATCCAGGACGAGTTCACCACCGCCACCGTCGGCTGCCAGCACCAGCCATAGGACGGGACCTCCACCCAGGAACCGTAGGGTGCGAGGGATTCGTAGAAGATCTGCTGGTTGACCACTGCCGGCTGGCTGGGGGCCGCCGATGCCGCTGAACCGGCGGGCGCCGCGGGCGCCATGCCGGCCTGGTTGGGTGCCAACTGTCCGGCCGGACCCGGCGCGCCGGCCGTCGAGGTCAGATAGGGATTCAGCAGGACGTTCTCGGTCGACTTGGCCTCGGCCGCGGAAACCGGGGCGTTGTTCGTGGAAATGCCCGCCTGCACCAAGACGTTCTGGACCACATCGTCGTCCAACGATCCACCAGCCTTCTTCAGCAGCGCCTGGAGGACGGGACCGCTGATCCCGAGATCGTACAGGTAGATCACCTGATCGGCACCAAGGGTGAACGGTTCACGGATCTGCGCGATATAGTCGGTCACCACGGACTCGCTGATCCCGCGTCGGACCAGTTGGACAACCTCCGCGACTGCGGGCGGCAACGAAGGCACCGGTGGAATGGCCACCAGCGCCGGTGCGTTGGCGGCCTCCGATGGAGTGGCGGCCGCCGTTGCCGCTGGCGATCCGTTGGTGGATTGCGCATGGGATCGAACCGCGGAGCCGGCAATGGTCGCCAGCGCCAGACACACCGCAGGCAGAGTGGAGTGCTTCATGGTATCGAACGGGGAGGGGTGGAGGTGAAGTCTCAGTTCCGGGCCTTGGAATCCCTGTTAAGGAAAAACGCGCCGTTTGCAGGCCCGCTGCCGTCGAACTGGTAGGTCTTCACAACAGCCCAGTCGACGTCGCATACGGAGGGTTATTCATCAGCTTAGGTAATCCGATATGTTAACCAAAGGTAATGACCGGTCCGGATCGAACCTGGGCCGCCACTACGTGTTCCAAATCCCATGCGGGATGTCCGATCGGATTGTTTCGCGTCCAGGTCGGCATGCCCAGCCGATGCTTGCAGATCGGCAATGACGGATGTAAACACTAAATCTATTCGAATGAAGCATCAATTCAGCCGGTTCTGGATGACTTGGGTTGCCGTGGTTCTCTCTGGGACCTCCGCGGCGTTGGCACAGTGCTGGCCGTTGCCGACATCGATCTCGAGCTTCCGGGGTGAACCTGGGGCGCTGATCACGATCAACGGCGCGAACTTCCTCAGCCCGCAGGTGACCGCGGTGACCTTCAACTTCACACCGGCCGTCATCGAGAGCATCAGTACGATTTCCGGCGGGCAGCAGCAAATCGCGGTGAGGGTCCCGGTCGGAGCGACGATTGGCCCGATTTACATCGAGAACATCTGCGGCCAGACGCCGATATCCCGGAACTTCCAGGTGCCTCCGGTCGTCACCCGCTTTGAACGTCCGGGTGGCCTGACCGAAGCGGATCGCGTCCGCGGAGTCGCGGGCAACCTGGTGGTCCTTTCGGGAGCCAACTTCCTCGACACCACCGATGCCAGCTTCCGGCTGGGTGTCTTCTTCGACGGTGTCCGTGCGCTGGTGGACACGGTCACCGAAACGTCGGTTTCCGTCTACGTGCCTGCCGGTGCCGGTACCGGACCCATCACCGTGACCAACAACGCCGGCGTCTTCGTCACCTCCACGAACTTCTTCATTCCCCCTTCAGTCCGCGGTTTCACCCCGAGGGGCCGGGTTGGAGATACCCTTTCGATCACCGGTCTCAGTCTCCGTGCGGTTTCCGCGGTCACCTTGGGTGGTGTGCCCGTGGCGAGCTTTACCGTGGTTTCGCCGACCAATATCGCCGCGGTGATTCCCACGAATGCGCCTGCTTCCGGGGCCTTGGCCGTCGAGTCACCCGGTGGTCGCTTCCTGACCACATCCAATTTCGTGCTCCAGCCGCGCATCTTCGGCTTCACGCCTTCTGGCGGCGCCCGTGGCACCAACGTGACCATCACGGGCGCCGGACTCACCGGTGTTCAGCAGGTGACTTTCAGCGGCATCGCAGCCACTCCCATCAATGTCTCCGCAATATCGGTCGTGGTTGCGGTTCCTTTCGGGGCCGGTACAGGCCCGCTCCAAGTCGTTTCATCTGTCGGCACCGACGATTCGACCTCCGTCTTCTACGTGGCTCCGATTGTCTCACAGCTTGGATCCTCCCGCCTGCGACCGGGCGAAACGCTCGAGATCACCGGAACCAACTTCCTCGGTGCCACGGCGGTCCGCTTCGGCACCAACACCGCTCCCTCCACTTCGTTCACCGCACTCGACAATCGTCGGATCAGCGCCGTGGTCCCAACCAATGCGGTCACCGGAAGGGTCGTCGTCGAGACTCCGGGTGGACGCGATGAGAGTCCAACGATCCTGACCATCGTCGGTGAGCAGCCGGTGATCACGGGCTTCTCGCCTGCCTCCGGTCAAGTGGGGTCGGTAGTCTCGGTTACCGGGAGCCATCTTTGGCCGTTCCTGTCCGTCCGTGTCGGAGGTGTCGTCGCAACCATCGTCCAGACAAATACCTCCGGATTGGCGGTTGCCGTTCCCGCGGGTGCGTCCTCCGGCCGGATCGTGGTCGAGACCGGCGCCGGCATTGCGTCCACGTCGACGGACTTCCTCGTGGGTTCAACGGCTGAAATGACCGCTGAAATCGAATCGACAGCCAATCCCGTCATCCGCGGTTTCGAATTCCGCTTGAATCTACGGGTTCGCAATGCCGGTCCGCTGCCCGCAACTGCGGTCCGGGCGCTTTTGGCCCTCCCAGCCCCGTCTCAGTTCCGAGGTGCAGCAGCTTCTTCTGGTTCCTTCGCTCAGACCTCCCTTGGTGTTGAATTTGACCTTGGGACGCTCGCTCCCAATGCGTCCTGGATCGGTCAGGTCCGCTTGGCGCTGACAGCTCCGGAGGAAGTCATCTTCACGCTGGCCGCCTCCGGCGCGGTCACAGACTCCAACACCTCCGACAACACCGATACGGTCCAGGTGAGGGCCATCCCATTGGCCCTCGACTTCACCGGCTTCGGCGACCTGTTGGTGCTCAGTTGGCCTTCGATGGCCACGAACGCGATACTACAGGTGACGCCGGCCTTGTCGCCAACGAGTTGGACCGATGCGGGTCTCACGCCGGTTGACGACGGCGCTCGTCTTCAAGTCACGTTTGGGGTGACCAACAACTTCCGTGCGTTCCGGCTCATTGTTCCTTGAGCCCGACCAACGCTGCGCACCCGGTCGGGAGGGCGAAGCGGTTGGTGAACGCGATCCTGACCTTCCCATCGGGATTCGATCGAAGGCCGGGAAGCGAGAACTGTTGCCTTCATGGAGCGGACCGGCCGTAAAGGGCGGTAATTGACATCGACGGATGACACGGGATTCGAACGTCGGGTGGCCAACTCCTAGCTCCTCTCCGAAATCGTCTGGAAACGAACTCTATTGAAATCTAATATCAATAGAAGACATTCATCGATTCATAAAGTCACTCCTTGATCCGTTTTGAATGAGGCTGGATCTGGAATATAAAAATGTGGCGTGCGTCAAACAACGCTGCGTTGCGGCCAGCCGATGGCGACCATTTTGACGGCTCTGATGTACTTTGGAGTTCGCCGAGATGGGCTCTCGGAGCGATTCCGATTTCGGAGGTCGAATAGGTCCTCCATCCGGAGACGGTTCGAGTTCCACAGGAGTGCTCGGACGCAGAGAATGAGAGTTTGAAAGCGGGAAGGGGTGCTGGTGTCGAACAAGTGGCAACTGTCTTATCATCAAATGGATGTGATCGGCTTGGTTGCTCTCCTCTCAACTGGCAGGCTGCTCCTGCCGATTAATGCCAAGCGGGGAGTGGGCGCCCAGAGTTTTTCCTTTGCCCGGTTGCCTGTGGGTGAGAACCTTCCCTGCGGACTTCAGCGATGACCAAAACCCTTTCCTACCCGACACAACCGTCGATCCAACCGACGGAAGAGGAGAGGCGATCGCTTGGACGGGTTTTGGTCGATCTATTCGAAAAAAATCCTCTGGCGAATGGTCTGTTTATCCTCGCCATCATCATTGGATTCTTCCATGGCTGGCTAAAGGTTCATTTTAGAAGTCCCCTAACAACTTTTGCATTCGATATTCCGATCGTAATCTCGATGCTGATTACCATCTTGACGCGTGGGAAGGATGCCTTGATTCCGAATTCGCCGATCGGGAATGCGTTGAAGTTCCACTCCTTGATGTGTGTCCTGTATATTCCGATTTCCATTCTGGTTTTTGATATATCACCACTGATTGTGATGGCAGCGTTTCGGGGATGGTGCATCATCCCGATGGTCTTTGTGGTCGGCTTTCATCTGGCGACCAGTATCCGACAGGTCGAGTTTTACATGTGGTTGATCGTGATCTTAGGGGCGGTTACCGCAGTCTATGGAATCTTTCAGTCGGAGGAGGAGGTTAGAAGGCTAATGCTATTGGATCCTGAAATGGAATTCAGATTCAGGAATCAATTCTATGCCGATAAGGGAGTAAGTCAGTTCCGTCGGTTCTCAACATTCGTGTCTTCTGCTGCCTTCGCGACCCAGTTGTCATACTCAATGGCATTCGCATTCTCTCGGTTAACTGTAAAAACCTGCCCCAAGAATGAGTACTTGCTTCTAAGCGGACTGTCTGGAGTGATGTGTTACGCTTTGATTCTGACCGGTGCGCGCTCCGCGTTGATTCTGCTGGTTATTGCTGTGGCTTTCGCACTATGGTATAGAAGAGGTGGAGTTCGAATGCTCCTTTTGCCTCTCATCATAATAGTGGGTTGGCGACTTGGGGTCTCGACGACAAAGGGTATGGCGTCAGCTCGTTATGCGAGTTTGTTGACGGATAACACGATTTGGCAGCGTGTTTGGATTGTTGTCGGTCCATCGATCACTGAGATGTTTGCGTATCCGTTTGGCACTGGATTAGGGAGTTCGTCACATGGGGTCCCAATGTTTTTGGTCACCCGTCTAAAAATGGTTAGACCCATTGATGGTGACTTAGGCCATATCGTCGTTGACATGGGGCTTCTGGGTTTGCTTTCGATCGGAAACCTCTTTTTTGAGGGTTGCAAGGCTTCAATGAAATGGATGTCGCAGTTGCGTGATACGTCAATCAGCGTGGTAAGCCTTCCTGCCGGTATCTTTTTTCTTTTGTCAGTTATTACGTTTCCAATTGGCACCCCATTCTTGGGAGTTCCGTACGGTGCCCTACTTTGGTTCTTTTTCGGAGCCCTTAGCCGGCTCTTCACGGATTACAAGGTGGCGTTGGCATCTGGAATGACTGAGTCCGTCTCTTTCCGGGAAAAGTTTACTTCGTTCATTGCAACACCGAAGATTCGATCCCTTTACAGCGAAAGTGAAGCAACGGGCAGTGTCAGCGGAGCTCCATATCCCGTGGTCGATAACTCGGTGGTTGGGCGCTCTAGTCCCCCACTTCCCCGAATCTCCCGGCCCATTAACTATAACTCTGCCCCCACGGTGTCTCCGATGGCGCAGCAGTCGAGCATCTTGGGAAGAAAGAGATTCCTGTTCAGAAAGAACAATTCCAAATCGAGAGGGCAATCATGATTTCAGTTGGCCTCGTAGTTCATGATTATGACCCGAACTTTGGTCAGGGTAGATATTGCGTTGAGTTGGTAAGGCGCCTTCATTCGGAAGTGCGGTTTACAATCTTTGCGAATACGTTCAATGCGCCACAGTGCCCGGGCGAAACACGCATTAAGATTCCGGCGATTCGATACAACGCGTTGACGACGGTCTATAGTTTTATTCCGACAGCTCAGTACTGTGTGGGCAAGTACCCAGTGGATTTGATTCATGCCCAGGGCTTAACCTTGTGGTATACCGACATCATCACTGGTCACATCTGTAATGCGGCGCGGGAGAAACGCATGAATACGAAGTGGATAAAGCCGCGCTTATTCATGAAAGTGGTTATTCCGTTCGAGAGGGCATTTTATCGCCATAAGTCCGTGCGCCATCTCATCGCAATCTCTCGTACACTCGAGTCGGAGGTTCGTCACTATTATGGATGGGATCGTCCGGTTTCGGTAGTTTACCATGGAACAGACTCCGAAGTCTTTCGCCCCGCACGCGATCTGGAAGAGCGAGCCGCTCTGAGGCGACGATTTGGTGTCCCTGGCGAAGAATGGACATGGCTCTTCATGGGAGAAGCGACCAAAGGACTACGCCAGTGTATCGAGCAGTTGCCTCTTTTTCCTGAAGCACGCCTATTGGTTATTACGCGTTCCCGCCTAGAGGGCTTCCGTATCCAAGCAGAGGCACTGGGTGTGAGTACCCGGGTCATCTTTCACGGATTTGAATCGCAGCCAGAGATGGCGTTCCGTGCTGCCGATGTGTTTCTCTATCCAAGTGACTACGATCCATTCGGAATGGTTGTTACGGAAGCGATGGCCAGCGGAATTCCTGTCGCTGTAGGGCGGGGTATGGGGGCCTCGGAGCTGATAGATTCAGAAGTCAATGGACTCCTGTTTGATCCTCATCGCCCGGAACAGATTTCAGCCAGTTTGCGGCTTCTTCAGAAATCACCGGAGCATGCGGCTTCTATTGCGAGAATGGGGCGTGCCACAATCAAGCACCATGGATGGGATGCATGTGCAAAGGCCACCCTTCAAGTTTACCA
>CAMASJ010000050.1 GCA_945860685.1 Akkermansia muciniphila
CTCTCACCCTCCGCCTCCGGCGTGTCGCGAATCAGTCCACGGGCCGATTCCGGTCGGCCGACCTCGTAGGTGGGACGCATACGGACGTACGGCAAGGGTTCGGGTTGGACGAGGGTGACCACGACCGTTTCCTCGCCTTCGACCCGAACATCCGGCAGCGCCTCGAGGTCGAGGAGCACGTTGGTCTGACCGGATGCAAGCTCCAGGACCAGGGGCGCCGGAAGGAACAGGGAGGGATCCGTTCCGAATGCTTCGCCAGTCCTCCGGAAGTCGGCGAGATACCGGGCGGAACCGGAGAAGCGGTAGTGGACCGACAGTGCCGAGGCGGCCGGCCCGGAACGGCGCACCTCGAACCGGAGGCCGTCGGCGCCGTTGGTCTCGGTGGCGACGCCATCCAAGGTGTGGAGGGTCACGGTCGGAAGGTCGGTGGCGGGATCTGCGTCCTCGATCGAGGCCCTTGCGACCGAGGAGTTCTCGTCGATCCGGTAGGGTGCATCGCGGTCGAGCGCGGGCTCGAGGTGGAGTTCAACGGTCTCAACTCCCTCGGATTCCCGATCCGACACGGCCGAGCCGCCCACGCGGATGGATCGGTCGCCGGGGGCGAATTCGATCCAATCCTCCCGAAGAATAATCGTGGGGCGCGCGCACAACGGGCAGGGATCCTTCTCAAGGTGGTAGTCGGAGTCGCGGGTGGCGGACCCGGACACGGAAAACCGGACCTTCAATGGGGCATCGGCGGAACCATCCCGTTCGATCCGGAAGACGAAGGCGGATTCCGGCACGGCCTCGGAGGCGGAAGAGACCTCGGTGTTAACCCGCACCCGCGGTGCCTCCCCGGATGGAACGGCGACGAGGAGCAGGTCCGTGGAAGCCACTGGGACTCCACCGGCGGTCGTGGCCAAGGCACGTATCCGGTTGATGCCGGCGAAGGCGTTGGTGCTTTGCCAGGTCAACGTGTGGCCAATCGGGGTCCCGTTCGGCGGGGCCACGAAGAAGCGGATCGAGCTTTCGCCGATCTTCCGTGTGTTCCGACCGTCCGAGTCGGAAACCACGTACTCGACGTCGGGCAGGTAGCCGGAGGGATCCGTCGCGATGACGTCGAGGACGACCGGACCGCCGGGTACGAAACCGGAGCCCTGCGCCGGGCGGACCCAGGCGATCGAGGCGGGCCGCGCCATGTCCCGGTCGCGGATGGCCGATTCGGCGCGGCCGGGGCTGCCGATGACGTAGGACTCGGCGCCGGTAGGCGGCAGGATGGAGAGCGTGACCGACTCCAAACCTTCGGCGAGCGCGTCTCCGACGGGTCTCAGGACCACGGAAACGGAGTCCTCGCCGGCCGGGAACTCGACTGCCAATGCACCGAATGGAATCGCGTAGTCCGCCGTGTTCGAGGCGTCGCCACCCATCTGGAATCCCACCCGGAGACGTCCGCCGAGATTCCCGGTCCGGTGTAGTTCGAAGACCTCGACTGGGCCTTCGGCCTCCGTGATGGAGGCTCGCAGGGTCCTAACGGAGACGATGGGCACGGAATTCGTCGGAGGATTCGCCGGGGTCACGACGAGGACGACCGAAGGGCTCGCGACCAGTTCACGGCCGGGCTGTCCCGGGCGTTGGATCAGCGCGACCGCCTCGAGGGCGTGTGTTCCCGACGGTGGCCGGGACCAGAGGAAGGCAAAGCGGGCCGGCGGAGGCGGAAAGATGGCGGCCTGGGGAAGGGCCTGCGCGACACCCAGGAACTGGTTTCCGGCGTAGACGGTCACCGGTCCGATGGCGGTGTCGGCCGGCGATTCCAGTTCCATGAGCAAGGAGACCGGTGTCCCGAGTTGGACCTCGGACGGGCTTGCCGGTTGGAGGATTCGCAGGGTGGCGGCGTCGGAAGTCGCTTGGGCCCACGCCGTGAGGGCGAATGCGAGCAGTCCCAGAAGGAATCTGGAAGGGTTTGCAACGAGGAGATTCATGGTGACGGTGTTCGCGGTGACAGGATTGTCGGTGCGGATTCGTCGTTGGATGGCCGTCGGAGATGGGAACCGGACCCTGCGTCGGTTCACTCCAGCCATGCCCTGACGGATACGCCCCACGGAAACCTCCGCAGAACTTCCCCCAAATTGTGGGTGTGCTGTTGAAAATGGAATCCGTATCCTCGCACCCATACGATGAAGGTACTGATCCTCGCCGCCGGTTATGCGACCCGGCTCTATCCGCTGACCCTGACCCAGCCCAAGCCCCTGTTGCCGGTGGCTGGCAAGCCGATGGTCGACCATGTGCTCGACAACCTTTCCACCATCCCTGGAATCGACCGCGTCATCGTGGTGACCAACGCCAAGTTCGCGGGCCATTTCGAGCAATGGGCGACCGCCTATCGGGCGGCCAAGTCGCCGACCCTCGACTTCACCATCGTCAACGACGGTTCCACGGACGACACCAACAAGCTCGGTGCCATCGGGGACCTGAACCTGGTGTTGGAGCGCGAGCAGTTGGACGACGACCTGATCGTGGTGGCCGGTGACAACCTGTTCAGCCAGAGCCTGGCTGGGTTCGGCGAGTATTGTCGTTCCCAGACAGGACCGGTGCTTGGCGTGTACGACGTCGGCAGCCTGGAGCAGGCCCGCAAGTACGGCGTGGTCGACGTGGACGCCTCCGGCAAGATCACAAGCTTCGTCGAGAAGCCCTCCGAACCGGCGAGCACCTTGATCGGCATCGCCCTTTACTACTATCCGAAGGCGTTCCTTGGCCATATCCGGCGCTACCTCGCCGAGGGCAACAACCCCGATCAACCCGGACGCCTGGTGCAGTGGCTGTACCCGCAGACCCCGGTGATGACCTGGAGCGTTCCCGGCATCTGGTACGACATCGGATCCAAGGAGACCTTGGAGGAGGCGAACCGGATTTTCGGGCGTCGCTGAGCCTGAGTCATCAACGGGCTCGGGAAGTGGCTTCACGCCGAAACGCTAAGAGGCCAACTGGGAACTGTATCCGGGGCAGAATTGGCAACCCTCGATCGGCGGTCGGGTTTGCTGGGGCTTCGCCTGCGTTGACGGGGAAGCGGAAGCGGCCGCAGGATTCGGGGTCCCATGGAGAACCTCGCCACCGCCTTCCTCGGCAGCGCTGCCACCAACGCGTCGAAGCCCGCCCTCTTCTGGGCCGAGGCGGAGTTCAGCTACGCCCATTATGCGGGCCAAGTGGCCTGGGTGGCGGACCATTTGGCGAAGCTGGGTGTCCATCCCGGCGACCGCGTGGCGTTGTGGCTGAGGAACTGCCCGGAGTTCGTCGGAGGGTTGTTCGGCATCTTCGGCGCGGATGCCGTCGCCGTGCCGATCAACAACTTCCTCAAGCCCCAGGAGGTCAGCTACATGTTGGACGACTCGGGGGCGACGGTCGTGCTGGCGGAGCGTTCCAACCCGGCGTTGGCCGAACTCCTTGCGGCCCGACCCGGACTGCGTTGCATCGAGGTGGAGGACTTCGGCGATTCCGGTCCTGACCCCAAGCCGGTCCGCACCCGCTCCGACCTCGCCGTCCTGATCTACACCAGCGGCACCACCGGCCGTCCCAAGGGGGCGATGCTCACCCACGGCAACCTGCTCCACAACGTCGAGTCGTGCCGGGTCATGCTCGGGGTGATCCCGGACGACCGGCTGATCGTGCTGCTGCCGATGTTCCACAGCTTCATGCTCACCGTGGGTCTCCTGCTGCCGCTGCTCAGCGGCGCCACGATCCTTGCGGTGAAGGGGCTCAATTCCCCGAAGACGATGGTGGGTGAGATGATCCAAAGGGGCGGCACATTGCTGCCGGCGATGGCGGCGTTGTTCCGGGCCCTTTCCCAGCTGCCGCCGGGCGTGGACTTCGCCTCGCTGCGGCTGTGCGTCAGCGGAGCCGGCCCGCTGCCTCTGGAGATCCTCCGGGCATTCAACGAGCGGCATCCCAGGGTTCCGCTCATCGAGGGATACGGACTCAGCGAAGCGAGCCCGGTGGTGACGGTGAACCCTCCTGCCGGGCCCGCGATCCCCGGCACCATCGGGATCCCCATCCCCGGCGTGGAGGTCACGGTCCAGGACGATTCCGGAGCCGTTTT
This sequence comes from Akkermansia muciniphila, assembly GCA_945860685.1. Taxonomy (GTDB): domain Bacteria; phylum Verrucomicrobiota; class Verrucomicrobiia; order Limisphaerales; family UBA9464; genus SXXZ01. The sequence continues at coordinate 4,070 of CAMASJ010000050.1, forward strand.
GCCCGACGGAACCGACGGTGAGATCTGCGTCCGCGGCGGCAATGTGATGCTCGGCTACTGGAACGCGCCGGAGAAGACCGCCGAGGCGCTCCGGAACGGCTGGCTGCTGACCGGGGACATCGGCCATCGGCGGCCCGACGGCTGGTTCGTCATCACCGACCGGAAGAAGGACATGCTCAAGCCGAACGGGATGAACGTGTACCCGCGCGAGATCGAAGAGGTGCTCTACCGTTTCCCCGGGATCCGGGAGGCCGCGGTCGTCGGGGAGCCGTGCGACCGGCGTGGCGAGCGTCCGGTCGCCTTCGTGTCCATGGACGAGGGACGACAGCTCGACGAACCCGCCCTGATCGCCTTCCTTCGCGACCAGCTGGCGGACTACAAGGTCCCGCGTCGCGCGGTGGTGCTGCCGGCGTTGCCGCGCAACGCGACCGGCAAGATCCTCAAGACCGCCTTGCGCGAAATGGTCGCCGCCGGCCGCTGACCACGGCGCCGGCGGAAAGGGAAGTTCAACGATCCAGGTTGAGTCCGAAGAGCCGGTGGTGTTCCTGGATCAGGTAGCGGTCCGTCATGCTGGCAATGTAATCGCAGGCGGCGCGATGCAGGCCATCCACGGCGATGCGCCGGCGTGCGGTTTCGCCGAGCTCTTTCGGATGCTGGATGTAGGTGTTGAAGACCTCGGCGAGCATCCGGATGGCCCGGTTGTTCGGTTCGGCCACCACGGGGTGGTAGTAGAGGTTGCGGTAGAGGTATTTTCTCAATTCCCGGTTCTGCCGACGGCGTTCCGGGCTGTATTGGACCAACGGCTTCCTCTGGGATCGCACCTCGTCGGCGCTGGCGACTCCCGCGTCGACGATCCGCTCCTCGGTGGTCGATACCACGTCGGACACCTGCTGGTCGATGATCTGGCGGATCGTGTAGTAGCGGCGGCTTTCATCCGGCAAGGCGCCGAACTTTCGCTTCACCACCCGTGCCGCCTTGCTCCAGACCTCCACCTCCCGCAGCAGCCGCTTCTCGTCCAGCAGACCGCTGTCCAAGCCGTCGTCGAGGTCGTGGCTGTAGTAGGTGATCTCGTCCGCCAGGTTGGCGATCTGGGCTTCGAGGGAGGACTGGCGATGGGGGAACCGCGAGCCTCCCGGCGGGACGTCGTACGCGGTCTCGTGTTTCGCCAACCCCTCGCGCACCTCCCAGGACAGGTTCAGTCCCTCGAACAGCGGATACTTCCTCTCGAGCACCTCCACCACCCGAAGGCTCTGCCGGTTGTGCTCGAATCCGCCGTGGTCCTTCATCAGTCGGTCGAGCATGTGCTCCCCTTTGTGCCCCACGGGCGAATGGCCGAGGTCGTGGGCAAGGGCGATCGTCTCGGCCAGGTCCTCGTTCAGCCGCAGCGCCCGCGCGATGTTCCGCGAGATCGCCGCCACCTCCATGGTGTGCGTCAAGCGAGTCCGCAGGTGATCGCCGGAACCATTGAGGAAGACCTGCGTCTTGTACTCCAACCGGCGGAACGCGCGGCTGTGGATGACACGGTCGCGATCCCGTTGGAACTGGGTCCTCCAATGGGGCGGTTCCTCGGCGTGGACGCGCCCCCGGCTGTCGCCGCTCTTCTGCGCGTAGGCCGCAAGGAACAGCCGTTCGCGCTCCTCCAGATCCGATTGTGTCACCGGCATGGGGGGAATCCTGCCCGGGAGCCTGTCGGAAACCAACCGCCCGGAGGTCCGCGAGCCTCGAAATCTTGCGCCCGCCGGATCCCAGGCCGCCGTTCCACCCACTGAAGACGCTGCGTTGCTGCGACACGAGCGAATCGAGCGATGCCGTCGTTGGTTGAACCGGCCCGGGAAAGAGCGGATTGGCCATGGCTTTGGCCCACCGCTTTTGGAACACGTCTGCTGGGATGGAGGTTCCCCTTCCCGCAGGCGTGTCCTTGGTGGGGCTTCCCGGGCTCCTGGATGGGACTGCCGCCGGTTCCGCCCCAGGATGTGCGAGGTCGGGGACACCGATCAGAAGGAACACCGCCTGGAGAGTCCGCTCACGAAGTCCGGGCTGCCGGCGGGAATGACCCTTGGCACCGTCGATGAGGGAGCGCTGGAGGCCAAGTAGGCCTTGCCTCCGGGCCTACATCGCGATTGCCTCGCCCGGCAGGATCGGAAACCCACCCAATTGCTCTAGACCCACGCTACACATCATGAAAAACAAGCTACCCGCGGAATTCCTCGGCACCTTCTGGCTTGTCTTTGGCGGCTGCGGCAGCGCCGTCCTTGCAGCCAAGTTCCTCGTCACAGAGGGCGCCACCCCGGTGAATCTCGGCATCGGACTGGTCGGTGTCTCCTTCGCCTTCGGCCTGACTGTCCTCACCATGGCCTACGCGATTGGCCATGTCTCGGGCTGTCATCTCAACCCGGCTGTCTCGATCGGACTCGCGGTGGCCCGCCGGTTCCCGTCCGGGGAGCTCCTTCCCTACATCCTGACCCAGGTGGCCGGAGCGGTGGCCGGGGCGTTCGTCCTCTCCTTGATTGCCGGGGGGCAGGTCGGATTCTCCACCGACGGGGGATTTGCCTCCAATGGGTATGGTGATCACTCGCCGGGCCGGTATTCCATGGTCTCCGCATTCATCGCCGAGATGGTCCTGACCTTCTTCTTCCTCTTCGTGATCCTCGGGGCTACTGATTCACGGGCGCCCAAGGGCTTCGCGCCGATCGCCATCGGGCTCGGTTTGACCCTGATCCACCTGATTGGTATCCCCGTGACCAACCTCTCGGTGAATCCGGCCCGCAGCACCGGACCGGCCCTGTTCGTTGGAGGATGGGCGGTGCAGCAGCTCTGGCTGTTCTGGTTGGCGCCGATTCTCGGTGCGGCCGTGGCGGGAATCGTCTATCCGGCCGTGGCGGGGTCCGGCTCTGCAGAAGCCTCCAAGTAGCCCCGTCCAGCCTGCCCGCAGCACGATCACTTGGGCTTCCACCTCCCATGACGTGCTGCGGGCCCACTGGGGTCCCGTACTTGGGAGATATCCCGTCGCGTTACAGTTCCCCAAGTTGGGTTCCAGCCGATTTCGCCAGCAGCCAGCGCACAGCATCCCGCAGGCGCCGACCTTGGGGCCGGCCCAGATCGCAGGCCCGTGTCATGTCTAACGCCCCACAAACACGGAACGAAGGGTGCCAGAAGAAGTGGGAAGCTCGCGTTGCCGCTCTCACTCCGATTCCTGGCAAGACAGCAGACACGGCCCCGCGCCCGGTCATTGCATCCGTGCTCCGTGGTGCTGCTGAAGTCTTTCCCTTTCCCGATTTGCACCCGGCATGCCCAACGTCCTCTCTGGGAGGACCGGGGGATGTCGGCCTGTGTCCGATTTCGCCCGGCCAACATGGTTTCCTGGCCACTGTCACGGCTTCTTTCGGTGCATCGGCTTCACCTCGGAGGAGCCGGCCTTCGGGCAGACGCACCGTTCGAAGGCTTCGTTGGCACCGCCCAGACGGCCCGGTGTGCATCCCCCAAACAAGCCTGCCCATTCGCGCGGTTGCCCCGCGGCGGTTCATTTCTCGATGGACTCTTTGGACGATGAAGAAGTGGGCTAACCCCATGGAGATCTACAACCACCCCACCTTCGCGATGGCCTGCCAGCAGTTCGACACCGTGGCCGACCTGCTCGAGATCCCTGTCCAGGACCGCGACCGCCTCAAGTTCCCCAAGCGTTCCTTCACCGTGGCCGTCCCGGTCCGTCGAGACGACGGCACGATCACCGTCTTCCCAGGCTATCGCGTCCAGCATCACCTCTCCCTCGGTCCGACCAAGGGCGGGATGCGCTTCCATCCCGACGTCACCCTCGGTGAGGTCGCCGCGCTGGCCATGTGGATGAGTTGGAAGTGCGCGCTGACCGGCCTTCCCTACGGCGGCGCCAAGGGCGGGGTCGCTGTGGACCCGCGGCTCCTTTCGCCCGGCGAGTTGGAGCGGTTGACCCGTCGTTTCACCCAGGAACTGATCCCGTTCATCGGTCCGCAGGTGGACATCCCGGCCCCGGACGTCGGCACCAACGAACAGGTCATGGCCTGGATGGTGGACACCTACTCCGCCCATGCCGGACACCACGTCCCCGCGGTGGTCACGGGCAAACCGGTGGTGCTCGGTGGTTCGCTCGGACGCCGCGAGGCCACCGGCCGTGGCGTCGCCTATCTCGTCGGCCGTGCGATGGACACGCTTTCGATGGACGCCTCGAAGTGCACGGCCGTCGTCCAGGGCTTCGGCAACGTGGGCTCGGTGGCGGCCCACTCCCTCCAGAAGCAGGGCGTCCGCGTGGTCGGTGTCAGCGACGTCGGCGGAGGTCTCCACAATCCCGCCGGGATCGACCTGGTCGCTTTGGAACGCCACCTGGCCACCCACAGGACCCTGATCGGTTTCCCGGGCGCCGAACCGGTGACGAACGCCGAGCTGCTCGAGCTTCCGTGCGACGTCCTCGTGCCCGCCGCGTTGGAACGTCAGATCACCGCAGAGAACGCGGGACGTCTGCGCTGCCGGATCCTGGCCGAGGGCGCGAACGGCCCGACCACGCCCGACGCCGACGAGATCCTGACGCGCCGGGGCGACGTCTTCGTGATCCCGGACATCCTCTGCAATTCCGGCGGCGTGGTGGTGAGCTACTTCGAGTGGGTGCAGGACCTCCAGAGCTTCTTCTGGAGCGAGTCGGAGATCGTCGACCGCCTGCACCGGATCCTCGAGGGGGCCTTCGTGCAGACGCTCGGCCTCTCCCGGCGACAGGGGATCCCGATGCGCCTCGCGGCCATGAGCCTCGGCGTGAAGCGGGTCTGGGATGCGCGTCGGCTTCGCGGCATCTTTCCATGAAGTTTTCCGCGGTTTTCCGGGGTCGGGCACCTCGACAGCGGGAGGACGCCTTGTACCCTTCGGCCATGCTGAACTTCCGGATGTTGGCGGTGGCGGTCCCCGCCTTCGCGATCCTTGGCGGCTTCTCCGGGGCGGTCGCGCAGGAGGACAACCTCCGCGGTTTGGACCAGCTCGATTTCCGTCGCGTGGTGAAGGGGGCCAAGGAGCGGGTCTTCCCCGCGGTCGTGTTCATCAAGTGCCTCCGCGAGGACATGCAGGGCGGCAAGCGCCAGTCCCAGGAGGTTTCCGGATCCGGCGTGATGATCTCCGCGGATGGCGAACTGCTCTCCAACTGGCATGTCGTTGACAAGGCCACCGAGGTCCGATGCCTGCTTTCCGACGGGCAACCCTACAACGCCAAGGTGCTGGGCAGCGACAAGGACACCGATGTCGCCCTGTTGAAGCTGGAGCGTCCCGCCGGCGCGCCACCGCTTCCGTTCGCCCGCCTGGGTTCATCCACAAACCTCACCGAAGGGGACTTCGTCATGGCCATGGGCGCCCCCTACGGCCTCTCCCGTTCCGTCTCCATCGGCATCATCTCCTGCACGCAGCGCTATCTTCCGGGTGCCAGCGAGTACAGCTCCTGGCTCCAGACGGACGCCTCGATCAACCCCGGAAACTCGGGTGGTCCGCTGGTGAACACCGCCGGTGAGGTCGTGGGCCTCAACACCCGTGGCATGATGGGCGGCGGCGGGGATCTCGGCTTCACGGTGCCCATCGAGGTGGCCCGCGTGGTGGCCGACCAGATCCGGCAGCACGGCCGGATGGACTGGAGCTGGACGGGCATCCAGTTGCAGCCGCTGAAGGACTTCAACCGGAGCGTCTACTTCCCCGAGAACGAAGGCGTGGTGGTGGCCGAGACCGACCCGGAAAGCCCGGCCCGGCGGGCAGGACTCCAGGCGGGCGACCGCATCGTGCGGATCAACGGCGAGGCCATCACGGGAATGACCCACGAAGATCTCCCGGCGGTGCGCCGGCATCTCGGTCTGCTGCCGAAGGGGCGCCCCTCCTCGATCGAGTACGTCCGCAAGGGCGACACACTGAAGGCCGAGTTCGTTCCTCGGGCCAAGGGCCGTGTCGAAGGCGAGGAGGTCGAATGCCCTCGGTGGGACTTCACGGTCAAGGCCATCAACCAGTTCGACAACCCGGACCTCTACTTCCAGCGGAACGAAGGCGTGTTCATCTACGGGGTGAAGTTCCCCGGCAACGCCGCGCAGGCCGGCCTGTCCCAGCAGGATATCGTTCTCAAGATCGACGGGCGCGAGGTGAAGAGCCCCGCCGACGTCCAAGCGATCCACTCCGAGGCGATCCGCAACGTCGCCAGCAAGCACCGGGTCATCGTGGTCCTCCTGCGCAACGGCGAGCAGCGGCAGGTCGTGCTCGACTACAGCCGCCAGTACGACAAGGAGTGACAATCTTCGCGGCCAGTCAGGCCGAGGCCGGTCCCAGGATCCGGTCGATCAGTTCCTGCCAAGCCGGCTCCGGCTTCCAGAACGAAGCCAGGTCATCAAGGGCACGCCCGCGTTCCCAGCCGAGTTTCCGGACGCGATAGAGCGCAAGGAAGGCGGAGGCGCGGTAATTGAGGGCGCAGTGCACGAGCAGGCTCTTCGCGTTCCTCCCGTCCATGGCCTGCTCGAAGGCGAGGTAGTCCGCTTCGGTGGGCGCCTCGAACACGACCGGGATGGCGACGTATTCCATCCCGGCCGCCTCGACCACGACCCGTTCGTCGGGCAACGCCCGCGGTGACGTGGGGAGCGCGAGGTTGATCACGCAATGGACGCCAGCCCTGGCGATTTCCGGGAACTGTCCGGCGTCCGGCTGGCCTGAGGACCAGATCCGTTCCGCCGTCCGCCGCGCCGCCGGCAGGGAAGCCAGGGCGGGATGCGGCGTGGCGGGCGGATCCGGATCCGGTCCGTTCATGGCTCCCTCAGTCCCGGCGCTGCGGGTTCTTCCATTCGTGACCGCTCTTGGCGAGCAGGTCGTCCGCCGCCGCGGGGCCCCAGGTGCCGGCCGCGTAGAACTCGCGGTTCGTGAGCGGCTTTCCGATCCACGCGTTGCGGATCGCGTCGACGATCTTCCATGCGGTCTCCACCTCGTCGCTGCGGATGAACAGCGTGGCGTCGCCGGCCATGGATTCGAGCAGCAGGCGTTCGTAGGCCTCCGGGGTGTAGGCCCCGAACTCCGAGTCGTAGCTGAAGTGCATCCGCACCGGGCGCAGCTCGGCGGCGCCGCCGGGGACCTTCCCGTTGAAGCGGAGCGTCATGCCCTCGTCCGGCTGGAGCCGGAGGGTGAGCGAGTTCGCGTCGAGATGGTCCTTCGCGGCGAACAGGATGTTCGGGGCGCTCTTGAACTGGATCCGGACCTCGCTGGCGCTGAGCGGGAGGTTCTTGCCGGTCCGCACGTAGAACGGGACGCCCGACCAGCGCCAGTTGTCGATGTGCAGGCGCATGGCGAGGAAAGTCTCCACGTTCGAGTTCGGCTTCACCTTCGGCTCGCTGCGGTAGGCCGGACGCAGCTCCCCGTCGACCTCGCCGGCGAAGTACTGGCCGCGCACCACGTTCTCGGCCACCTGGGCCGGCGTCATGAGCCGTATCGACTTCAGCAGCTTCACCTTCTCGTCGCGGACGTTCTCGGCCTGGAGCGAGACCGGCGGCTCCATGGCGATGAGCGAGAGGACCTGCAGCACGTGGTTCTGGACCATGTCGCGGATCGCCCCGGCCTCCTCGTAGTAGCCGCCGCGCGACCCGACGCCGAGCTTCTCGGCGACCGTGATCTGCACGTGGTCGATGCACTCGCGGTTCCAGAGCCGTTCCCAGATCGCGTTCGAGAAGCGGAAGGTCAGGATGTTCTGGACCGTCTCCTTCCCGAGGTAGTGGTCGATGCGGAAGATCTGCTTCTCATGGGCGAAACGTGTGAGCTCCCCATTGAGTTCCTCGGCGCTCCCGAGGTCGTGGCCGAACGGCTTCTCGACCACGATGCGCTCGCTCGTGAGCCCGCCCTCCGCCTTCTGCAGGAGTCCCACCGCGCTCAGGTGCGCGGTGACCTCGCCGAACTGGCTGGGGTTCGTGGCCAGGTAGAAGAGCAGGTTGCTGCGCAGCTTCTCGTGCGGGAACGCCGACACCATGCCCTTCAGCTTCTCGTAGCCCGCGGCGTCGGACATGTCGGCCTGGCAGTAGTGGATGTTCTCCGCGAAGGCGGACCACACGTCGTCCTTCACCGGCTTGGTGCGGGAGAACTTGTCCAGCGCCTCGCGCAGCTCCGCACGCCACGATTCGTCGGTCTTCTCCCGACGGGCGAAGCCGATGATCTTGAAGGGCTGCGGCATCAGCTTCTCCAGCGCGAGGTGGTAGAGAGCCGGGATGAGCTTGCGGGCGGTCAGGTCGCCGGAGGCGCCGAAGATGACCACCGTGCTCGGTTCCAAGGGACGCCGGGCCTGGTCCGAACGGGAGGCCAGCAGTTCGTCCAGGTGCAACGAATCGTTCATAAAGCGGGCGGAGAATGGGGAAAGCCGGGGCCGCTCGGCAACGCCCCTTTGGTGGAACGCTTCCAATGCAGCTTCCCGAATCCTCCTCGATTCCATGCCCGCATGCCCCTGTGGCATTGTTCCCGGGGCCGCTTTCCACCACCTTGTAGCCCTTCCATGAATCCCCGTCGCCTCGTCGCCTTCGTGCTGTCGGCCGGCATCGGCCTGCAGGCCCTCGCCCTTCCCATCGAGCCGCGCTTCAAGGCGGTGACCGTGGATTCCAACGTGGGCGTCGGATACGGCGTCACCACCGCGGACGTCGACGGCGACGGCAAGCCGGACATCGTCCTCTGCGACGCCAAGCAGATCGCCTGGTATCGGAATCCCGGCTGGGAGAAGCACGTGATCGCCGAAAACCTCACTCCCCAGGATCACGTCTGCATCGCCGCCGCGGACATCGACGGCGACGGCCGCGCCGAGATCGCGGTCGGGGCGGGCTGGAATCCGGGCGATACGACCGGGAGCGGGGCGCTCTTCTTCTTGTTGCCCGGCGAGGACCGGGCCGCGCGCTGGGAACCCGTCCGACTGCCCCATCTGCCCACCATGCATCGCATCCGTTGGGTCAAGGAAGTCGCCCGGGGCTGGACGCTCTGGTCGGTGCCGCTCCATGGCGTCGGCAACCAGGACGCGAAGGGCGAGGGCGTCCGGATCCAGCGGTATCTGCCGCCGAAGGACCGTCGCGGCACCTGGGCGGTCGAGACGGTGGCGGATGCCTGGCACAAGACCCACAACTTCGATCCGAGGCCGGACTTCGAGGGCACCGTCCGCAGCGTCTTCGTGGGATCGGCCGAGGGCGCCTTCGAGCTGCTCCTGGATCCGGTCCGCGAACGGGCCGCCATCCGGTCGGTCGGCGGCCCGGAGAACGGCGGGGTGGGGGAGATCCGCCTGCTTTCGGAAGCCACGGGAACGGTCGCCGCGATCTCGCCGATGCACGGAAACGAACTCGTCGTGTTCCATCCGCCGGCTTCGGGAACCGCCGGTCCGGTCCGGAGGGAGGTCGTGGACGATTCCCTCATCGACGGCCATGCGTTGGCCTGTGGAGACCTGCTCGGGCAGGGGCGACCGCAGATCGTCGCCGGCTGGCGGGCCATGGGACGTCCGCGGACGGTGAAGGTCGGCGTCGCCCTCTACATCGAGGCCGGGGGGCGTTGGATCAAGCACCGGATCGACGACGACCAGATGGCCTGCGAGGACCTGTGCCTGGCGGACCTCGACGCCGACGGTCGGCTCGACATCGTGGCGGCCGGCCGTTCCACGCGGAACCTGAAGATCTACCTCAACGAGACGCCGCGTTGAAGGGAGCGGTCGGCGCGCCGTCGTCGCCACGTTCCAGAGCGATGAGGATTCCGTAGGAGGCGCTTCCGAAATCGACGTCGTAATCCCATCCGCCCACCCGTTCGAAGAACAGGCGGACCGGATTGTCGGTGAGACCCATCCGGTAGAACGGCCAGCTCAGCCAGTCCATCAGAGGGTAAAGGAACAGGCCGCCGCGCTGGACGGCGTGCCAGCGCCATCCGGGGCCGACGAGCGATTCCAGCTCCGCGAGGGTGAAGTGGTGGTGCCATTCGACCGTGCGGCCTTTGGCGTCATAATTCGCGTCGCGACGTCCGCGTCCGACCAGCGTCCGGTAGAGTCCTGGGAGCCGGTAGCGGACGTTGTTGGAATCCAGCCAGTCGAACCATCCGGCGTGGGGCACGGTCATCAGGAGTCGACCGCCGGGCTTCAGCACGCGGCGCATCTCCTGGAACGCGGCGGGACGCAGGGAGGCGGGCAGGTGTTCGAGCACCTCGACGCAGGTGACCACGTCGAAGGTGGCCTCGGGAAACGGGATGTTCTCGGCGCCGGAATGCCGGAGATCGGCCTTGGGGTGGTTTCGGCGGGCGACTTCGAGGGCGGCCGCGTTGATCTCGACTCCGGCGACGAAGGCGTTGGGATGGCGGCGGATGAGCTCCCCGACGAGGGCGCCGACGTTGCAGCCGACGTCTAGGATCGCCGCGGCGTCCGGTTTGATGAAGGGATAGGCTCGCATCCGGGGATCCTTGCCGCACGGGGCGCGGATTCCTCCACGTGGTATCGGGGGCAACGGGGGCCGACTCAAGCGGGAAGCACCGAAGAGCGCCCGAAACGGCCGATGCCCTGGTTGATTTGGCCAACAAAAAACCCCTCCCGGAACCGGGAGGGGTCTGTCATCGACCGGAGTCGAATCAGAACTTGTAGATGATGTTCGCCGAGACGCTCAGGTCATTCTTCTGGCCGTCGAACGGACGGTCGCCATTGACAGCGCGGTCCCAGCGGAACTCGGCGCGGGTCACGACGTTCGCCCAGAGGGAGTAGTCGAGGGTGAGGGTCTCACCGATGACCTTGTCCTCGGTGACACCGGTGGCAACGCCGGCCGCGGTGAAGGCCGGGAGGAACGCGCCGTAGCCGGAGGTGGCGTACTCGAAGCGGTTGTTGATCTTGAGCTTCTCGGTCAACTGGAAGCCGGCGTAGAACGCGTAGGCGTTGGCGTAGCTGCCGAGGGCCGTGGCGTTGAACAGCATGTCGGCGCTGGCGCCGACGGAGAGAGCCTTGATGGGCGTGGCGAGGGAGACGCCGACGTAGAGGAGGGTCGGGTCGTTGTCGGCGGTGGAGCCGGCGACGGCCTGACGGTCACCGTTGACGACGCCCGCGTAGAGGGAGCTGCCTTCGAGCCATCCGGTGCTCTCCGGGGCCTTCACGACGAGCCCGGCCATGTAGACCTTGGAGGACTCGGCGAGGGCGCCGCGGCCGGAACCACCCGGGCGGAACGAGGGGAAGCCGTTGGCCGTGAGGCTTCCGCCGTTCAGGCCGAAGCCATTGTCACCGTTGGCAATACCCAAGGTCAGACCGATGATCTCGGTGGCCTGATAGCTGGCGAGAACGCCGGTGTGACCGAACGGCTCCAGGTTGTTGAAGCCGAAGCTGCGGGAGAAGTTCGGGTTGGCGTAGCTGTCGGTGACCTCGTAACCGACGATCGGGTCGAACTGGCCGATCTTGAAGTCGATGCCATTGCCGACCGGGGCGCGGAGGGCGACGTAGGCCTGCTTGATGGCAACGCCCGAGGAAAGCACGCCCGGCATCACGTCGGCATCGGGGCCGAACATGGTCTCAACCTTGTAGCCGGCGCTCCAGGTGCCTTCGTCGATGGGCTTCTCGAGCTGCAGCTTGACGGTGTTGACGTTGAAGCCGTCCTGGCGGTCGGCGGCCGTGTTGGCGAAACGGTTTGCGACGGTGTAGCCGTTGCCGAAGTTCCAGATCGCCGAGGTGTCCACGTAGCCGCTGAGGGTCGTGGCGCTGAGGGCCGTGTTGACCGGGTGCTCGTCCGCCTGAACGGCGGAAGCCAGGCTCACCACACCGGTGGCGGCCAAGGCGACTGTCCACTTGTTGATCTTCATCTGTGTTCCTCCTGAGTTGTGCGTTGTGTTGTACCGCAAGAATACACCGACCAGAAACGGTCCGGATACGGTCCAGACCGCCCGCCGAAATGGCGCAAATTACGGGCGATATTAGGAATCGTGTCGTCGCTGTGACAACAAGTTTTTTGATTCCCCAACCGCCGATTCCGAGACGATTGGAGCTCGCCGAAATTCACTGCTTGTGGGCCACCCGACGCAAGGCGGCCCCGATTTCCGCCTGCCGCTCCCCGTCGACGATCGCGCTGCCGTCGGCCTCCGTGACGTAGAAGGTGTCGATCGCCGCCCCCTTCTCGGTAACGACTTTGGCCAGCACCACGTTGAGCCCCAGCTCGTTGAACGTGGAGGAAAGCGCATAGAGGAGGCCAGCCCTGTCCTCCGCTTCGATGTCGACAATGGTCGGTCCCGGGGCCCCGGACGCGTCGAACCGGGTCGACGGCACCAGGCACTCCCCGGCCAGCGCCTGGTAGAGCGGCCGGGCGTTCGCCGCCGCCCTCGCCACCGCGGGACCGATGTCCACCCCACGGGCCAGGACGTCCCGGATCAGCTTCTCCAGCCGGTCCCGCACCGCCGCCTCGGGTGCGGCACCGGTCCGGGCGTCGGTCACATGGAAGCTGTCCAGGACCACCCCGTCGGTCCGCGTGAAGATCTGGGCCGAAAGGATGTTCAACCCCGCCGCCGCCAGGGCCCCGGTGAGCTTGGCGAAAAGCCCCGTCCGGTCCCAGGTGCAGAAGTGGACGAGGGCGCAGCCCCGATCCTTCTCCTCCTGCCAGAGGATGGCCGGCTCCAGCGCCCGTTCCTCCTCGGTCAACTGGAGGTGGATGAACTGGTGCACCAAGGTGAGGTCGCGGGCGATCTCACGGGCGTCGTGGATCAGGAAGTACCGGGCCGGCAACCCGTCGAAGTGGGCCCCCAACTCGTCCTCGGCGAAGGTCCGTGGCAAGAGTCCCCGCACCTGGGTGCGCAGGATGTCCCTCTGCCGCTTCTCGGCCCGGATGAACTCGGTTCCTCCCTTCAGGGCCTCCGCCGCCTTCCTGTGGAGCTGCCAAAGCAGGGAATCCTTGAAGCCGTTCCACAGCGTGTCGCTCGTTCCCATCGAATCGGCGAACGTGTGCAACGAAAGCAGGTCCAGGTTCTCCTGCGTCTCCATCTGGCCCGCGAAGGTCTGGATCACCGTCGGATCGTCCAAGTCCCGACGCTGGGACACCTGCACCATCGTCAGGTGGTGTTCGATGATCAACGAGAGCGTCTTCGTCGTGCGTTCGTCGAACCGGAAACGTTTCGACGCCTTCTTCGCCAGCTCGGCGCCGATGATCTCATGCCGGCCGCCCGGGATCGCCTTCCCGCAGTCGTGCAGCAGCAGTGCGAGGTAGAGCACGTATGGGCGCTCCACCCGGTGGAACAGCTCCACGTAGTTGGAGAACGGCGGTTTCTCCGCGTCCCACACCTGGTCCAGCTTGGCCACGCAGGTCAGCGTGTGCTCGTCCACCGCGTACTGGTGGTAGAACTCGTGCTGGACGAGGTTGGTCAGCTTGTCGAACTCGGGCAGGAACCGCCCCAGCAGCCCCACCTCGTGCATGGCCCGCACGTACGGCGCCACGTTGCCCCGTTGGTTCAGGATCTCGAGGAAGGTCGCCTGGTGGTGGACATCGGCGATGAACGAGCGGTCCACCATCGACACCTGCTGCCGCAGCTGCTGCGCCAGGTCGGGGTGGATCTGGATGCCGCGTTTCTGGGCCTCCAGGAACGCCCGCAGGATGCGGCCGCGGTCCTGTCTCAGGGTGGAACGGTCGGCGAGATGGAGCTGCCCGTCCCGCAGCACGAACCCGTCGAACTCCTCCGACTTGGCACCGCCGCCCTTGGCCGCCACCCGGGTTCCGCGGACCTTCCCGTAGGCCCGCGTCGGGGACGGCACGAGCGCGAGTCGCTGCTCCAGCGTGCGGGTCGTGATGTAGAGGTTGCGGGTGTGGGTGTAGTATTCCCGCATGAACGCCTCGGTC
>CAMASJ010000051.1 GCA_945860685.1 Akkermansia muciniphila
TCCCGAGCGGGTCTCGAATTCCTGGGCATCGGCCACTGGCACAGCTGGCTCGAGGGCCTCGATGGCGGCCGGATCCTCATGCCAGGCACGCCGGAACCGGACCGCTTCACGAACGACGCCGCGGGCCAGGTGGCGCTGGTCGAGATCGCGTCCGTCGGCGCCCTGCCCCGCATCACGCCGGTGCCGGTGGCGACCCTGGACTGGAAGCTCATCGAGTTGGACCTGTTCGATCCCGCCGCCACCGCGGCAACGGTTGCGGCCAGGCTCGATTCGTTGCTGCCGCGCGCCGAGGCCACCGTGCTTCGGATCCGGCTGACCGGCGCCGTCGATCCGTCGGGACATGCCGCGGTGAAGGCCGCCATGGAACCCCGGATCGGCCGCTTTCCGATCCACCAGGTCGTCGACGAAACGCGCCTTGCCCCCGGGCAGGCCGATTGGATCCACCTCAGGTCGGGACATCCGCTGTTGGCCGAAGTCCTTTCCGACATCGACCGGCTGGAGGTTTTGGCAACGGGTGTCGCGCCCCCGGGCGAGGCGCCTTCGGGTGAAGGCACAACCGCTTCAGATCTGACCCCGGTCGGCGCCCGCGAACTGCTTGCCGGAGTCCAGATGGACGTCTCCGCGCTCCGTCCCGAGCACCTGGCGGCGATGCGGCACCTGCTGTTCCAACACCTTCCGGAGGACGCCCGATGATCCTCCACTCGATCGAGATCACCCATGTCGGCCGCTTCCGCGGGACCCACCGCCTCGGGCCGTTCCATGACGGCATCAACATCCTGGGCGCACCGAACGAGTCGGGGAAGACGACGACGCTCCGGGCCGCCGCCCGCGGGCTCTTCGACCGACACACCACGAAGGGCGACGAGATCAAGTCGCTCCAACCCGCAGGTTCGGATCTCGCGCCGCGGGTGCAGGTGGAGTTCGGAGCCGGAGCCGGCCGATACCGAATCACCAAGACCTTCCTCGTGGGACCCAGGAGCCACTTCCATCGGTGGAACGGCGAGGCCTGGATCCTCGAAGCCGAGGGCGATGCCGCCGATCAACGCGTCCAAGCGCTGCTCCGCTCAGGCCTGCCCGGCAGAGGGGCCACCCGCCCCGAACATTGGGGGCTGCTCGGCTTCCTCTGGGCTGAACAGGGTTCCCCGGCGGACTGGCCGGACCTCGATGATTCCCAGTTCGGACAGCAGCTCCGCTCCCGCCTGGCTCAGGTCGTCGTCGATCCGGTCGTCGACGCCGTCCGCAGGCGTCTGGCCGGCGAATGGGAAACCCAGTTGACCCAGGCCGGTCGACCCAAGGCCGGCGGCACGCTGGCTTTGGCCGAGGCCGAACTGGAGGACATCACCCGCCAACTCGAGGAAGTCCGCCGTCTGCGGGCCGAACAGGAATCGCTGCTCCAGGGCTTCCAGCAGGTGGATCAGGAGGTGCAGGGACTCGAGGCGGAATCCACCGCCCAGGCCAAGGCCGCGGCCACGCTCCAGGAGCAGGCCCGCGAGGACGAGCGTCTCCGGGCCAGGATCACGATGCTGGAACAGGCGTTGGAACATCGGCGGGAGGCCTTGGCTTCAGTGCACGCGGACTCCGAACGTCTGCGGCGTCTGCGCGAGGAGCTCGTTCGCCATGACGCGGAGGCGGAACGCGAGGAGGCGCGGATGACGGCGGCCTCACTCGAGTCGAACCGAGTGAGGGAACGGCACGAGTCGCTGGAACTTGGACGCGTCGCCGCGGAAACCGCGCTCGACACGTTGCGGCAACGTCTCCGTTGGGTGCAGGGCGGTCTGCAGGGCCTTCGGCTCCGGGCCGAGGCCGAGGCGCTGGGGAACCGTTGCCGCCAGGCGGAACGCATCGAGATGGAACGTCGTGGACTCGAGGCGGAACGTTCGCGTCTGCCGGCGTTGACGTCCGCCGCGTTGCGCCGGATCGAGGCCTTGGTGGAGAACGTCCGCACCCTTCGGACCGAGGCGCGCGCGCTTGGGATCACCGTCGAACTGCGTCCGGAGACCGCCACGTCGGCCACGGTCGATTCCGGTCCGGAACAGCCGTTGGAAGCCGGTTCCGAACTCCGGGTCCACCGTCCCAGACGCGTCGAAATCCAACTGCGCGGCTGGGGTACCGTGGTCGTCCAGTCCGGCGCCGTGGAGGCCCAGGATGCCGCCGACCGTCTTTCCGCAGCCGAATCGGAACTGGCCACCGCGTGGGCGGAGACGGGAGTCGGCTCGTTGGAACAGGGGCGGGAGGCGTTCCAACAACGCCGGGAACTCGAACTGCGGATCCAGGCCGCCGTGGAAGGGTTGAAACCCCATCTCGAGGATTTCCGGACGTTGGCGGCGATGAAGGAGGCCTTCGAGGGAGCAACACGCCGCGCCGACACCACCCAGCCCAAGCCGTTGGAAGGCGAACCCACAATCCAGCGGAGCCGGACTGAGCTGGAGGAACTGGAGCACTCCCTGAACGCCGAGATCGCTGCGGGGGAATCCCGGATCCGGATGCTGGCCCAGGATCTCCGCCAGTGCACCGAGGAGGACCGGAAGCTGACGCAACGGCAGCGGGAATCGGCGGCCGTGGCGGCGGAACACCGCGCCCGCGCTCGTGCCACGACGGCGGAGGCCGCGGCGGTGGCAGCCCGGTTTCCGAAGGGTCCCGAAGCCGCTCGGTCCGAGGCTGGACTGGCGTTCGCCGAGTCGGAAGCCCGTGTGTTGGCCGCGAAGGCCGCACTGCCGCCGGATTCCGAGAGACTCGCGGACCGCAACCGGCGCGCACAGGCGGCCTTGCTGCAGGTGAACGAGGCGTTGCATGAACGGCGGGCGCAACGGGACCGGACCCGCGGACAGCTGGAGGCCCTCGGCGGACAGGGCCTGTTCACACGGGAAACCGAACTGTCGGAACGTTGCGAGGAGGTCCGCATGCGACGGGATTCGATCCGTGTCCGGGCGGTGTCCGCGAGGATCGCCCACGGGCTCATCGAACGCCGGAAGGCCGCCGCGATCCGCGCCGTGCTCGCCCCACTGGAACGTCGCCTCTCCGAATCCTTCGCGGAAGTCTCCCGCGTGCCGGACCGGCGCATCTTCCTCGACGGCCAGCTCCGCGTCGAAGGCATCGGACCGAGCCGGGAAACCGCCCATGCCTTCGGACAGCTGTCCCAAGGCGCCCGGGAGCAACTGCTCCTCTGCCTGCGTCTCGCGGTCGCCGAGGAGCTTTCCCGCGACGAACCCCAGGTGCTCGTGCTCGACGACGTGCTCGTGAACACCGACCCCCTCCGGCAGGAACGCCTGCACGACCTGCTGGAGTCCCGGAAGGACCGCCTTCAGGTGCTCATCCTGACCTGCCATCCCGAACGTTACCGGGGTTTGGGCCACGCCCTGTCCTGGAGTCGGGTCGGCGAGCCGGAAGCCTGATTCCGAGACCACATATTTCCACATGCCCCTTGCATCGAGGCGTCTGTCTCAATACTTTGTCCCCCCACTGATCGCGGGGTGGAGCAGCCCGGTAGCTCGTCAGGCTCATAACCTGAAGGTCCTAGGTTCAAATCCTAGCCCCGCAACCAATTTCCAAGGCCGCCTTTTCACGAAGGCGGCCTTGATCTTTTTCCGGTCAGACCGACGGCCCATGAAAGTCCCGTTTTCCCGGCTTCACCCCATTCCGGAAGCCGACGACCCCAGTTTCCGAGTTGTCCGTTGACCCTCCTTTGTCGTGCCCAGTACTACGTATACGTACAAATGAGCAACGAGCAGCTCTCCGTCGCGTTCTTCTCGCAGATGGCGATCATCCTGGTCGCCTGCCGTCTTGCGGGGTTGCTGGGCCGGTGGATCGGCCAACCGCAGGTCGTCTGCGAGATGATCGCCGGCGTCGCGTTGGGGCCATCGCTCTTCGGCCTGCTGGCGCCTGAGTTCCAGAAGTCGCTGTTTCCCCCGGACTCCCTGAAGGTGCTCTACGTCGGCGCACAATTGGGCGTGGGGATCTACATGTTCCTCGTCGGCGCCGAGTTCGACCTCGACCTGTTCCGCGGTCGCCTACGCAGTGCCGCTTCGGTGTCCGTGGCGGGGATGTTGGTTCCCTTCATCCTGGGTGCCCTGTTGGCTCCGTGGCTGATGACCATGCCGGGCCTTTTCGAAAAAGGGGTGAGCCGGTTCGAAGCCTCCCTCTTCCTCGGCGCCGCCATCGCCATCACCGCCTTCCCCATGTTGGCCCGCATCATCCACGAGCGTGGCCTCAGCGGGACGTCGCTGGGCACCCTGGCGCTCGCGGCGGGAGCCATCGACGACGCCGCGGCCTGGTGCGTCCTCGCCGTCGTCCTCGCCAGCTTCGGAGCGGGACCTGCCATCGCCGTGAAGGCCATCTGCGGCGGCATCCTCTATGGGGTCTTCATGACCACCCTCGGCCGACGCTGGCTCCGTCCATTGGGCCGGTCCGTGGAGGCCGCCGGCCGCCTCACCACGACCCACCTCGCCATCCTGCTGACCCTGTTCTCCCTTGCGGCTTGGGCCATGGACGCCATCGGCATCCACGCCGTGTTCGGGGGATTCCTGCTCGGTTGCGCCCTGCCCCGCGGACGCCTCACCACCGAGCTTCGCCGCCAGGTGGAACCCTTCGCCGTGGTGTTCCTGCTTCCGATGTTCTTCACCTTCTCGGGACTGAAAACCCGCCTCGACCTCGTCAACAGCGCCGAGCTGCTCTGGGTCGCCCTTGTGGTGCTCGCCGCCTCGATCCTCGGCAAGGGCGTCGCCTGCTGGGCGGCCGCGCGCCTCAACGGGGAGGACAACCGGACCGCATTGGCCGTCGGAACCCTGATGAACTCCCGGGGCCTGATGGAACTGATCATCCTCAACATCGGCCTCCAGAAAGGCGTCATAGGTCCCGCGCTGTTCTCCATCATGGTGGTCATGGCCATCGTCACGACCCTCATGGCGTCCCCAATCTTCGAGTGGGTCTACGGACGGCATGCCCGGCGCACCGGGGAACTCGGCGCCGCACCCTGAACCGGCATCCGTTCGAAAGCGGTGGGCCGGGACCTCACGCAAATCCGCGAAGGCGCGGTGTGAAGGCGTCAGGTGGCGGGTGTCGGGCTTCTGGCGGCGAAACCCTCTGCGTCTCCGCGTCTCCGCGGGAGGAAGCCCGGCGAGGGATCCGTCTTCCCGCGGAAACGCTGAGCCCGAAGAGAGAGCCGTTTCCAGCGGAGACCTTCATTTCACTTCCGTCCATTTCGCGGCGTGGCGTTTTGGCGCGAGGATCCTTTCCTCTGGTGTTCCCCCTTCGCGGCATCCGGATACGAAAAGGCCCCGCCTCCCTTGAAGACGGGGCCTCTGCCCGGAGGTCGGGCGGAGTTCAGCGACGGACGCCGTGGATCTCAGCGTGCGCTTCGCGGCACCAGATCTGTTCGCCGATCATCACAAACTCCTCGGGCTGGGCCGAGATGTCCGCACCGCTGAGGTCGGAGATCACCTCGACCGCGCCATCCCCGCCCAATCCCAACACCGATTCCGCCTGGCAGAACACCGCGGCGATCAGGGCCGCAGCGAGAAGCGGAAGCTTGAATTTCTTCATGTGGGGCGTGGTTGGTTGGGCGTGTTCACCCGACTGTAACACCTACCATGCCAACAGGCCGATTTGCCGAATTCCCAGCGAAAACGCCCCAATTCATCGTCAAGCTGGGGATCCATGCGGGTTTCATCCTGCGATTGCAATGCGGCCCGGTTGCTCCAATGCAGGCCCCGACTTCCACCATTCAGGCCTTGGCCGCCACCTGCCGGGTGATCTCGAAGGCGACCTCCAAGGCCCGCTTGGCTTGGGCGCCGCTGACCTTCGGCGCCTGCTTCTCGCGGACGCACTCGAGGAAGTGCGCCAACTCCCGGCGCAACGGCTCCTCCTTGTTGATCGGCACCGGCTCCCGGAAGATGCGACGCCCGGCGAACTCGCTGACGATCGCCGAATCCTTCGCCGCCAGCAGCTTCTTGAGCAGCGAGCTTTCCTCTTCGCCTTCGCGCGCCAACCGGTACAGGAATCCCTCCTGCGCCCGGTAATCCAGGCTGATGTACACCGGCTTCTCGCCGCCGCTGAACACCCGGATCTTGCGCAGCCGCTCCGGGCTGATCCGGCTGGCGGTGAGGTTGGCCACGCAGCCGTTCTCGAACCGGAGACGTGCGTTCGCGATGTCCTCGCTGCGGCTGAGCACCGGAATCCCGACCGCGTCGACGGAGACCAACGGCGACTTCACGAAGGCCAGGACCACGTCGAGGTCGTGGATCATCAGGTCCAGCACCACGCCGATGTCCGTGCTCCGGGCGGGAAACGGGGAAAGCCGATGGCACTCGATGAACCTCGGCGACGGCGCGGCCTGCTCGAGGTAGCTGAAGACCGGATTGAAGCGCTCGACGTGACCCACCTGCAGGATCAGGCCCCGGTCCTGGGCCAATGTGACCAGGTCCTGGGCCTGTTCCGACGAATCGGTCATCGGCTTCTCCACCAGCACATGCCGCCCGGCCCGCAGCAGTTCGGCGGCGATCGCATGGTGCGTGACCGTCGGCGTCACGATGCTCAGGGCGTCGCTGGCTTCGGCCGCCTCGGCGACCGAGGTGAACGCGCGGACGCCGTGCTTGGCGGCGTGGGTGCGGGCGGCCTCCGGGGAGACGTCGTACACCCCGGTGAACTCCGCCTGCCCCTCCCGGGCCAGCTCGGCGTAGATCCGCGCGTGCTCCTTGCCGAGCGAACCCGTGCCGATCACCGCGACTCGTACCGTCTTGGACATGCGCGGGAACCTAACCCGGGAACTCCCCCGGCGGAGAAACGAAAATCCAAAACTGCATTCCCGGTCCGCGGTCGGATAGTCTCACACCATGTTCCGCCGAGCCCTTCTCCTGGGAATCTGCCTCGCCTCCGTCGCCATCCCCGTATCCGCCGGCAAGTCCGACGGGACGCTGGACATCTTCTGGAGCGATTCGGTCGGCGGCGGCTCGACGTTGATCGTCACGCCGGCCGGTGAGTCGGTGCTCATCGACACCGGCAATCCCGGCGGGCGCGACTCCGGGAGAATCCTGGATGTGCTCACCAACGTCGCGGGCCTGAAGCGGCTGGACCACATGGTCATCACCCACATGCACATCGACCACTTCGGCGGGGCCGCGGAAGTCGCGGCCGCCGTGCCGGTGGGGAACCTCTGGGACAACGGCCTGCCCGACACCGATCCCGACGGCAACCGCAATTCCACTTGGCCCCTGACCAGCAAACCCTACCGCTCGATGTCCTTGGGCACCCGCAACAGGGTCGATCCCGGCACCTCCGTTCCGCTCGCTTCCGGCACGCTCCCGCTGAGCCTGCGCTGTGTCATCACCCGGCAGACCCCGGCCGCTCCGGCCGCCGGTCTCCGCACCGCCACCGCCGGAGATTCCGAACCCGTCATGAAGGCGCCGGACAATTCCGACAACGCCAACAGTTCCGCCTGGATCCTGTCCTTCGGCGACTTCCAGTTCTTCGACGGTGGCGACCTCACCTGGAACACCGAGGCGAAGCTGGTCTGGCCCAAGGTGCTCGTCCCCGAGGTGGACCTCTACCAGGTCACCCACCACGGTTTCGACGTCAGCAACCATCCCCGACTGATCCAGGCGCTGAACCCGCGGGTGGCCGTGATGAACAACGGTCCGACCAAGGGGACCTCCGGCGAGGTGTTGGCCAACCTACGGGCCCTGCCGAACCTCGAGGCGCTGTTTCAGGTCCACCGCAACACCCGGCCCGACGGTTCGACCAACAACACCGTCGAAAGCCACATCGCCAACTTCACGCCCTCCGGCGGTCGGATCATCCGCTGCAGCGTCGCCGCCGACACGAAGAGCTACACGGTCTCGATTCCGGCGACCGGCTTCTCACGGACTTTCCGGACGAAGCCCTGACCCGGTTCCGGACGGCCGCACCCAATCGTGCTCCATCTGCCTCTCATCCGCCGTGAACTGCTGGTGGCCGCCCGCGACCGGAAGGGGTGGTGGCTCCGGTTTTCGATCCATGCGCTGATGGTCCTCGTCGCCGCCGTGTGGCTGGCGTTCCTCGGCGTCACCCGGTGGAGCGCCATCGGCGGCGCCGGGCTCTTCGGCTTCCTCAGCCTTGCCACCTGGCTGGCCGCACTCTTCCTCGGGTCGGTGACCACCTCCGACGCCGTGAGCCGCGAACGGAGGGAAGGCACCCTTGGTCTGCTCTTCCTCTCCCGCGTGGGTCCCCTCGAGGTGGTCGGCGCCAAGCTGGCCGGTGCCGCGGTCCAGTTCCTTCCCCTGCTCCTCGGTGTGGTGCCGATCCTGGGGATCTGCCTCCTGCTCGGCGGGGTCACCCCGGGCATGCTGCTCCGCGTCTCCATCGCGCACGGACTCACCGCCCTCGGCTCCCTCTCCGTCGGTCTCGCGGCTTCCTGTTGGCTGCGGACTCGTCGGGCGACGTTCTCGGCCTCCCTTCTCCTGATGTTGGTCTGGAATCTGGTCCCGCCGATCGTCGACGTCTTCCAGCTTCCCGGCCTGACCGCTCCGTGGCGGCTCCATCCCGCCTGGCTTGGCGCTTCGCCGTTCCGTCTGCTTCAGGCGGCCGACGACAACGCATACCGCGCGAATCCGGACGCGTTCCATTTCGGCGGCGGGCTGATACTCGCATTCATCGTCGTCTTCGTCGGGGTCGCCGCCTGCGGCGCACGCCGTCTCGTCCGCGATACGGCGAACGTTTCTGACTCCAGACCTCGAAACCGTCGCAGGGGGCGCGGGCGCCTCTCGGCGGCCGACGGGACCCATCCGCTCTCCATCCTCTTCCCTCTGGGCCGCGTGCCGCGGATCCTCCTGATGCTTCCGCCCGCCTGCATGGCTGCGCTGCTGTTGCTCCTGCCGTGGGCGGATGCCGGATGGAACCAGGTGCCGATCGTCCTCTCGGTCTTCCTCAACATGGTTCCCTTGTCCGTGTTGGCGTGGCACCGCACGGACGCCATCCAGACCCTGCACCAAACCGGGATGCTGGAGCTGCTCCAAGGCACGCCGGTCTTCAGCTCCCCGGACCACCGCGAGATCCCGCTCCTGCTCCGTGGACTCGGCCGTACCGCCGCGATGCCGGTCGTGTTCTCCCTTGTAGCGACCTCGTTCCTGTTGCTGATCCATGGCATCCTTGCTTCGCGCCTCGCAGGCGGTCCGGACCGATTCGATGCCGGTCCGATCGGCATGGTTCTGTTCCAGGCGGTCGGGCTGGTCCTCCGCTACCACGCCGTATCCGCGTTCTCCGCATGGAGGGGCCTCCGCTCCCCGAACTCCGCCCAGGCTTTCCTGTCGGTGATGGGAGTATCGGTGCTCTTGCCGGCCGTGCTTCCCTGCCTGTTGGATTGGGCGGTGCTGCTCGGGGTGATCGCCTGGTCCTGGAACCGGCTTCAACGGCCCGGCCTGCTCTCCGAACTCCCCGCCCCGATGCCGTAAGCCACCGACGGCTTCAACGTCCCGGGGATGAACCCGCGGAACCCACCCATCCCGGCGCAGGCCAGAAGCGGATCGAATCGGAACCGCCCGTGACCAGCCGACCATCCGGGAGGAACTCGATGCTGCCCACCGGGCTCCGGTGGCCGGAAAGCGTCCCGATCGCACGTCCGGTCTGCATGTCCCAAAGGCTGACGACCCCGTCCACCGAACCCGCCGCGACCCGTGAGCCGTCCTGCGAGGCCGCGACGTAGATGAGTCCCGTGGCCCGCGCGGTCAACCGATGGACCAGCGCTCCCGTCTCGGAATCGAAGACATGCACCACGCCGTCGAGTCCCGCGGTCAGCAGATGCCGGCCGTCGGGACTGAAGGCGATGTTCTGGCGGAATCCCGCCTCGGCCTTCATCTCGAGGTCGACTCCGGTGGCGAGGTCCCGGATCCGCGGTCCGCCGACCCGGCCGGAGTGGGCCACGCGCAGCTGCTTCGGTGCGAGCGCGATGGCGAGGAATCCGGGCGACTGGAATCGGCCCAGAGGCCGCCCGGTCTGCGCTTCGAAGACGCCGATGCCCTGCACCGGATCCGCGACCGCCAGATGGCGGAGGTCCTGGCTGATGTCCAACTGCACCTGGCCGCCCTGCCCTTGCCCGGCGAAGGACCAGTTGGGGATCCGCCATTCCGTCAATGGCCCCTTCTCGATGTTCGCGAGCTGGACGCGGCCGTCCGCAAGCAGCCGGGCCATCAGCACCCGTCCATCCGGACTCGCCGCGGCCGCACCGGTGACCTGCGTGCCGTTGTCGGCCCCGCCGGTCATGAAGGTCTTTCCGGTGGCGATCTCGGCGAAGCCACCGGTGCCGTCGGCGCGGGCCCAGCCGTAGTGCTTTCCATCCGGGATCAATCCCACGGCCACCACGCGGGCGGGAAGGTTGGTGAAGACCGTCTGGTCGGGCTCCGGCTGCAGGTTCCAGAGCCGGATGGCATTGTCGTCGGCCGTGGTCACGAACTCCCGGCTCCCGGGCAGGACCACCGCATACCGTAACAGCGAATGCCGGCCCTTCTGTTCGGAGACGAGGGACCCATCGGGAAGGCTCCAGACCCGGATCGCCGAATCGCGGCCGCCGGTCACGATGCGGCTGCCATCGCCGGAGAAGTCGGCCGACACCACCAGGTCCGGATGGGCCTGGAGCCGGACGACCAGTCGGGCGTCCGGGACGGACCAGATCCCGACCGAACCGTCGCGTCCGCAGGTCGCGACCCGGCTCGAATCCGGACTGAACGCGACCGCAACGGCCCCGGCGCCGATGGGACCGGGACGATGGATGTCGCGGGCGAAGCGGGACGCTCCCTCGGCTTCCGCCGGCAAGATCTGCAGCTCGTTGCCCTCGAGGGCTGCGGCGATCCAACGGCCGTCCGGCGACAGCGCCACCGCAAGGTCGGTGGCGTTGGTCCGCAGCAACATCGATGCGCCGGGGCGGCCGTCGCGGATCCCCATCCGGCGCAACTCCCGGCCCGCTTGCAGCCATACGGTTCCGTCCCGCGTCACGGCGAACGGCGTGGCCAGGCCCGGTGTCCGGTGCTCGGCCAGAGGCGCACCGGATTCCGCGTCGAGGACACGGACCTGGGTGTTCGTCGAGCCTTCCAGACGGTCGATCACGCAGGCGAGCCGGCCATCCGGGGAGACCACGAACATGGAGGAGGCGTTTGTGCGGACGATGCGGCTCCAGACCTTCTTCCGGGAACCCAGTTCCCACAGGGCGAGACGCCCGCCGAAATCGGCCACGAGCGCACGTTTCCCATCCGGCATGAGCCGCAGGACGGTTGGCGTGGCTTCATTGGTGCCGATCAACGCGACGCTCCGGTCGCGGGTCCGGTGGGCCAGGTGGAACCATTCCCATCCGCGCAGGTCCAGGCCGTCCTGGTTCTCCGGGCGATACCGGTCGAGCAACTCATGGACTTGCCGCTCGCCACCGCCCTCGAGCGACTGGAAGGCGGCCGCCATGTCGGCCGCATAGAGGTTCCGCCGGGTGAAGTCGCGCTGGTGCCGGAGACGCAGCGCCATGGCCGGTCCGCCGACTGCAAGAGTGCCCAGGAGAACCGCGGTCGCGGTGGCAAATCCCGCGAGCGCAGGATGACGCCGACACCACCGCAACCCCCGTTCCAGCGGTCCGACCGGATGAGCCAGGATCGGTTCGTCCCTCAGGAAGCGGTCCAATTCCTCGGCAACCTCGCCCGCCGTTGCATAGCGCCGAGCGGGCCGCTTCTCGAGGCACTTCATGCAGATCGTCTCGAGATCGCGCGGGACACCGGTCCGGAACTCCCTCGGCCGCTTCGGATCCGCATGGATCACCGCCTGCAACGTCGCCGCCAGCGTCTCGCACCGGAACGGCGGCCGATCGGTCAGCAGGAAATAGAGGATCGCCCCGATGCCGAAGACGTCCGTCCGCACCCCGGTCTGGCCGAACGCCGCGCTGGCCTGCTCGGGCGCCATGAAGTTGGGCGAACCCGCGCCGTCCGTCGTGTGGTCGGCCTCGTGCACCCCCTTGGTCAGGCCGAAGTCCGTGATCTGGACCTGGTCGTTGCCGTCGATGATGACGTTGGTCGGCTTCAGGTCGCGGTGCAGAACGCCTCGGGAATGGGCGTAGTCGATCGCGCGGGCGATGTCGCGGACGTAGCGGGCGATCTTATCCGCCGGGAGCATGTTGGCCCGGACCAACTGGTTCAGCGTGTGGCCCGGCACGTACTCCATCGAGAAGTACAGGAGCCCGTCCTCCACGCCGGCCTCATAGATGCCGACGATGTGCGGGTGGTCGAGGCTTGCCGCAGCCGCAGCCTCCGCCCTCAGCCGCAACTCAGCGTCGGGACCAGCGAACTCCCCACCCAGGAGCATCTTCACCGCACAGAGACGATTCAGGACTGGCTGGCGGGCCTTGAAGACGACTCCGTTGCCACCGCGGCCGATCTCCTCCAGAAGCAGATAGGCACCCAATGGCCGCGGCAACGAAACGCCGCCTGCGGATCCGACGCGTGAATCCTGTTCGCCTCCCACGGATCAACGATGTCGGGCGGTTGACGACGGGACAAGCCCCAGGGTGCCAACTGCACTGAGGGGATCGGCACGCAAGGCCGCAATGCCGACGGGTATTGGGGAGGATTACCCTGGTGGAACCGAACACCCATCTGTGACCGCGCTCGCGAACTCGGATTCGTGATTGGGGAATGGAGGGAGTCCGCAGCCTGGCGGCCGCGGCTACATGCGGAGAATCGGGGATCAGAGCCGGGCGCGGATGCCGCGGATTCCACGGCCCAGCACGGGCACATGCTCCCAGAGTCCGGCACCGCTGTCCCAATAGTCCTGGTGCACCAACACCTGGCCCTCGGCATCGAAGCGCACCCGGGTGATCCCAGGAGTCCGGATCACCTGCCCCTTCCCAATTCGCTTCATCCGCACCTCCATCGTCCACCGGAAGTAGTAGGTGCCGTCGGCGGCCCGGGTGACGTCGTCCACCTTGGCTGTCACGGATTCCGCGGACCGGGCCGTGGCCAGCAGATAAGCGACGATGGCCGGGTTGCCGTCTCGGATCACGAGCGTGTCGTTGAAATGCGCGTCCGCCGCGTAGACCGCCGGGGCCTTGGCCTCGATCGACTCCGGCGTGAACTCGGAGAGGAAATTCCGGAACCGGGCTATCGCCGCCGTTTCCTCCGCGCTTCCCGGAGCCAGGCCCGGACGGCCCTGGAAGCGCTCCAACGCCTGCTCGAGCGGGGCCGCCGAATCCACCCTCCTTGGCTCGGTACGGCATCCGGTGCCGACGATGGCCACCAACGCGAGTACGGGAATGAAGAGACGTGCCATGGGGCCACCATGGACCCGTGCTGCCGCGAGGCAATCCAACCCACGGGCAATGCAAAGCGCCTGCCGGGCAACCCACGGTTGGTCTGGCCCTTGGCAATTCCTGTAGCAACTGGACGGGTTCGCCCCATCCCGCGTGGCCGGACCCGTGAAATGTCCAATCCAATGATCATCCAAGGCGGCATGGGTGCCGGCGTCTCCAACTGGCGGCTCGCCCGCGCGGTCTCCCGACTCGGCCAGATGGGTGTCGTCTCCGGCACCGCGCTGGATGTCATCCTGTCGCGGCGGCTCCAGGACGGCGACGCCGACGGCCTGATGCGGCATGCGCTGGCCCAGTTCCCACATCGCGGCATCGCGGAACGGGTGCTTCAGAACCATTTCCACCCCGGCGGCCTGGCCTCAGGCCAGCCGTACAAGGGTCTTTCCCTGCTCACCCACCGTCCCACCCGAGCCCAGCTCGAACTCCTGGTCGCGGCCAACTTCGTCGAGGTCTTCCTCGCCAAGGAAGGGCACTCCGGAGTCGTCGGCATCAACTTCCTCCAGAAGATCCAGCTTCCCACGCTGCCGTCCCTGTTCGGCGCGATGCTCGCCGGCGTCGACTACGTCCTGATGGGAGCCGGCATCCCGATGGCGATCCCGGGCATCCTCGACCAGCTTGCCCGGGGCGAGACGGTCCAGATGCGCCTCGACGTCGAGGCCTCGGGTCCGGGCGGCGAGATCGACTGCACCTTCTCGCCGGACGAACTCCTTGAGGGCACGCCACCCACGCTGCCGCGGCCGAAATTCCTGCCGATCGTCTCGTCCAACGTCCTCGCCATCACCTTGGCCCGGAAGGCCAGCGGGCGCGTGGACGGCTTCGTCGTGGAAGGGCCGACGGCCGGCGGCCACAACGCCCCGCCCCGCGGTGTGCTCAACCTCAACGAACGCGGCGAACCGGTCTACGGTCCGCGGGACGTCCCGGATCTCGCGAAGTTCCGCGATCTGGGTCTCCCGTTCTGGTTGGCCGGTTCCTACGCCACTCCGGAGCGCCTGGCCGAAGCACTGTCCGAAGGGGCCGCCGGTGTCCAGATCGGTACTGCGTTCGCCTTCTGCGACGAGTCCGGCATCGAGCCCTCGATCAAGGCCCGCGTGCTCGCCGGCGTTCGCCACGCCTCCGTGGAGGTCTTCACCGACCCGCTCGCCTCGCCCACCGGCTTCCCGTTCAAGGTGGCCCAACTCGAAGGGACCCTGTCGGACCCCGGGATCTTCGCAGACCGCCGACGCCTCTGCGACCTCGGCTACCTGCGCCGCGCCTTTCGCAAGGAGGACGGAAGCCTCGGATACCGCTGCCCCGGCGAGCCGGAGGACATCTATGTCATGAAGGGCGGGGAACGTGAGGACACGGTCGGACGCAAGTGCGTCTGCAACGGCCTGCTGGCCACCATCGGACTCGGTCAGACGCAGTCGACGGGTTACGTCGAGCCGGCCCTGCTGACCGCCGGGGACGACCTCTGCCTGCTGGGACGCTTCCTGGCGGACGGCGCCGACCACTACTCGGCCGAGGATGTGTTGAAGGCGGTGCTCGCCGCACCGGAGACCGTCCCAGCGGCCTGCTGAACCGGAGCCAAGAGAAGAGGGGCGACCTTGCGGCCGCCCCTCCTGGTGATGGGGTCAACGACGTCCTCACCCGGGCGCTCAGATGTGCGGCGGGACCAACCGCAGCAGAATGTCCGCACCCCGCCGCCAGCAAGACCCCTTTGCCAACCCTTTGCGGACGAAAACCAAACCCTTTCGGGAGCCGCTCCATGGAGGGAAGTCGGCCTCGAACCGGTTGGAGGAGACATAGTCCGGAACTCCGTCCTGTCACCGGGTCCTGGGCAGGAAAGTGGCGAAATGCATTCCGAGAAGGGGGATAGGCATTCGCGATTCCCCCAGGTAGCCGCGGCCACCAGGCTGCAGACCTCGCGCCATTCCCCAATCCCAAATCCACGATTCCCGATCGTCCGCAGGTAGCCGCGGCCGCCAGGCTGCGGACCTCCCTCCATTCCCCAATCCCGAATCCGAGATTCCCGATTCCCCGCAGGTAGCCGCGGCCACCAGGCCGCGGACTCTCCCCCATTCCCCAATCCCAGATCCGTGGCCATGATTCCAATCACCGATGGGCGTCTGCTTGGTCCCCGTGGGACCTGCGGCCTCCTTCCGAATCGTTCCGCCGGGCACTTCTGGGGCGGCTCAGAAGAGTTCTGCCTGGCTCTCCACGGGAAGAAGACACTCCGGTGTGTCGAAGGCCACCGAGTTCATCCTCGGCGTCACCCGATACCGGCGCAGGGTTCCCTCCGGAAGCGGCACGCAGAGCTGCAGCAGCTGCTCGGCACCCTTCTCCGGATCCAGCCAGTCGGCGGCCGCCGATCCGGAGAGGATCACCGGCATCCGGTCGTGGACGGGCAGGATGTCACCGCTCGGCCGGGTGGTGAGGACCGTGAAGGTCTCGACCGGACGCTCCGGTTCGGTGGGCGGACACCAGGACTCCCAGAGTCCGGCAAAGAGGAGCGGGGTCGCGTCCTTCCTGAGGAAACGCCAGGGAAGCTTGACCCGTCCCTCGGCCTGCCACTCGTAGAACGAGTCGGCGGGGACCAGGCACCGTGAACGGGCGAACGCAGACCGGAACGCGGGCTGGGAGGCCACGGTCTCGCTGCGGGCGTTGATGCAACGGGCTGCGATGGTGGTGTCGCGGCTCCAGGAAGGGATCAGGCCCCAGGTCAGCTCGTCGATCTCGGCGCGCCCTCCCCGACGGCGGATCACAGGGGCCCGCTGCATCGGACCCACGTTGTAACGCGCCTGGCCGTTCCACTCCAAACGCACCTCCGCGAAGGACCACGGCGCTTCGCCGCGTGCGAGGGAATAGCGTCCACACATGTCCTCGAAACTGCATCAAGCCCCGCCACATGTCACCCCGGGCAATCGCCCCTGCCCTGACGGCTGGGGTCTGAAGGCAGAGGCTCCAGTCCAGGTCCGGGAAGCGATCCGCGCGATCCCCGTGGTCCCCGGTCGAACGATCGGGGTCGTAAGGGAAACACCCCATGCCGTGGAGGCGTCACAGGGCGGAGGATCCGGACGCCGAGGAGCCCGTCTTCGGCGAAAAATTCCAGCCGAAGCTCCAGAGCCCAAGCCCCATGAAAATGAACATCTGCAGAACATCACTCACGTCGGCCGCGACCCTGCTTGCCGGATCGCTGCTACTCGTGCCCGTCGCTTCCGCAGCAACCACGGTCCTCGACAACTTCAACAGTTCCATCTTCAGCGTGAACACCGGAGGGCCGCTCGCGGCAGGGCCCACTCCGATCCTGGGCGACTCCGGCATCCTTGGCGTCAACCGCCAGGTGTCCATCGGAGTCGCCGCCGGAACCGGAAGCGCCTCCAGCGGCAACAATCTCGACGTGCTGGTCTACGACAACGGCGCGCTCATGAGGTCGATACTGACCTTCCAGTACACCCTGCCCGCCTACAACCTCAGCCTGTCCGGCGCGACCTCGTTCAGCTACCTGCTCCAGAACACGGAATTGGGCAAGGACACGGACTACACCCTGACCATCCTCAGCGCCGACGGATCGGCCACCGCGACCGGGACGCTTCCGGTCTTGGCCGGCTTGGTACACATCAGCCTCGCGAGCCTGACCACGGTGGGCACGCCGTTCGACGACATGACCTCGCTCACCGTGCAGTTCAGCCCGCAGGTCAACGGTACGGACATGGTCATCGACGCCTTCGGATTCGACCTCGTTGCGCCGCCGATTCCCGAGCCGAGCACCTACGCGGCGATCGGCTTCGCAGGCGCCTTGGCCTGCTGGACCTACCGCCGCCCCGGCAAAGTCCGTCTCCTGAGCGAAACGATGCAGTTGGGATCGGCACGCAAAGCCGCAAAGCCTCTGGGGAACGGGGAGGAAGCCGCGGGTTTCCCGTTGTGAAACCGATCACCCAACGGGGATCGAATTCCAGCTCCCCAAACCGACGTAGCGTTGGCGCCTTTGCGTTCTTTACGTGAGGTCCCGTCGGCGGATGTCGGATCTGGGAATCAGGGGAAGTCCGCAGCCTGGCGGCCGCGGCTACTTGCGGAGGATCGGGAATCGCAGGCCCGGAATCGCGAATGCTTGGCTGCTTTGCGTTTTGGCGTGGGGTCCGTCGGCGGATACCGGATCGGGGAATGAAGGGAAGTCCGCAGCCTGGCGGCCACGGCTACCTGTGGGAAATCAGGAATCGCAGATCCCGAATCAAGAATGCCTGCCGGCTTTGCGTTTTGGCGTGAGGTCCGCCTTGGCAACAGCCTCGGGGAAACCCCAACCCGGGC
Organism: Akkermansia muciniphila; assembly: GCA_945860685.1. Lineage (GTDB taxonomy): Bacteria > Verrucomicrobiota > Verrucomicrobiia > Limisphaerales > UBA9464 > SXXZ01. The sequence goes on from CAMASJ010000051.1 coordinate 17,585, forward strand.
ATCAATACCTATCGCCGCCGGACCGGCTGGACGCCCTCCTCCTCGCCGGCGAGCTGGGCGCGGACCGAGCGGCTGCGTTCCGTGACGAACCACTTCAGCGGATGCGGAGGACGGTTCCAGCCGGATCGGGGTCCGTCCGTGGACGGATCGGCGGGCCGCAGGGCGGTGACGGCCTGTTCGAAGCGGGCGGCCTTGACCGGCGATTCCTCGGCGACCACCGGACGCAGCAGCGCCGCCATCTCGTCCACCCGACGGTGCAACCTCTCCGGCACGAACACCGTGTCGAGCATC
>CAMASJ010000052.1 GCA_945860685.1 Akkermansia muciniphila
CCCAACTTGGCGAACCCGCCGACCATGGCCCGGTCGTCGGAGAACAACCGGTCCCCGTGCAGTTCCTCGAACTCGGTGAACGCGGTCCGGAGGTAGTCCAAGGTGTAGGGACGACGCGGGTGCCGCGCCAACTGCACCCGCTGCCAGGAGGTCAGGTTGGAGTAGAGCTGCTTCTGGGCCTCGAGGATCTTCCGTTCGAGGCCCTGGATCTCCTCTTCCCAGCTGATTCCCAAGGAATCGGTCTCCGGATGCGCCCGCAATTCGTCGAGCTTGCGCTGCAGTTCCGCGATCGGTTTTTCGAAATCGAGGTAGTGTCTCATCGGCTCGGACGGCCCCACGACCATCCGGTTGAACGATACGCACCCGGTCCCAAACCGGGCAACGGCGGAGTTGGACCGCGTCCCACCGCCCGTTCACAATCAGGAAACTGGCTGGAATAGGCGGACCAAGGCCGCGGCGTTGAGCAGAGCTTTCGGCGCGAAGGATCCGAGCTCGACGTATTCGGGCACCTTCGAGCCGTCGGCGCTGCGTTCCGAACAGTGGGCATTCCCTCCGGCGGGACCAAGGCCGTCGAGGGTCGGAACGGAATCCCAAAGATGGTTGCCGTCGCTGAGTCCCCCGCGTTCCTCGCCCTCGATCGGGATGCCCAGCCCGGTGGCCGTCGATATCCAGTGCTGGAGCAGCCCCTCGGTCCCGGGATTCAACGGCCAGGGTGCGGTCTCGGTCTCGATCCGGACGTGGACCTCGGCCGGATGTCCGTCGGCACGGCTTCGCACGTCACCGGTGCCGGCCAAGGCGAGCAAACCGGCGCGGGCCGAAGCGTAGGCGGCGGGATCGAATGCCCGGAATTCACCCTCGGCCAACGCCGACTGGGGCACTCGGTTCAAGCCGCCGCCGCCTTCGATCCGGCCGACGTTGACGGTCAGCAGTCGGGCGGGATCGGTCAGCGCCTCTGCTTGGAGGATGCGCCGGGCGAGTTGGGCGATGGCGTTCACGCCCCGGGCGTGGTCGACACCGGCGTGGGCGGAACGTCCGTCCGCCCACATGCGAAACGTTCCACGTCCCTTGCGCGCCCGGACCAGGCGGCGCATCGACCCACGGCTTCCCTCCGCCTCGAAGACCAGCGCTGCGCGGGCGCCCGGACCCAGCCGTCGGACCAGCTCCGGTCCGAAGTCCGGCGAAAGCTCCTCCTCCGCGGCGTTGAGCCCGACCACCCAGCGCGTCCCGCCGAACACCCCGGGCGCCGCGGCACGCAGCGCGTGCAACACCAGCCAGATCATCACCGTGCCACCCTTGATGTCCTCGGTCCCGGGTCCGTAGGCACGGTCGCCTTCGCGGAGCCACCGGAACCCGTTGCGCTCCTCCTCCTCCGGCGGGAACACCGTGTCCAGATGCGAGACGAGCCCGAGTGAAACGGGCGCCACGGAAGCCTCCGGACGCGACAGGAACAGGTGGCTGCCATAGCCGGGAACGACCGATGGAACCGACTCGGCCACGAACCCCAACGGGGCGAAGGCCTCGGAGGTCAACGCGGCCAGCAGTGCGACGCCTTCCGGATTCCGGGTCCAGCTGTTGATCCCGACCATCGCGCGCAGCAGTTCGAACGCCTCGGGCAGGCGGCGTGCGATCTCGTCGCGGAGGACTTCTACTGGGGCCATGACATGGTGTTCCTTCAACGCGCTGTTCCGCAATTCAGTTGGCCCCATTCAATGCCTGCGAGACGTGACCCCACCCGGAATCGCCAAGGCACCAACGGGAATCCGGATCCAGAGCCAAATCGGCGGACACCAGCCGGCGTTCTGCTGTGCCCAACAAAAGCCGAGGTTTCCTTCGCGTTCCCTCGCATCTTGGCGTCTTGGCGTGAGGGGCTTCCCCGCATGGGCTCACTTGGCCTTCGCCTTGGGAGGAGGCGCGTGGAAGAGCTCCTCCGGCTTCAGACCAGTGAGGCGTTGGATGCCGTTCAGCAGCCGCATGAGGGCCCAGATCATCATCCCCATGCTGGGCACCACGATCACCGGCCAGGACATCCAGCTCATTCGGCCGAGCTGACGGTTCCATTCCTCCGAGGCCGGCTCGGCCTTCAACAGCCACATCGCGAGCCCGAAGTTGAGGGCGGCACTGAGCAGGAACGACACGGTGAGGAGCCAGGACGAGGAGACCAGCAGCCGCTGGAAGCCGGCTTCCGCCTGGCGTTCCCGGAGCGCGTCCGCGACGCGGCGGGTGTCGAGCACCTGGTCGTTGTAGAGCAGTTCGCGGACGAGCGGTTTTCCGCCCAGAAGGGAGACCGGGATGGCGATCCCGATGAGGGCGGGGATGCTCGCCTCCTTGATCGCGTACCACAGGGCGGTCGCGCGCCACCAGCCGAGGTGGGTGCCGACGCCGAGCCCGCCCGACGCGAGCGTTCCCACGATGCCCAGGATCGAGAAGAGGTTCCACTTGCGGCGCAGGAACCAGTCCCAGATGCCGTAACCGAGCGGCAACGACAACGCCACCACCAGCGCCCAGAGCGGCCCGAGCCGGTCCGCCTTGCTCAACTTGTCCAGGATCAATCCGGGCAGGAAGACATTGCAGGCGAGGTTCAGCAGCAGGTTCTCACGCGGCGGGGGCGTGCTGGATGTCGGCGACTCGGCCATGGTCGCGGCGAAGCCTGCCGTCCCCGGTCCGAATCGGAAGCCGAATCGGAACCTCGACCGGCTTCCGGCATCCGGGAGCGCGTTTCCCTTTGCGCCATGGGGCCGCCTCGCCCGACTCTCCGCCCATGCCGTCTCATGTCATCGCCGTGGCCAACCAGAAGGGTGGCGTCGGCAAGACCACCACCAGCGTCAACCTCTCCGCCGCCCTCGCGGCCCTGGGGCACCCGGTGCTGCTCATCGACATGGACTCCCAGGCCAACGCCACGAGCGGTCTCGGCCTGGACAAGCTCGAGGGCGGCTCCGTGTACCGTCCGCTGCTCGGCGAGGGGACCCTGGAGGAACGTGTCCGCGCCACGGCGCTGCCGAACCTGTCCCTGATCGGCAGCGAGGTGGACCTCTGCGGTGCCGAGGTCGAGCTGGCCCGGGCCGAGGACTACCTCCATCGGCTCAAGAACGCCATGAAGCCCCTCCGCGATTCCGTGCGCTTCGAGGTCATCCTCATCGACTGCCCGCCTTCGCTCGGGATCCTCACCCTCAACTGCTTCGCCGCGGCCGACCGGCTTCTCGTGCCGCTCCAGTGCGAGTACTACGCCCTGGAAGGCATCGCGATGATCACGCGGATCCTCAACCAGCTGCGGGACGGCGGGATCAATCCCGACCTCGCGATCCTCGGCGTGCTCATGACCATGTACGACGGCCGGACCAAGCTGGCCCAGGGCGTCGTCGCCGAGGTGCGCCAGCATTTCGGGGAGACGGTCTTCGACACGGTCATCCCGCGCACGACGCGCCTCGCCGAGGCCCCGAGCCACGGCAAGCCGATCACCACCTACGATCCCTACAGCGCCGGCGCGGCCGCCTACGAGTTGCTGGCCCAGGAGGTGGCGAAGCGTCTTGGACTTCCTTCGCGTGGTTGATCCGGTTCCGGGTCTTCCGATTCCGGGCCTTCAACGACCTGGCCACCTCCTTTCCGCCGAAACCGCGACGGCCGTTCAGTGGCCTTTGGCGAGGCGGTGATTCCAGATCGCCGGGGGATTCCACGCCCGACGTGCCGGTTGCGACGGCGCGGTCTCCCGCGTCGCCAAGCCATTCCGGTCACGCCGGCAGTCCGGTGACGGTTTGCGGAAGTGCAGGGCGCGGATCTGGCCGATTTCCAGCACCCATTCCCGACCCTCGCGTTCCACCAGCCGGCGCGCCGAGTCGAGCACCCGTACCAGCCGCACCTGAAATCCGTCCGACAACCCGAACGGCAGCGTTCCCGCCGCGTTCACCTCGACCACATCGCCCGGCTCCAACTCCATCGTCGTGTTCATCATGCCGACATCCTGGGACATGCCCACGGACAATGGCTGTCGCAGGGGCCGGAGGCCGCGGAATTTCTTTTGGTCCGGAACGGTCCGCGGCGGATGGCTCCTTCCGGGACATCCGATCGAAACCGGGTTCCACGGCCGTTCAGTTCCTGAGCACGCGATCGAACAGGTCGTAGGCCTGACGACGTTGCTCCGGCGGGAAGCAGTGGGGGACATCCGGGTGTTCGACGGTGATCCGGGCGCGTCCGGCGTCGCGTCGGACCACGTCCTCCACGACCCGGTCCACGGAGCGCCAGCGGAAATTGGAGTCGCCCCGGGGCGCGTTGACGAAGATCGGCCGAGGCGTGATGGCGGACAGCACGTCAGCGAAATCGAAGGGAAGCCGGTCGAGCTTCCCGCGGTACTCCGCCAGCCGCGGCATGTAGCGGTCCTGGCACCATCCGCGTCCCCGCTGCCAGAGGTCCTCGCGTCCGTCCTGGTAGTCGCGGAAGGAATCGAAGCCGCAGCTCGTGACGACGGCCGTCAGGCGGGGATCGAAGGCGGCGGTGAACAGTCCGTTGTGGCCGCCCAAAGAATGGCCGATGACGCCGAAGCCGCGGTTGGTGGCGACGCAGGGCAGGGAGGCGAGCAGGTCGAGGCCGCGGGAATTGTCCCAGATGGCCTTCATCGTGCCGCTGTTCCACTTCGACAGATCCGGGGCGTATTCCGCGAGATGCGGGTAGGACGGCGCCAGCACGACGTAGCCGCGTCGGACCAGCTCCAGCCCGTATTCGTCGTCGGGAGAGTGTCCGAGTCCGACCACCACGTTCCGGCCGGCGGCGTGGGTCTGGTGGAGGGCGAGCACCGCCGGGAAGGCGCGTGTCGAATTGGTCGTGGCTGCGGCCGGCAGGAGAAGCCATGCAGGCGCCCCGTCACCGGGATCCACGGTGTAGCGGATGTCCTGCAGGACCCAGCCCGGGCCGTTCGTGGAGGACAGGACCCTCCAGGTGACGGGAACCCGACGCGCCGCGTCGGGGAACGGCCCCATGATGGAATCGAGCCGGGCTCGGTTTGTGGAGCCGGTCGCTTCGGCCCGGGCCGGGACCGCGTGGAGAAGCGACGCGAGGAGCAGGAGGAACGTCAGGCGCCCGGGAATCACGGGGTGAGACTGCGGTCGACCGAATGAAACCCGGGAGGAGAAAGTGCTGGTCGCCGGCCGACGCGGAACGTCATTGGCGAGGCGGATCGGGGAGGTTGTAGCGCCGGCGGAGCTCCGGAGAGATCATGTCCCCTGGGCCTGGGGCGGTCATCCCGGGCTTCGTCATCGGTGGGACCGAACGGGCACGTTTGTCCGGCAGGCGTGCAACGAGTTCACGGGCATCCTTCGGTCCCAGACGTCGGATCAACTCGAATCCGGCGTCCTCGGGCGAGGTTGCCGCGATACCCAGGGCTCCGCGGATCTCCTCCGGCAACGTCCCCTTGGGCGTGGTGAGATGGGATTTCAGTCGCGACTCGATCCAAAGGACCTCTCCACGGAGCGCGTTTCCCAGGCTGCTGGCGGCGCTCGCTCCGTCCCGTTGGACGATCGTCCGATAGACCTCCTCCGGGGAGCGCGGGGGTACCTGAAGCCATGCCGCCACGGGTGCTGGCAACGAACCGTTCACGGCCAGTTTGCGCAGGGTTTTGTCCAGCCGGCCCAAGGAAGAGCGTTCATGCCACGCAAAATCCGTCTGCAGCTGCATCAGGAACAGCTGACCAAAGGCTCCGACTCCGAGAGCGGTGAGCAGGATCACGACTCCGGCCTGCTGGATCCACTGGCTACGCAGGAAGGCGGGTGGCATGGACGACCGGGCGAAGTTCGACCGGGCCAGCCAGGCCCATATCAGTCCGACCACGGCGCAGGCCGCGAAGACCATCGCCGTGGCCCAATCCTGAAGATGAACCCGACTCCGCTGATAGTCCGAAGGATTCTCGGCCGGCAATGCCTCGAGAAACGAGATCCCGTCTGCGAAGGATCGCTGGAGCTCCTGGGACCTCGACTCAAGGAGCATGGCCCCCGGCATGGCCACGGCCCACACCAAGCCCAGCGTTGCCGCGCCGAGGAGGACGGTGAGCCCGACGGCACGCATGGTGTTCCGGCAGATCGACGAGGCGTAGAGGGCCAGGACCAAGGCCAGTGCGATGGCGGTGGCAAAGGACGCGGTGGGCAGCAGCTCGAACACGAGGCCCTCCTTCTCCCAACGTTCCGGGCCGAAGCCGACGGCGAGCAGCGTCGCCGGGATGACCAGTCCGGTGACGAGCCCCGCGACCACCGCCACCAGCGACTTGATCCACCATTGCCGACGGGCGTTCACCGGTTGGGTCACCTGCCAGTCGAGCGTGCCGAGGGCGCGTTCCTCGGCCACGGAACCCGCCCCGGCGGTCAGCAACGCCACAACCCCGAGCATGCCGCCGATCACCGTGATCGGTGAGAACTCGTTCAGGCCGTCCTTGAGTTCGCCTTCCGGGGCCAACCGACGGGCGATCATCCAGAGGATCCAGAGTCCGGTGGTCAAAGCGGCGATCATCCAGGGGATCGCATGGAGCCGGATCTCTTTCCGGATGAGATGGGCGGTCGCGAAATCGCCGGGAACGAGGAGACGTACCAATCGGGTGAGCAGGGCGCGCGAAGCAACGGTACCGGAAGGCGGGCGGGCCACGGCGGCGCCGTCCTGCCACGAAAGGGTGCGGAACCAGAGCCATCCGAGCCACGGCCCGGCCAGAAGGTAGAGCGCCCGCAGCCACGGCTGGCAGGCGCCCCAGAAGGCCAAGGCGCGGTTGTACGGTTCGATGGCCCTCAGTTGCTCGGCGGTGGGTGGAACCGAGAGCACGGGCATGCCGGACTGGATGGCGACGGAGACCATCATCGAGGCCAACAGGAACAGCATCGGCGCCGTCGCGGTGAAGACCATGCCGGCAAGCGTGCTGCGGCCGAGCAGGCTGAACAGCGGACCGGTGGACACCGCGAGGGCCGGAGCCGCGGCGACGATCACCCAGTCGACGGAGCCTTGGGCCCGGTCCAACGAGGCCATCGTGTTCAACCAGGCGGCGCCGCACAGCACGGCGAGGATCGCGGTCTTCTCCCAGAAGAGGCGTCTGCGGGAAACGGGTTGGGCGAGGAGCGGCCCGAGGGTCCGGTGTTCGAACTCCGCGCCGAAGACCGTCGCGCCCATCCAGACACAGCCGACGCAGTGGAGCATCATCGCCAATTCCGAGAGGTCGTTGTGCAGCGCCGCCGGGATCACCAACGTGCCGACCGCCGGCGGCATCAGAAGCCTCAGTTCCTTGCTCCAGCGGTTGGTGTTCCGGGTGCGGTCCTCACGGGCGAGGTATAGCGTGACCGCCGAGATCAACAGCGTCAGGACCAGTTGCACCACGAGCGACAACGGGGCACCGGGGCCGCCGAAGATCCATTGAGCCAGCGGCACCAGCGGCGGAACGAGCCAGGCGGGATGGAATCGCGGCGCCCGGAATTGGAAGGTCAGGGTCATGGTGCACCTCAACGCACGGCGTTCATGAAGATCTCCTCCAGCGACAGGGCTTCCTCGCGGATGCGGGTCGGGCGCATCCGGTGCAGTTCCTCGGCGGCCGGGTCCACTTCCGGGCCGACGACCAATTCGAGGATCCGTCCCCGCCGTTTGAGCCGTGGCGTCTTCCGCATCCACTCGGCCTCGGGCACGTCGGCCTCGAACTCCGCAAGCAGACGCCGGTACTCGGAGCGGGCCGTGTCCGCGTCGGCGGTGAGGATGTTCCTGCCTTGGTCCACGATCGTGAACCGGTCGATCAGGCCTTCGAACTCCGTGATCAGGTGCGTGGAGACGAACACCGTGCGGTTCCCCGGATCCGCCTCCTGGTAGGCGCCGATCACGGTCTGGATGAACTCACGACGGACCAGCGGGTCGAGGCCGGAGGTCGGTTCATCGAGGATGAGCATGTCAGGCTCCGCGGCGATGGCGCCGACGAGGGCGAGTTGGGTGCGTTGACCCTTGCTGAGTCCGGAGGTCGGGGCGTCGGGATCGAGTCGGAACCGCGCCAGCAGTTGGGCCTGGATCTCCAGGCTCCAGCGGCGACGGAAGGCGGCCTGGTATTCCAGGGCCTCGGCGACGGACATCCACGGATAGAACGAGACGAAGTCCGGCACGTAGGCGATGCGCGACTTGATCTCCTCCTCGTCCCTGGCCGGGTCCAGGCCGAACACCCGGACCGTGCCGGCGTCGGGCCGGAGGAGGTTCAACAGGCACTTGATGGTCGTCGTCTTCCCGGCGCCGTTGCGTCCGAAGAAGCCGTAGCAGCGTCCGGCGTCCACGGTGAGGGAAAGCCCGTGGAGGGCTTCGGTGCGGCCGTAGCGGTGGACCAGGTCGCGGATCTCGATGACGGGTGTGCTCATGGCGATGCGGATGGGATGTCGGGACTCGTGCGGGAAAGGGGTGTGGGATGCGGGTCAGGTCGGCGTGGAACGGGCGGGAGTGGGAACCTGGGATGAGGGTGCCGATTGGCGTTCCTGGAATGCGACGAGCCGCTCCTCGAGAAGGGAACGGAGGTCGGCGTCGGAGATCTGGAGGTGGTGGGCCTGGACGAGGAGGGCGTCGATCTCGGCGGCGAGGCGCTCGGTGCGGACCGCCTTCCGGAGCGGGCTCTGGCCGGTACCGCGGAGGAAGCATCCGGCGCCGCGACGGGTTTCGATGACCCCTTCGGCCTCCAATTCCTCGTAGGCCCGGGCGGCGGTGTTGCGGTTGATCCGCAGATCCTCGGCCAAGACCCGGACCGACGGCAGGGCATCGCCGGGCCGCAGGGCGCCGGCCGCAGCGGCGGCCTTCACCTGCTGCACGATCTGCAGGTAGACCGGCACTCCGGACGTGAAATGGACATGCAGGATCATGGGAACGGGTTCAAAGTGTCATAGGACACTAGGACAGGCAAGAGCTGGGTTTGGGTGAGGTTGAATGGTCGAAGCGTTGAAGCGTTGAAGGGGGGAAGCGTTGAAGGGGGGAAGCGCTGAAGAGGACCGAGCTCGGAGCTCCCTGCTCCCTGCGCTACGCTCCGTTAGCAGCCGCCTTGCGGGCGCGGCGGCGGCGGAAGACCTCGATGACGTCTTCGACCTCCTGGATCCGGAAGGCCAGGGCGACGCCGACGTACGCGACGGTGGCGAAGAGGATCGGGATGAACACCTCGACGATCTTGGTGGGCAGGGACGCGTGTCCGATCCAGCGGGTGCATCCGAGGCGTGCGGCGTAGGCGATCACGGCGGCGGCGAGTCCGGCGGCGATCATTCGGAGAGTCGGGGAAAGGAACGGCGCCAACGCGAACTTCGGCTGGGCCCGGCGGAGTCCGTAGAAGAGCAGCACGCAGTTGACGATGGCGCTGAACGAGTTGGCCACGGCGAGTCCGGCACGCGGGTAGAGGCTGATGGAGAGGAAGGCGGCGACAAGGTTCGCGGCGATCGCGGCGAGGCTGATGCGCATCGGCGTCCGGGTGTCGCCGAGGGCGTAGAAGGCGCGTGCGAGGATGTTGTTCAGCGAGAACGCCATCAGGCCGGGCGTCAGGCAGGCGAGCATGAACGAGACACGCTGGGTCGACGAGGCGACGAACTCGCCGCGTTCGAACAGCAGGCGCACCATCGGTTCGGCCAACGTCAGCAGCAGGACCGCCGGCAGCAGGGTGAGGAAGAAGACCTGGCGAAGGCCTTCGGAAAGCGTGCTGCGGAACTCGGGGTACTTTTGGTCCGCCACCAAGGCGCTCAGCTCGGGCAGGAGCACCGTTGCGAGCGAGATCCCGACGACGCCCTGGGGCAGCTCCATCAGCCGCACCGCGTAGTTGAACGACGAGACGATCTCGCGTCCGTGGCTGTAGGCGAATCCCTGGCAGAGGACCGTGTTGAACTGGAACGCGGCGACGCCGAGGACGGTCGGGCCGACGCGGTGCAGGATCTCCTTCACGGCCGGTTCCTTGCGAGGGTCGAGCCAGTGGAACCGGAACCCTTCCCTGTAGAGGGAGGGCACCTGGAATCCCGCCTGGAGGAATCCTGCGATCACCACGCCGATGGCGAGTCCGAAGACCCGGTGGTCGAGTTCCTTGCCGAACAGGGGAGCCAGGAACCAGACGGAGCCGAGCATGGCCACGTTGAGCATGGTGGCCCCGAGCGCGGGCATGAAGAAGTGGTTCCGCGAGTTCAGCATCCCGATGAATCCCGCCGCCACGCACACCAGCGGCAGGTACGGCAGCATCCAGCGCATGAGCCGGAACATCAGCTCGGTGTACACGTCCACGTTCGACGCGAAGATCATCACCGACAGGAAGACCAGCATCACGAGGCACACCGCGACGGTCGCGATGATCACCATCCAGGTGAAGGCGAGCCCGACACGCCATGCGGCGGCGTCGCCATGTTTCCGCTCGGTCTCCTTGAAGATCGGGATGAAGGCCGAGGACAGCGCGCCCTCGCCGAGCAGACGTCGGAAGAGGTTCGGGATCTGGAACGCGAGGAAGAAGGCGTCCGCGACCGGGCCGGTGCCCATGAAGGCGGCGTAGGCCGACTCCCGGACGAAGCCCAGGATCCGGCTGATGAGGGTGGCGGCCCCGGCGGCGCCTGAGGATGAAAGCCAACGAGGCATCGGCCGCGGAGGATTCGGGAACCGGGCGCGGACACCCAGCGGAAAAGTTCCTTTAGCGGAGGGAGCCAAGCCAACGCTCCGAAAGTAATCGGCACGCAACGCCGCGAAGTCGAGGGAGGCGGACTCCGGTACCGGCCGGTCACCGCCTGGATGCCGGACTTCGCGCCTCTCGTTCGAAGGCACGGGAGGGTTCCGTCATTCTGCACTGATCGGTCTCCCAGCCACCGCATGACCGTCTTCCTTTGCCCGGCCCGGTTCGGGCCCGGCCCTCACGCCATCATCTTCTCAAGGAATCCGTGAAATCCGTGTCTTCTCCCGAGCCGCTTCGCGACGTTGCGTGCCAATCCTTTCCGCCTAAGCCGGACGGTGGTTGGCCCGGACCTCGGCCAACCGGTCCTTCAAGGTCGGATCGAAATCGGAGTGCGCCCGGTTCACCCGTTCGACCGCGGGGCGGATGATCTCGGCCCGCGGATCGATGTCCCGTCCCCACAGGGTCCGCCAAAGGATGCGGGTGTTCGCCATCATGTCGCCGCGATGGGATTCCTCGTCGAACTTCGGCCGGTACAGGTCCACCGCCTTCTGGAGGTGGCGGAGGAATTCCGACTCGGTCGGGTGGCCGGTCCGTTCGATCACCTTGCGGAACGCGTCGAGGTCCTTCTCCTCAAGCCGTTGGAGCTTGCTGACGAGGACGTCCCACGGATGGACGATCCAGAGCAGGTGCCCATTGCGTTCGACCTCGATGGCCCGCGCCCGCCAATCAGAGGTGCTGCGGAAGGCCAGCGGGTCACAGACCTAGATGTAGAAGTCGCTTGCCTGCTCCTGGCTCCACCCGAGCACTTCCACATGTTGGGAAAGGTCATCACAGAGATCTTCGGAGTCGCCGAAGAGACCGATGTCGGCGCTCGTGAATCCTGGTTCCACGAGAAGCTGGATGGATGCTGAACCGAAGATGTTGATCTCCAGCCTGGGTCCCTTGGGAAGTGCCCGGGTGAAGGCATCAAGCCTTCTTCCAGCTGGCGTCTCCCAAACGATACGGTCTGCCTGAAAACGCATAGAGTGCCTGGTCGATGAGTCGTGAGGTGACCCCCCGGTCGTTCGACAGGATCCTTGCCAGCCGTTCGTCCCTGGGCGTCGTGCGTCCTGCCTCGTGCCGGAGAAGGATGCGGGCAGCAATGCGCGACTTGCGCCAACTGCGGTCCATCTTGGGTGGGAGGGCTGTGCCAATCTCCTTCAGCATGTCGACCCGCCGTCGTCCGGTCAAACCCACGCCCGCACCGGACGAAAATTGGGCCCCCTTTGAGCCGCTCCATTCCCGCTCCATTCCGCCCTTCAGCCTTTCAACCTTTCAACCCCTCCCACCTCACCGCAGTCCCGATAGGTACGCGACCAAGTCCCTCAGCTCCCGGCGGCTCAGGATCTCGCCGAATCCCTCCGGCATCGACGACACGCCGCGGTCCCGCCCGGTGATCTCCGTCTTCGGGACCTTCCGCAGCGTGCCGTCCGCCAGGCGCAATTCCATCGCGTCGGAAGTCTCCGCGGCCACCGTGCCGGCCAAGGTTTCGCCGTCCTTCAGTCCCAGCAGCACGGTCTCGAATCCGGGTGCGATCGCCGCGTTGGGCTGGACGACGGCCTGAAGCAGGTACCGGGGGTCCCGCTTGGTCCCGATCGCGGTGAGGTCCGGCCCCACCTGTCCGCCGCTTCCATACATGGCATGGCAACGGACACACTCCACCGAGGCCTTCTGCTGGTAGACCTTCCGGCCCGCATCGAAGTCGCCGCCGGAAAGCGCCCAGCCCCAGGCGGCGAGCGGATCCGATTTCGGACGGCTGGAAGCGTATCGGGCTGGCAGGTCGGCGAGCAGGCCGTTCGTGGACGTGGTCGCGACGTCGAGCAGGTCGGCCACCAGCTCGGTGGGTAGCTTGCCGGCGAGGAGATCCGCGCCCAACGACTCCAGACGCCGTCGTGCCTCCGGCTCATCGAGTCGCCCGAGTGCCGTGATGGCGGCTTGGCGGTCGCGGATTCCACCCTGCTGGAGAACCTTCTCCAGACGTCCCACCGCGCCGGAACCGCCGGCGACCGTGGCCCACTGCAGCGCCTCGGCCCGGACCTTTTCGTCGCCGTCGTCCAGCAACCGGTCGAGTGCGGTATCCAGCCGCGGTCCCGGCCACAAGGCGAGCGTTCGCAGTGCGGTCAGCCTCAAGGCGGACGCGCCGGCCTTGTCCAAGGCGATGGCGGCCACTTCGGCAGACCGCGTCGCCAGCCCGAGGGCTCCGGCCGCCCGCACCAGTTCCTCCAGCAGGGCGGCGTCCTTCGACCCGGCCACCGAAGTCCACGCCTCACCCACCGCGAGCCGCGCGGGTTCCACGTCCCGCGTGAAGGGAAGGGGGCGCCAAAGACCGGTGACGCGGTCGCGTCCCGCCGTTCCGGCCCAGGCGCCGAGCGCGGTCAACGCTTCGATGCGGTGTTCGGTGGGGGCGTTGGTGTCTGCGGCGAGGCGGCCCAAGGCCGCCGCGGACGTGGCGGTACCGGTCCGCAGGGCCGCATTGATTGCGCGTCGCGCGAACGCCCAGTTGGGCAGCGGCGAACCGAGCCGGGCCGCCAAAGCGGGCAGGGCTCCGGGGACCGGAAGGTCATGGATGGCCCGGGCGGCCTCGGTGGAAACGCGAGCGGATGGATCGGTCAGGAACTCCTCCAGTTCGTTCCTCTGCAAGCGGCGCAGGGCGACCACGGCGGCCAGGCGGACGGACTCGGAGGGATCCTTCCGCAGGGCCAGGACCGACTCCGCGTCGGCGCAACCGATCAGCCCGAGGACGCCCGCGTGTCGCAGCGTGGCATCCTGGTCCTGGTTGGTTCGCAGCATCCCGACAAGTCCGCGCAGGCTTTCCCGGCTTCCCAGCTTCCCCAGTGCGATGGCCGATTCGGCCCGGACGCCGGCGTCCGCGTCCGACAGGGCGGATTCGAGGGCCAGCCGGTGGCGGGTGGACCGAAGGTCGCCGAGGACCCGTGCGGCCTGGATGCGGAGGTCCCTCTCCGCGGACTTCAGTAGGGCTGCGATGCCGTCGAGCACCGCCTTGGCATCGGGTGCCGGCGCCACGATCCATCCGGCTCTCAACCCGTGTCCAAGCGCCCACAGCGCATGAAGGCGGGCCTGCGTCGAATCGGCTGGGGAAGATTCGGCGAGCCGCGCGCGCAGGGTTTCGACCACCGCGGCCCGCTCCTGTGGGGCTTCCATCCAACGTCGGACCAATTCGGCTTGGGCGCCCTCACGGACCCTGCGATTGCGGTGGCCCAGGTGTCCGACCAGTTCGGCGACCGGTTGCCCGACGAACCCGCGACGCAGCAGGCTCTGTGTCGCGAGCACCAAACCGGGATCGGCCGTCTGGGACGGTGCGAAGCGGTGGATCCGTCCGCGGCCCTCGGGTTCCCAACCGTCCGTCCAGTCGAGCAGCCAGAAGGCGCCGTCCGGACCCCAGGTCCCGTCGGTCGCGTTGACGCCCCAGATGAACCGAGACGGATCCAGCAGTTCGAACCCGGCGCCACGCGGCCGCAGCTTGAACTTCCAGAAGCCGCTTCCCGACGAGCTGCCGCGGAAGTCCGAGAGCACGAACGTGCCGTCCCACTCCGGACCGAGACCGGTGCCCGGGTAGAGAGCCACGCCGCACGGACCCGCGGAGATGTTGGCCACCGGCGGCACGATGTAGGCCGGCTGTCCGTTGGTCTGCGGATGCCACATCGCCTCGGTGTTCCACGGGGCCAGGGCGCCGGGACCGTCCGCGCCGCCCTTCCAACCCGACCCGTCGTAGCGTCGGTTCTCGGTCCATTGCCATCCGATGCGCCATCCGCTGTCGCCGCCCTCGACCACGTGGACCCACCGCGACTCGTCGCCCGTGTTGGCGCTGTTGTCGCCGGTGAAGAGGTGGCCACGGTCGTCGAAGACCAGCTCCTGCGGGTTGCGCAGGCCTTCCGCGAACATCTCGAATCCGCTGCCGTCGGGCTCGAACCGGAACACCGCGCCGCTTTCCGGGTTCCCGTGCCATCGGCCGTCGTGGAAGACCCGGGAACCTCGGTCGCCGACGCTCACGTAGATGCGTCCGTCCGGCCCCCAAACCAGCCCGTGGAGGTCGTGGCCGAGCATCGAGATGCGCACGCCGTGTCCGTGGCTGAGGCTACGGCGCTCGTCGGCCCGGCCGTCGCCGTCGGCGTCGCGCAGCCACCAGACGTCGGGGATGTTCGCGAACCAGACCTCGTTGCCGCGGGCGAGGACGGAGGAGGCGACGCCGTCGAGCGGCGTGTTGAACCCCTCGGCGAAGACCACCGAACGGTCGGCGAGGCCGTCGCCGTCGGTGTCGGTCAACAGGCGCACGCGTTCGGTGTTCCGGCGGAAGGCCTCGAGCCCTGCGTCCCCGAGGTGTCGCCTCATCATGGCGAGCCGGTCCTCGACGGACTTCGACGCGATGTCCTCGTCGAGCCATTCGGGAAGCGGCCGGATGTCCTGGACACCACGCCAGGCGCGGAGGGATTCGGCGACGAACACACGGCCGTCGTCGGCGACGTCGAACGCCACCGGGTGGGTGACATCCGGCTCCGCGGCCCAGACCGAGCCGGTCCAGCCCTGCGGCAGCGACATCCGCCTGAGGGACTGCCTCGCGTCGTCGAGTCCCGGCTTCGGGGTCGGGATGCGGAACCGGACGTCGTCGACCACCGCATGCTGGGCGACGGCGGAGGCGATCGCCGTCAGCAAGGCGAGCCGGAGGATGCGGAGTCGCGGCTCACGGGGGTTGCACGGTGGCATGCTTTTGACTCTAGCGATTCGTGGAACAGGGCTGAAACGGTAAGTTTGCCGCGATGCGGGTCCGCTCCGCTCCCGACGGCGAGGAGCGGCTTCCGTTGTCTTCGATGTCCGCCTACGGTTGCCGCGGATCCGATTGTTTCCCCGAATCACCATGCTCCTGATCCGTCCCTTGGTTTCCTCCGACCAGGCGTTCCTTTGGGATGCGCTCCATGTCGCCCTATGGGATCCGCCCCCGGCTCCGCTCCGGCCGCGGGAGCTCCTCCAGGATCCCCATGTCCGGATCTACGCCGAGGACTGGGGACGTGTCGGCGACCTCGGGCTTGTGGCGGTTCCGGATGGGGAGGAGCGTCCGGTCGGGGCCTGCTGGATGCGGCGGCTCCAAGGGGGCGTCGGATTCGGATACGTGGACGACGCGACGCCCCAGTTGGGGATCGCGGTGCTGCCCACCTTCCAGGGGCGGGGCCTGGGACGCCGGCTGATGGCCGAGGCGTTGTCCGCCGCCTGGGCCGAGGGGATCCGCCAGGTGGCCCTGACCGTCCATCCGGCGAATCCCGCACGCCGACTTTACGAGCACTTCGGGTTCCGAACGGTGGAGTTCCGTCGGACCTTCCACCTGATGCTGGCTTCCGCGCCATCGGTTGGGGGAGCCGGACTTGGCGAGGGATCGCCGAATGCCGATCCGACTCGTCCCGGCTTGGAAGTCCGTCGAGGCCCTTTGCCGGCCCTCTGATCCATGGAGAAGGAGGGCTTATGCCCAAGCACCGAGCCCGAGGTACGGAAAGGAAGCCTGGGATGTCGCAGTTGCCAGGTGGGTCTCAGTGTTGTGTTTCCGTCTCTGACTCCGGTTCCGGGCTCCGGTTCCCTGTTGGCGCCTTCGCGAATTTGCGTGGGGTCCCCACCCTTTCCCGTTTTCCGCATCGCGGGCCCCGTGGGCAACTTTCCGCTTGCGGATCTTCCGTTGTCTTGCCTTTGCCGGCCGCTTCGATGCAGGCTCCGGGGCGTCATGCCTACTGTTCAGGTTCCGCTGGGGAACCGTTCCTACGAAATCCAGGTCGGTAACCGCCTCATCGCCTCCCTGGGCGAGCGTTGCCGGCGGCTCAAGATCGGCACCCGCTGCGCCGTGATCACCGACGCCAACGTCGGCGCCAAGTATGGCGAGGCCGCGGTCAAGTCGCTGAAGATCGCGGGCTTCACGCCGACGCTGATCACGCTGGACGCCGGGGAGAACACGAAGTCCCTCTCCACGGTGCACAAGTGCTACGACCTTCTGGCCGCGCACCGGATCGAGCGCAAGTCGTTCATCGTCGCCCTCGGTGGCGGGGTGATCGGCGACCTCGCCGGCTTCGTCGCCGCGACCTACCTGCGGGGCATCGCCTTCGTCCAGGTCCCGACGACCCTGTTGGCGCAGGTGGACAGCTCGGTGGGCGGGAAGGTGGGCGTGAACCTCAAGGCCGGTAAGAACCTGGTCGGGGCCTTCCACCAGCCGCGCCTGGTCCTCTGCGACCTCGACACCCTGGCGACGTTGCCCGACCGCGAGTACCGCTCGGGCCTGGGCGAGGTCGTGAAGTACGGGATCATCCACGACGCGGCGCTGTTCCAGAAGCTCGAGAAGCAGATGGACGCGGTGCTGTCGCGCCAGGCGGCCACGATGTCGGCGATCGTCGCCCGTTGCTGTGCCATCAAGGCCGAGATCGTGGCGAAGGACGAGACCGACACCGGTCCCCGGGCGCTGCTCAACTTCGGCCACACCATCGGCCACGCCATCGAGAACAGCATCGGCTACGGCAAGCTGCTGCATGGCGAGGCCATCGCGATCGGCCATGTCGCCGCGGCCCACCTCTCTGCGCGGCGGCTCGGGCTCGGCGCCGAGGACGTCGGACGGATCCGCACGGTGCTCCAGCGATCGGGTCTCCCGGTCACCCTGAAGATGCCCGGCGACAAGCGCGACCGCCTGTTCGCCGCCATGCGCCTCGACAAGAAAGTGCAGGCCGGTGAGATCCATTTCGTGCTGGCCGAGGCGATCGGCAAGACGGTGTTCGGGCAGCGCGTCCCCGACGCCGAGGTCAACTGGGCGCTCGACCAGATCAAGGAATGAGGCGTGTCGCGGGACGTCTGTTCCGCCGCGCCTTCCCGCTGCTGGCGCTCGGAGTCGGACTCGGATTCGGAAACCCTCCGACTTCCGTCTGTCGGGCTTCCGACTCCCTTCATCCCACCGGCGGCACCTTCCTCCGCGCCGGCGACCGATCGGTGACCGTGCAATGGGATTGCGGCCACGCCGCGGCCGGGCCGTTTTCCGTCGAACGCCGCCTCGTTGGCGCCGGTGACGGGGCGATCGCATTGGTGATCCGCCGTGGGCTTCCCGCACCGGCTTGGGCCGATG
>CAMASJ010000053.1 GCA_945860685.1 Akkermansia muciniphila
CAACGCTTCAACCTCCCACCCCCCTCCCACAGTCCATGCCCCGGTTCCTGACCCTCGTCCTGCTGGCCTTGATCGTCGCCCCGGCGGCCGCCGCGGAACCGGAGCCGGTGGTCCGCATGTTGGTCCCGGGTTTCACCGTCGAGGAACTCCCGGTCCGGCTGCCGAACCACAACAACCTCCGCTTCGCGCCGGACGGTTCCCTGACCGCACTCGGCTATGACGGACGTGTGTGGTCGCTCCGCGATTCCGACGGCGATGGCTTGGAGGATTCCGCGACCCTTTTCTGGGATCGGCCCACCCTCCGCGTTCCCCTCGGCATGAACTGGTCCCATCGTGGTCTGGTCGTGTCCTCGCAAGGCAAGGTGTCCCTGCTGTCCGACGCCGATGCAGACGGCAAGGCCGACACGGAGACGGTGCTGGCATCGGGTTGGCCGCGAACCGACGTCGGCAGCGGCGGCGTGGACGCCACGGCGGCAACGCTCGATGACGCGGGAAACCTCTATTTCGGACTGCTGGTCGCCGACTACTCCAACGCCTATCGACTCCGGAAACGCGGCGAACTCGCACCCGCCGAAGTCGAGTGGCTCCGGCAACAGGGACGTCCCGTGGAAGGTGATCCCGACGAGGAGGTCTCCCTTTACGACCTGCGTTCCCCGCGGGGCACGATCCAACGCCTCGACACCGCCACCGGCCGCTGGTCGACCTTCGCCACCGGCATCCGCGTTCCGGTTGGACTCGCCTTCGGTCCTGACGGCGGGCTGTTCGGAACCGACCAGGAGGGCGAGACCTGGATGCCGGACGGCAATCCGCTCGACGAACTGAACCACCTGGTCGAGGGCCGGAACTACGGATTCCCGCCGCGCCATCCGCGCTGGATGCCCGGGCTGGTTTCCGAGCCGCCCGTGGTCGGCTTCGGACCGCAGCACCAGAGCGCCTGCGGATTGGTGTTCAATTCCCCCAGTTCCCCGGAGCGCCCGGGGGCGACGTCCGAACGGCCGCTCCGTCGTTCGGGTCCCGGACAGGGCGTATTCGGACCCCAGGATTGGAGCGGCGACTTCCTGGTGGCCGGACAGTCCCGCGGGAAGCTCTGGCGGGTCGAGATCACCGGCACGCCGGAAGGTCCCGTCGGGCGCGTCCACACGCTCGCCCGTGCCTCGATGCTGGTGACCGATGTTGCGGTCTCACTCAAGGGCGACCTGTATCTCTGTGCGCACAGCGGTCCGCCGGACTGGGGAACCGGTCCGCAGGGCCCCGGACGGATCTTCCGCATCCGCCACACCGATCCGGAGGCGCCCCAACCGGTCCGGACCTGGGCCGTCTCGCCGACCGAGGTGCGCGTGGCCTTCGACCGTCCCTTGGATCCCGATGTTGCCCTCACCGCGGTTCCGGATGGCATCCGGATCGAATTCGGCGAGCACGTCCGTGCCGGCGACCGCTTCGAAAACCTCAAGCCTCCTTACGCCGTGGTGCAGCAGCAGGATGCCACGCCGCGTGGACGTCTCGGGGTCCGTTCGGCCCGCTTGGCCGACGGCGGGAAGACGCTCGTGCTGGAGACCCTGCCGCATCCGCTGGCGGTGACCTACGCCATGACCCTGCGATGGGTGCGGAAGCTCGGAAGCGCGGGCGCCGGCTACACCGTGGACATCGACTACGACCTGGCGGCGTCGCGGGATCCGGACTGGAAGCTCCCCAAGGAATCGCCCCGTGCGGCCTGGGGGCGTCTTGCCTCCTGGGCGCCGACACTTCGCGGTTCCTCCGGGACCGACAGCCGCGAGGTCGCTGGGGAGTCCGGCGACTGGGAGAACGGCCGAGAGTTCTTCCATGGCGGCAAGCTCCAGTGCGCCCGTTGCCATCGGATCCGTGGCGAAGGGGCGACGGTCGGGCCCGACCTGAGCAATCTCGTCCACCGGGACCGCGGGACGCTCCTGCGCGACCTGCGCGAACCCGATGCGACCCTGCATCCGGACTACGTGACCCACGGCGCAATGTTGGCGGACGGCACGGAAGTGGTGGGATTCCTCCGGTCCGATGCACGCGGCGGCGTCCGGTTGGCCGATGTCGAGGGCCGCGAGCGTTCGTTGACGGCGTCGGAGGCGGCCACGTTGAAGCCCACCGCGCACAGCCTGATGCCGACGGGCCTTCTCGACGGGCTGTCCGCCGAGGCGGTGCGGGATCTCCTGACCTACCTGCAGCATGCGCCGACTCCGCGGGAACGCCGTGATGTCACGGCGGCGTTGGCGCGGTCCCCGGTGGCCTCGCCGTCCGCGAAGCCGTTCCGCCTGCTGCTGGTGGCCTCGAAGCAGGACCACGGTCCTGGGCAACACGACTATCCGGCCTGGCAGAAGCAGTGGTCGGAACTCCTGGGCGCACTGCCGGGGACCAAGGTCGAGACCGCCTGGGAATGGCCCGGCCGTGAACAGTGGGAGGCCGTGGACGTGGTCCTGCTCTACTTCTGGAACCACGACTGGTCTGAAGCCCGATACCGCGAACTCGACGCGTTCCAGGCCCGGGGCGGAGGGTTGGTGTTGCTGCATTCTGCGGTGATCGCGGACAGCGATCCAGAGCGGTTGGCGGATCGGATCGGCCTGTCTGCGACCCCGTCGCGGGTGAAGTACCGGCACATGCCGTTCCGACCGCGGTTCGTGGACGGCAACCCGTTCACCGCGGACCTGCCCGACCGGCCGTATCTGATCGACGAACCCTATTGGCCGATGATCGGCGACGCGTCACGGGTGAAGCCGTTTGCGGAGGTCGAGGTGGACGGCGCGGTCCGTCCGGTGGGATGGACCTTCGAGCGGGGTGCGGGACGCGTCTTCACCAGCATCCCTGGGCACTATACCTGGACATTGCGGGATCCGTTGTGGCGGATCGTGCTGCTGCGTGGAGTCGCGTGGGCAGGCCACCGCGATCCGGCCCTGCTTCTCCCCATGGCCACCCGCGAAGCCTGGATGAGGGAGTGAAGCGTTGAAGCGTTCTATTGCCGGCCGATGAATATGGACGAAAAAGTCCGCAATTATCTCCGATCCACCCTTCAACCTTTCAACCTTTCAACCCCGCTCCACCCCAAACCGGTGCAGGACATTGCGGACGAGCGCCTGGAGGCGCGGGTCCGCATGGACGGCCCAGCCGCTGGCGATGCAGCCGGCGTTGAACACCTGGCCGCCTCCGGGGCGCTTCCACCAGATCATCTCGCCGCCTTGGTCGGTCTTTGGACGGATCGGCCGGAAGTAGAAATCGAAGGCGGCGCCACCCTCCTTCCACGGCAGGATGCCATTGGCCAATGGCTCGATGCCCGCGGGGTCGGGCGGCACCGAGGCGCCTTTCGGATCGGGTAGTTCCTGCATCGCACGCAGCGTCGACAGGCGGATGTCCATCTCGTGGCCGTTCGCGAGGGTCGTCCCGTCGGGAAGTGTGCCGAAGCGGTCGCCGTCCCGGAGCCCGGTGTCCTCGGGTGAGCGGAAGAGCGGATGGTCGGCGTGGGTGACGACGTAGGGGCCGAAGTTCCGCGGGTTGCCCTGGTTGTTCCAGCCGAGGGTCTCGAGTCCGGTGTAATTCCACCCCGGATGCCCGCATTCCCGCAGCATCCCGCCGCGGAGCCGGTCGTGGCTGTGCCAGGCCTCGCCGCGTTCGTGCGGGAGCATCTGCTCGCCCGGCGCATCGACCTTCCGGCATTCGAGGACCGAGCCGTCGCCGCTGAGGCTCACCCGCCAGAACAGGGAATTGCCGGAGAAGACCGCCAGGTTTCCGCCGCCGGCAAGGTAACCGTCCAACCCCGCCAGCATCGGCAGCGACCAGTATTCGCTGTGCCCGTTAAGGACCACCGCCCGGTACCCGCGCAGCAGGTCCGGGTCGTGATGGAGGTCGTCGTCGGCGACCACGTCGAACCGGTATCCCTCCCTCTCCAGCCAGACGTGCAGGAACCGCTCGGCCCGCATGAGGTGGCTGTAACGGGTCGGCCCGCCGTAGAGCACGTAGGGCGAGGCCACGGGGAAGGGCATGCGCAAGCCAACCTGGTACGTGCCCTGGCCGCCGGCGTGACGTCGGTAGAAGCAGTACGCCGGGGGCGAACCCGCGGCGTTGGGCAGGCCGTCCGTGCCGACCACGGCATGGAGCGAATCCGGCCAGACGCCGAACGGGGCCCCGTTGTAGGCGCGCCAGGTGTTGGTGGAACACACGACCAGCAAAGGCGCCTTCGCCGCGCGACGCGCCTTCCGCACGATGAAGGTCATGTCGTATTGGTGCGGCTTCCCGTCCCGCTCGAAACGGAGACGGGCGACATGCAGTCCGGGACGGGTTCCTGCGGGGACCTTCCAGCGGAACGTTTCCTCCCAACGGCAGTCGTACAGGTCGTCCGAGGCCAGGCGCACCGAATGCCCGCGGTCCTGGGTGGCGTACAGCGATCCCTCGCCGAAGCGCGGGACGTCCCGGTGGAAGGAAGGGCCGCCGATCATCCAGGTGCCGTGGTTGATCACCGTGCCGTGACGGCCGTGAGGGGAGCCGTCGGTGATGCGGGAACCGCGTTCCTCCGAGAAGCCCCACGCGCCAAGCAGTCCGGGACCGGACGGCGTGGTCCGGCCGCCGTCGGCGTGCCGGGCACGGATCTCGTCTTCGGACAGCGCGCGGCCATGGATCCCGCATTGGGCTAGGTCGCCGTCGAGGAACCGCAGCGCCCGTCCGAGGTCGCCCATGGCCCCGAGGCGCAACGGATGGGTTCCCAACCGGAGCGGGCCGGCGAACTCCCAGCGGGCGATGCGGAGTCCGTCGACCCAGACCTCCTTGTGGCGGCCGTCCCAGCGTCCGACGACGTGGTGCCATTCGCCCTTCCGCACCACGCCGGTGGCGGTGCGGTGGACCACGGCCTCGTCGGGCCCGGTGCCATTGCCGAGGAACAGGCCGACGTAGCCGTCCTTGCCGATGCCCAAGGCGAAGCCGTCGTCGCTCTGCTTGTCCTCCTGGGTGACCAGGCCGGCGAGGCGTTCCAGCGACCACGGCCGGACCCAGCACTCCAGAGTGAGGGCTGTCGGTGCCTCCGCGATGGGTGTGCCGACATGGACGTAGCTGCCCGGATGGATGGGCTGGATGCGGGCCGGAAGGGATCCCGCGTCGTGGACCACGGTGTCCCCGGCGGGATCGTCGATTTCCCGTCCAAGCCGGACCAGGTACACCTGGACCGGCACGTCGGCGGAGGTGTGGAAGGCGAGGGTGTCCCCGGCCGCGACGCCGTGGGCGGAGGCGTACCCATGGACGCCAGAGACGGACATCGGCGTGTGGGGCGGGATGGAAGCCGGGGCTGGGGCGGCCGCAAGGACGCGGGGCAGGGCGTGGAGCGACACCACGCCGGCCGTGGTGGCCTTGAGGAACGATCGACGGGAGGATCCGGACATGGTGGGAGTGCGCCGGTTATCCTCCCGCGGAACGCCCGCGGCGAGCGGGATTCCAGTGACCGGCGTGGAAGCGGCAGAAGCAGAGGGGAGTGCCCAATCGACTCCAACTCGCAGCGATTGTTCTCCGCGTTCCCCGCGACTCCGCGTGAGCCCCTCCCCGTCCCCCGCCGCTTCTTGGCACCCGAGAAACATCCCGGGAGAGAGCGGCCACGCGCCTTCGCTTGTCGGTGACGTCGTCCTGTGGTTGCCTTCAAGGGTGTTCCGGATCCGTCGCTTCGTCTCCGCTTGGGCCGTCCTCGGCCTGGCCTTGGCGTTTTCCGGTTGCGTGACCGAACCGATCACCGGGCGTCGCCAATTCATCGCCACCGGTGCCGGCGAGGAAACCGCTCTGGGTCTGGGTGAGTTCGAGAAGATGAAGAAGGAGGTCCCGGTGAGCCGGGACGCCGCGAAGGCCGCATTGGTTGCCCGGGTTGGCCGTCGGATCGCCGAGGTCTCGGGCATGGAGGGCGCCCAATGGGAATTCGTCCTCTTTGATAGCCCGCAGGCGAATGCGTTCTGCCTCCCCGGCGGCAAGGTCGGGGTCTACACCGGCATCCTGCAGATCACCCGCGACGAGGCGGGACTGGCCACGGTCCTGGGACACGAGGTGGCGCATGCGTTGGCGCGTCACGGCGGTGAGCGCATGACCACCGCGATGGGGCTTCAGCTCCTTGGGACGGCCGGCGATGTCGCGGCAAGGGATTCCAAGTACCACGCCCTTTACCAGCAGCTCTACGCCCCGGCATCGCAGGTGGCGGTGGCGCTGCCGCACAACCGAAGGCAGGAAAGCTCGGCCGACGAGATCGGCCTGGTCCTGATGGCGAAGGCCGGCTACGAGCCGGGGGAGGCGGTCGGCTTCTGGCGCCGGTTCGCCGAGTACAACCGGACGCAGGGCCAGCAGACGCCGTGGTTCCTGCGCACCCATCCTCTCGACGAGAACCGAATCTCCAACATCGAACGCCTGCTTCCCAAGGCCCGGGCCGAATTGCGTCCGGCCACACGTTGATTCCGCATGAAGTCCCACATCCTGTTCCAGCGCCTGTTGATCGTCCTCATCGCCGCCTTGGTCTCCTCCGGCTGCCGCACCAAGAAGTCCGCCGTCGCGGGGGCCGCGGATGCGAACCAGGAGATCGCGACCACCACCGGGCTGCCCTACTGGCCGCCGGGGCCGGTCTACATGGTGGATCCCCCCGCCGGATTCCAGAACGAGTCCCTGTTGCCACCGCTGAAGTCCGTTCCCCGGCTCGAGGTGGAACCGGCTCCGCTGACACCCCCCATCCGGCCGTTTCGGGAAGTGAAGGTCACCAACGAGTGGGTCGCGGCGGCCCAGCCATGGGTCGGCACGCCGTATCGCCTGGGCGGCGAAGACCGCGACGGGATCGACTGCTCCGCCTACGCATCGGCGCTGCACAAGCAGGTGGCGCAACGGAACCTCCCGCGGACCACCAAGGAACAGTGGGACTCGAGCGTCTCCGTCGGCATCGCATCGTTCCAACCGGGCGACCTCGTCTTCTTCAACACCCTCGGCGCCGGAACCCCGAGCCATGTCGGCGTCTATGTCGGCGAACGCATGTTCACCCACGCCGGAACCTCGACCGGGGTCACCTTTTCCTCCTTGGACGACAACTACTGGACCAGCCGATTCCTCGGGGCACGCCGGTTCCTCCGCTGAGTCCGGACGTTCCCCGACGATGACCATCCCGTTCCTGAACCCGGGGGCGCAGACGCCGCCGCTCCGGTCCGAGCTCCTCGCCGCAATGACGTCCGTGCTGGACCGCGGCCACTTCATCCTGGGCCCCGAGGTCTCCGCGCTCGAGCAGGAGGTCGCGGCCTTCTGCGGCGCCGGCCACGGCATCGGCGTGAATTCCGGTTCCGACGCACTGACCCTGGCGTTGAAGTCGCTGGGAATCGGACCGGGCGACGAGGTGATCACCACCCCGTTCACCTACATCGCACCGGCCGAGAGCATCCTCCAGGTCGGTGCGAAACCGGTGTTCGCGGACATCGACCCACGGCTCTTCACGATCGACGCGGCCGACGTGGCGCGTCGGATCACGCCGAGGACCCGGGCAATCCTGCCCGTGCACCTCTTCGGCCAGGCCGCGCCGTTGGCGGAGCTGATCCCGCTGTGCGAACGGCACGGGCTCGAGATGGTGGAGGACTGCGCCCAGGCGATCGGCGCCACATGGAACGGCCGCGGGTTGGCCGGCTTCGGTCGCGTGGGTTGCCTGAGCTTCTATCCGACCAAGAACCTCGGGGCCGACGGCGACGGCGGCATGATGCTCACCGGGGACGCCGCCCTGGCGAAGCGGCTCCGGATGCTTCGGGTGCACGGCATCGAGCGCCGGTACCACCATGACCTTCATGGCTACAATTCGCGTCTGGACGAGATGCAGGCGGCCATCCTGCGGGTGAAGCTGCCGCGCCTGAGGGCTTGGAACGACCGTCGCGCGGAGATCGCGGCCCGGTACACCGCGGGTCTTGCGGGACTTCCCGTGGAGACGCCGGTCGTGGGTCCGGGCAACACCCATGTCTGGCACGTGTACGCCATCCTCTCGGATCGGCGGGACGCCCTGCAGAAGCACCTGGAGTCCACGGGAGTCCCGACGCTGGTGTACTACCCGGTGCCGCTGCACCTGCAGAAGTGCAATGCCGACGGCGGCTGGAAGGAAGGCGACTTCCCCGTGGCCGAGGCGGTTTCGCGTCGGATCCAACCGCTGCCGATGTACCCCGAGCTCACCGACGTTCAGGTCGACCACGTGATCGCCGCGATCCGGTCCTTCTTCGGCTGAACCAAGCGCCCTGCGTGGCCACGGAGACACCGAGCACGCGGAGGGTGGGACACGGATTCCACGGAACCGACGGAGGTGACCGACCGAAGGGTGATCGCCCTTCGGGCCTTGGCTCAGGCGTCCTGCTGGCGTCCGAGCGCGTTTTCGTGAGGACTGTTTCCGCTCCAACGGAATCGTTCAGGCCTTGCGGAAGAGGTAGTGGCTCACATGCCACTCGTTGCCGTTGCGGAAGTCCCACAGCTCGGCGCAGGACATGAAGAACACGCGCCAATAGACCCACCATCGGGTCTCGTTGGCGGCGCCATAGGTGGCGCGCAGGATCGAGCGGATCTCGGGTTCGTTGGCGTCCATGTTCTCCAGCCACTGGTTGGCGGTCCGCCCGTAGTGCCGTCCGTTGACGGCCCAGTGCCGCTCCACCCGGAGGTCCCGGTTGAAGTAGAGAAGCAGGTCGTCGCTCGGCATGGTGCCGCCGGTGAAGAAGTAGCGGGACAGCCAGGAAGACTCGTCGTCGGCCTCGAAATGGTAGCAGAACTCGCGGTGCGTGAAGAGGTGCACGAACAGCTTGCCGTCCGGCTTCAGCCACCGGGAGATGTTCCCCATCAGCCGCTCGTAGTTCTTCATGTGCTCGAACATCTCGACCGAGACGACGCGGTCGAACCGACCCGGTCCACCGGGGGCCTCGAAGGCGTTCATGTCGCAGGTGAGGATCTCGATGTTGGAAAGCCCGCGCCGCGCCGCCTCGGCGAGGATGTGCGCCCGCTGGCCGTGGGAGTTCGAGACCCCGGTGATCCGCGCGTTCGGGAAGTGCGACGCCATCCAGAGGGTCAGCGAGCCCCAGCCGCATCCCAGTTCCAGGATGTGCTGCCCGTCCGCGAGTTCCGCCCGCTCGCACGTCATCGCCAGCATGATCTCCTCGGCTTCCCCCAGCGACTCGTTGAAGGTGCGGTACTGGCAGCAGGAGTACTTGAGGTTGGGGCCAAGGCAGAGCTGGTAGAAGCGCGTCGGGACCTCGTAATGCTGCTCGTTGGCGGCCTGGGTCTCGATGGCGATCGGCATTCCACGCAGTTCCTCGACGCGCCGCAGGATCTGCTGACGGTTGGCTTCGACGTCGCCGCGGTCCTGCTCGGCCAACTGCTGGCGCAGGAGCCGGCGAATCCCGAAGCGGATCAGACGGTCCGGGAGGACGTCGGAGACCAAGAGGCGGTCCACGAGACCCCGGGTCGGAAGCGAGGGTATGGACGGGGACTCCGTCACGCCTTGGGCGGCCGGAAGCGGCAGGCTGGAATTCATGGTCTGATGTCGGCGGAAAAGCCTGGAACCACTCATGGCCCGAATCGGGCTGCGGTCAAACGCATCCGTCGGGGATTTCTGGTGAACGCGTCGCCCCCACCGAAGGGCCAAAGGGAAAAGCGCAGAGGCGCGGTGGATGGGAATCGGAGGTTGGGATGGGGCCCGAGTTGGGCGGGGAGCAGGGAGCAGGGAGCGGCGTTGGGCGTTGGGCGTTGGGCTCAGATATCTGTGAAATCCGTGGGAATCCGTGTCCCAGGCCCAGCGTCCGCCAGTAAATCGGGAATCAAGAATCTCCGACCTCGCACCCTTCGTCGTGAACCACTCCGCGGCTCCCTGTTATGACCCCTGCTGCATGGGGCCGGCGGTGGTCGTCAACGGATAGGCACCTGCGCGGGCACGGCCGCCTGGATGCGGCGGAGGTCCCGGTCGCCGGAACCTGCGCCGGCCTGGAGCACCAGCCAGGTGTTGCGTCGGGCGATGGCCTGGGTCTGGGGTTCCACCCAGCGCCAGGTCTCGGTGTGGCCGTCGGCGAAGGAGACGGTGCCCGCCCCGTTGTGGCGCAGCGACGGGAAGCTGATCCAGGTGGCGGTGGGGGTGTCGAAGAGGTTCCAGCGGTTGGGGGCGTTGATGCCGAAGGCGCCCTGCTGGATGCTCTTCTCGTTCTCGTCGAGGAAGACCACGGCGCCGGCGGGTCCGGGATCGTTGATCTGGGACGTCTTGTGCCAGCACTTCGTGTAGTTCTCGTCCGAAGGGCTGGTTGCGACGTTCATGTACACGCTCATGGAGACGCTGCGGTTCCGGCGCTGACGGCCGAGGTCCCGGACGGTCGAGCGGTCGGCCGGACAAAGGTAGATCCCGGCGGACTGGTTGTACTTCCAGAAGACACCCGCGGTGATGGCGGCGGTGTTGGTGTCGATGAAGGTGTTGCCCTGGATCCAGGAGTTGGCCCGGACGTTCCATTCCTCACGTCCGCCGCCGCCAACCGAGAAGGCCTCGTTGGGCGCGAGGAACTCCTGGTTGTCGTCGGAGTACAGCTGCGCGCAGAGCTGAAGCTGGCGGAGGTTGCTGGCGCAGGCCGTTCCCTGGGCGCGTCCCTTGGCCTTCGAAAGTGCCGGAAGGAGCATGGAGGCGAGGATCGCGATGATGGCGATCACAACCAGGAGTTCGATCAGGGTGAACCCTCCTGAGGCTCGGAAGCGGGTTGGGACCGGCGGCGTGGGCACGTCGAAACCGTGGATGGCCGCGGATTTCCCGGGCAAGGTGAAAGCCCGGGTCGCCGGTGACAGTGTGGAAACGCTCCCGGGAAACGGGTCAACCCCGCCTTGGCCCGGGGAAGAAGGCGTTCGTGGTCCGCTGGTACTCGCGGTAGGCGTCGCCCTTGGATTTCACGGAGAGTTCCTCGGTCATCGGGATGCCGGTGACGTTGACGAGGAAGTGCCACATGGCGACCGGCGAAAGAAGGCCCACCCAGCCGTAGGGGGAGGGCAGGGCGAAGGTGGCGAAGCCGACCCACACGACCCATTCGAAGAAGTAGTTGGGATGCCGGGAGAGGGACCATAGGCCGTCGCGGCACACCTGTCCGCGGCGCGCCGGATCGGCGCGGAAGCGTGAGAGTTGGCGGTCGGCGATCGACTCGCCAAGGATGCCGCCGAGGACCAATGCGACACCGACCCACTGAAACGGTCCGAGTCCGAGGGGACCCGTACCCCGTTGCGGGTCGAGGCAGGCTAGCAGGAACGGCAGCGACAGGACGACCTGGAGAAACCCCTGAAGCTGGTAGAAGCCGAACATCATCCTTCCGGTCCTGGCCCCCCAATCCTCGCGGAGCCGGGCGTACCGGACGTCCTCGTGAGGCAGGTGCTTCTGCCAGCGCGCGAAGAGGTGGCTGCCGAGGCGAAGGCTCCAGAGCGCGACCAGGAGGAAGACGGCAAAGCGTCGGACCGGATCGCCCGGAGCGAGCACCGAGTAGAGGATGACGATGGGCGTGAAGCCGAGCGACCAGATCGGGTCTACGACGCTGAAGTTGTCGATGTGGCGTCCGACGAAGTAGGTGTTCGTCATGATGCCGGCCGCGAGCAGGACGGCGGTCAGGAACAGGATGGTGAACGGGTTGGTCATCCGGGTTCCGGACCGGGGTGGGGCGAGGCGGATTCGCGGCGGACGAACAGCCGGGAGGGCGATGCGTTGGCGGGAAGCCGTGCCAGTTGGAGGATCACGTAGGACGCCATGGCGATGTTGCCGAGGAGCAGGATGCCGACAAGCCACGCGATCCGGACGGGCCAGGACCCCTCACGCCAGGCGAGCCAGAGCCAGAAAGTGAGGAAGGCGAAGTACGTGTCGAAGAGGGTGGCGATGAACCAGGGATGGGACACCAGCTCCCGGGGCAAGCTCCACAGGGCCACCTGGGAGGAGGCCCAACCGGTGACGGCGAGCATCGACACCAGGATGCCGGAGAACAGGAGGAGCAGGTTGCGTCGGGACATGGGCGGATCCGGGTCCGGTGTTGGCGGAGCCCATCAGCGGGTCTGCGCGGAATCGGGCATCAGCGAGGGGTTGTTCGGCGCGGTCCACAGCGCCTGGACGACGCTGATGTTCCGCCACAGGAACGCGGATTCGCAGTAGGACAGGTAGTAGTTCCAGGTCCTGACGAAGCGTTCGTCGAATCCGTTCTCGAGCACCTCGGCCTTGCGCTCGTTGAAGCGGCTACGCCAAGCCCGGAGCGTGCGGACGTAGTCGGGTCCCATGTCGTGGAGGCCATGGAGCTGGAGCGGCCCGGTGCTCTGCATCGCCGCGTTGAGGCGGTTGATCGATAGGAGCAGTGAACCGGGGAAGATGTGCTTCTGGATCCAGTCCACCCCGCGGCGGAGTTCCGCATGCCGGCAGTCCGGGAAGGTGATGAACTGGGCCGCGAACAGCCCGTCGGGCTTCAGAAGCGCCTGCACCTGCCGACAGAAGGCGCCGAGGTAGGCGTCGCCCACCGCCTCCATCATCTCGATGCTGACGATCCGGTCGTACTTCCCCTGGGCGAGCCGATAGTCGAGCACCTGGACCTCGGCGCGGTCGGCGATGCCTTCCCGCTGGAACCGCTCGCGGCAATGCCGTGCCTGCTCGACCGAGAGGGTCAGCGTGGTGACCCGGCAGCCACGCGTGCGGACCGCATGGCTGGCCATGCCTCCCCACCCGGATCCGATTTCCAGCAGGTGGTGTTCCGGCCCGAGCCGGAGCTCGCGGGCCAGGCGCTCGTACTTCGCGGTCTGCGCCTGTTCCAGGGTGGCTTCCGGGGATTCGAAGAGCGCCGACGAATAGGTCATCGTCGCGTCCAACCAGAGCGAATAGAACGCGTTCCCGAGGTCGTAGTGGGCGGCGATGTTCGAACGCGATCCCGACAGGGAGTTGCGGTTCAGCCAGTGGCGGAGGCGGTTGGCCAGGGTCACCGGGACCAGTCCCAACCGCTTCGGGGTGGCTCCGGACATCTCCGCCGACCGGTCGACGTTCGCACAGAACCAGGCGATCACCGCCGGCAGGTCGGGCGTGTCCCACAGGCCGTCCTGGAAGGCCTCTCCGAATCCGACGTCCTGGCCTGCGAAGCAACGCCGGTAGAACGCGAGGTCATGGATCCGAATCTCCGCCGCCGGCGTCTGGCCGGCCCGGCCGAACTCCAGCACGCCGCCGCCGGGCTCGAGGATCCGGAGGTGTCCCGCGGTCATCGGGGCGAAGGACCGGAGGACGAGCCCCCGCGCCCAACGGGTGGCCCACGAGGCGTCTGCCGGGGTTCCTGCAGCCGAGGATCCCAGTTCAGCGGCGGTCAGGGCATCCACGGTTCGGGCGTCGGGATTCTGGAAGTCGGAGCTCATTGAGATTGACGAAGTGGGATGATGGGTCGTTCCCGTCGATTCACAACCGGTGAACTTGAATCATTTCGCGGAGTCCCGGACACCGGCCGTCCGGAGGCTGGCATGGGGCCTCAACACGTCCCGCTGGAGGTCGGTCCGCGCCGACTTCCGGTGCCACGCGAAGCCCTTCCACCACAGTCGCAGCGCGTGCCAGTGGATGAGCGTGATCACGCGGAGCGTCACCAGCGGATAGCGGAGGGTGAGCCGGAGCAGTTCGCGGTCGGTGAAGGGCCGACGCTCGCCGACCAATGTGCTGATGAGATGGGTCTCGCCGTCGGCCGCAGCCACGTCGTTGACCACGATCTCGAGGCGTTCGCCGGGAAGGCGCAGACGGAAGTCGAAGCAAAGGTCGAGGGTCGAAAATGGGGAAACGTAGTAGTGCTTGGGCACGATGACCCGAAACCGGGTGCCGCCGCCCGCTGCCGACTCCAGCGGCACCAGATAGGGCTTCAGTTCCCCGAACGTGTTTCCGACCTCGGCCACCGCGCAGATCGGCAAGCCGTCGGCCTTCTCGCAGAAGTAGAAGCTGACGGGATTGAAGATGTATCCGGCCACCCGCGTGAGGGTGATGAGGAAGATGCGTGCGTCCGCAGGCAGGGAAACGCCCTGGGTCTGGAGCCAGGAGGCGAGGGAATCGCGCAGGGTCGCGCCGGGGTTCTCCGCGGGGAAACGCAGGTGGTCCGAATCGCGGAATTCGTAAGGACGCCCCCGGTTGTGTCCGAAGAACCGCAGCGATCCGTCGAGCCGGCCCAGTTCGTCGAGGTCGACTCCGACGAGGAAGACCCCGTGTTCGAACCGGTTGCGCCGCGGGATCCGACGCTGGTGCATCACGCGGCACTCGTAGAGGCACGAGCGGAGCGGGACTTCCTGTTGCGTTTCCGGGACGGACATCGGATCGCAAGGCTGCCACACCTCCCACGGATGTCGAATCCCCCGGGATGAAAGCAGGGAGCAGGGAGCGGGGAGCTGCGATTGGCTTCCGCCCTTCGACCTTTCAACCCTTCAAACTCCCCCGCCAATTCCGCCGGCCATACCAAGGTGGCGGTGCGGCGTGGGATGTGTACTGTCCGCGGCCTCGTGAACGAAGGAGTGCTGATCTCGGCCCAGGAACTGGTCCTCAAGGTGAACGACCGCGCCCTGCTCGACCGCGCCACGCTGGCCATCGGGGCCGGCGACCGCATCGGGCTGGTTGGTCGCAATGGCGCAGGCAAGTCGACCTTCCTGCGGATGTTGGCGGGGGAGTCCGTGCCGGACGACGGGGAGATCGTCCGCCGCCGCGACTTGGTCGTCGGCTACCTGCCGCAGGCGTTCGAGCTGGATCCGACGCTGACGGTCCATGCGGCGGCCCGCAGCGGCGCGGCCCCGGTGCTGGCCCTGATCGAGGAGTTCGAGAACCTCCCCGGCCACACGAACCGCCATGACGAACTCGAGGAACGTATTGTCCAACTCGACGGCTGGACGGTCGACAACCGGGTGCGCACCGCCCTGAACCAGCTGGGTTGTCCGCCCGACGACCGCGTGATCGGGACGCTGTCCGGCGGTGAACGTCGCCGGGTCGCCCTCGCCCGGGCCCTGGTGGCGAAGCCCGAGCTGCTCATCCTCGACGAGCCCACCAACCACCTCGACACCGAATCCGTGGAGTGGATCACCGGCTACCTCGCCGGCTACCCGGGCGGACTGCTCGTGGTCACCCACGACCGCCACTTCCTCGACCAGGTTGCTACGCGCATCGTCGAGCTGCGCAACGGCGTCTTCGAACGGTACGAGGGCAACTACACCGAGTACCTCTCCCAACGCGCGGAGAAGCTCGCCACGGAGGAGCTCGTGGAACACAAGCGCCAGATGTTCCTGCGCCGGGAAATCGAGTGGGTGCGTCGTCGTCCGAAGGCGCAGACCAGCAAGAGCCAGGCGCGTTTGGACCGATTCCAGGACGCCCAGGAGGACGCGCCGCCGCCGTCCGAGTCCGAGATGGAGCTGGTCATCCCGCCGCCGCCGCCGCTCGGCAACCGCGTGGTCGAGGTCGACGGCGTCGGCATCACCCTCGGCGGACGTCGCCTGTTCTCCGACCTCAGCTTCAACTTCGCCGCCAAGACCCGCATCGGGGTCACCGGCCGCAACGGCCTCGGCAAGACGACGCTGCTCCGGCTGGTGCTCGGGGATCTGGCGCCGGAAGCGGGCGAGGTGCGCATCGGCGGGCTCACGCGCTTCAACTACGTCGACCAGGGACGTCTGCGCGTGGACGAGAACCGCACCGTGCTCGAGGAGGTCTCGGATGGCACGGAGTGGGTTCAGTGGGGCGACGACAAGCTGTCGTTGCGGGGCTACCTGAAGCGGTTCCTCTTCACCGACGACCGGATCACCACCCAGGTGCGCCACCTGAGCGGCGGCGAACGGAGCCGCCTGCTGCTCGCGCGGGTGCTCAAGCGTGGCGGCAACTTCCTGATCCTCGACGAGCCGACCAACGACCTGGACCTCCAGACCATGCGTGTCCTCGAGGAGGCGCTGGTCCTGTTCCCGGGATGCGTGCTGGTGGTCAGCCACGACCGCTACTTCCTCAACCGCGTCTGCACCGGGATCGTGGCCTTCGAGGGCGAGGGCCAGGTGACCTTCAGCGAGGGCAGCTACGACTACTACCTCGAGAAGCGGCGTCGCGCCCGCAACACCGCCTCTGAGCCCGATCCGAGGGCCTGGACGGCGGCGGCGAAGGCTCCGGCCGCGGTGGTGCCCCAGGCCAAGCCCGCGCCCAAGGGACGCAAGCTGAGCTTCAAGGAGCAGCGCGAACTCGACGGCATCGAGGAGGCGATCCACGTGGCCGAGGCCGAGGTCGCGGAGAAGGAGGCCCGGTTCCTGGAGCCGGACTTCCATCGCAAGCACGGTCCCCGGGTCGCCGAACTCACCGCCGAGATCGAGTCCGGCAAACGCAACGTGGCCCGGCTCTATGCCCGTTGGGAGGAGCTGGAGGCCATGAAGGGTTGAAGGCGGTGGAGAACGCCGGGCCATCCGACGGCGTGCGGGTCGCGGTCGTCGGCGGAGGTCCCGCAGGACTGCGCGCCGCCGAGGTCGCGGCTGCGGCCGGCGGGGCCCAAGTCACGGTGTTCGACGCCAAGTCCTCGGTCGGCCGCAAGTTCCTCGTCGCCGGCCGCGGAGGCCTGAACCTCACCCACGACGAGCCGGCTGAGGACTTCCAGCGACGGTACTCGGGTCCGGGCCAGCCGGCCCAGGCCTGGGATTCGTTGCTAGCCGACTTCGACGCGACGGCGCTCCGTGCGTGGGCGGCCGGACTCGGCGTCGAGACCTTCGCCGCGTCCACCGGGAGGGTCTATCCGCGGGAGATGAAGGCGGCGCCACTGCTCCGTCGTTGGGTGGAACGGCTGCGCGCCGGCGACGTCCGGTTCCGTTTGCGCCACCGCTGGACGGGACTGCGTCGAAACGGCCCCGCCTGGGATGTGGACTTCGAGCACGAGGGCGCGGTCCGGACGGAGACCTTCGACGGGGTCATCCTCGCGCTGGGAGGCGGCTCGTGGCCGGAGACCGGCTCGGATGGCGGCTGGGTCGATGGGCTGTCCCGCCTGGGCGTCTCGGTGGCGCCCCTGGCCCCGGCCAACTGCGGATGGGAGATCGAATGGCCTGCGGAGGTCCTCGAAGTCGCCGAGGGAAAGCCACTGAAGAACCTGCGGGTGCACGCAGGCACGGAGTCCGTGGACGGGGAGTTGCTGGTGACGCGCTACGGACTGGAAGGCGGCGCCGTGTATGCGCTGGGTGCGGCGCTGCGTGCGATGCCCGGGCCGGAGATCCGGATCGACTTCAAGCCATCCGTCGCCGCCGAGGTGCTGTCGCGTCGGTTGGGTGTTTGCCGGAGGAACTTCCTTGCGGAGGGAACCGTCCGATGGCGTCTGGGTCCGGCCGTTGCGGCGGTCGTGGCCCACGCCGCCGGCGTTCGGGACTTCCAGGACGCCGGACAGCTCGTCGCCGCGGTGAAGGGGTGCCGACTGCGCCTGGATCGTCTGCGACCCATCGCCGAGGCGATCTCCTCCGCGGGTGGCGTCCGCTGGTCGGAACTCGATGGCCAACTGATGCTCCGCAGCCAGCCCGGTGTCTTCGTGGCGGGCGAGATGATCGACTGGGAGGCGCCGACCGGCGGCTACCTGATGCAGGGCTGCTTCGCGACCGGCACGCGGGCTGGCCAGTCGGCCGTGGATTGGTGTCGGAGGCGTTGAAGCGTTGAAGCGTTGAAGCGTTGAAGCGTTGAAGCGTTGAAGCGTTGAAGCGTTGAAGCGTTGAAGCGTTGAAGCGTTGAAGCG
>CAMASJ010000054.1 GCA_945860685.1 Akkermansia muciniphila
AACGTATCCTCGAGCAATCCGAGCCGCTTCAGGTCGGTCAACAGCGACCCGATGCCCTGGTCGACCTCGCGGGCCAGGTTCCGGTGGGCGTCGGCGATCATGTCATGGCTGTCCCAAGGCTGGACGTCGCCGTGGTAGCACTGCACCACCCGCACGCCGCGTTCGACGAGGCGGCGGGCAATGAGCAGCTGCCGGGACTGCACGGAGTTGCCGTACATCGCGCGGACGGACTCAGGCTCGCGGGAGACGTCGAAGGCGTCCGTCGCCTGCATCTGCATGCGGAAGGCCAGCTCGAAGGACTGGATGCGGGCCTCGAGCTGGGGATCATCGCCGCGGAGGCGCCGGTGCTCGGCGTTGAGTTCCGCGAGCAGGTCGAGCTGTCGCCGCTGTTCGGAAGGACCGAGCCGGGCGTTGCGGATGTTCTCGACGAGTTCCTCGGGCTTGGTCTTCCGCGTGTCGATGTGCGTGCCCTGGTAGATGCCGGGGAGGAAGGCGGAGCGCCAGTTGGAGACGTCCGAGACCGGGAGTCCGGGACAGAGCGCGATGAACCCGGGGAGGTTCTCGTTCTCGGTGCCGAGACCATAGGTGAGCCATGCGCCGTAGCTGGGCCGCGAAAGCCGTTCATCGCCGCAGTTCATGAGGCGCATGGACTGCTCGTGGTTCGGCGTGTTGGCGTGCATGGAGCGGACGACGCAGAGGTCGTCGGCGTGGCGCGCGGTATGGGGAAAGATCTCGCTGATCTCGAGGCCGCTCCCGCCATGGCGGCCGAAGGCGAACGGCGACGGCAGTGCGGCACCGAGCGGGCGTTCGGTGGTGAGGTTGCCGCCGGGGAGGATCTTCCCGGCCCACTTCGCGAGGGCGGGCTTGGGGTCGAAGGTGTCGACCTGGGACGGACCGCCGTTCAGGTAGATGTGGATGATGCGCCGGGCCCGCGGACGGAAGTGGGGCGGCCGGGCCGCGAGCGGCGAGGTGGCGGCAGCGGTCAACGTCGACGCGTCGCCCAGCAGACGTGAGGCGCCGAGCACGCCATAGAAGCCGAGCACTCCGAGTCCCGTGCCCATGCCGCGGAGGAGCTCGCGGCGCGTGAGGCAGCGTTGTGGAAGCGGAGGTCCCGGATTCATGCGCTCAGACGAGTCCGATCGGGTCTCCCACGCGCACCGTGCCCGCCTCGACCACATGGGCCAGCAGGCCGCGCAGTCGCAGGCCTCTTCCCTCGGGCGAGTTCACGAAGGCGAGGGCCTCCTTGCCGAAACGGGCGGCGAACTTCGAACAGCCCGCATGACGCTCGGGGCTGATCTCGAGCACGGCCGTCCCGACCCGAAGCCGGGTGCCGGCCGGCAGGCGGTCCTCGGAGAGGTCGAAGTCGACCAGCAGGTTGTCGCCGGTGAGCGGCCAGCGTTCGCGCGGACCCGCGACCAATCCGGTCACGCGGACGTTCATCACGGTGAGTTGGCGCTTCGGCGGCTCCGCTCCTGCGGAAGGCTTGGCGGCCCAGCGGTCCCCCGGAAGCGGGCGGTTCGGCGCCAGCTCCACGGCTTCAACCGGCTGCCGTTCATCCACGCCGGGACGGGCGACGATCAAGGCCACGGTGCCGGCGTCGCGCGGAGACGCACGGAGGGAATCCAACGCCGCATCCAGTTCCGCACGGGTCCTGTGAATCACCTCGCTCATGGGGAAAAGGTCCACGTTCAATCCAGGAAAACCAGTTCGTTGGTGGCGAGCACGGCCTGGATCAGCTGCTCCCACCGGGAGTCGTCGACCTGGTCGGCGTCGGTCCCTCCGAGGAACCGCAGCGCCGCGGCGGATTCGGAACCGGACGGGGGCCGACCGAGCACGCGGCGGAAGACGGCCTCGATCCGGCGGACAGGGTCCCGTTCCCCGGCGACCGAGGTGAGCGACGCCAGGGCGCGGACCTGTTCGTGGACGAAGGGCGAGTTCATCAGGAACAGCGCCTGTTGGGGCACGGTGGTGCGGGGACGCCTTTCGACGCATTGATCCGGTACGGCGAAGTCGAAGGAGCGGAACAGGCCCGGGAGATTCTGGCGGTCGACCAATCCATAGACCGTGCGCCGACGGTTGGCGGGATCGGATGCGACATCCACGGGACGTCCACCGCGTGCGGGATCGAGACGGCCGGAGACGTGGAGCAGGGTGTCGCGCATCGCCTCGAGGTCGAGGCGACGGCGCGGATGATGCCAGAGCAGACGGTTCTCCGGATCCACCGAGCGGGCGAGCCGATGCGACGGCGACGCCGGGTCTTCGCCCGACTGGCGGAACGCGGCGCTGCGGAGAAGAACGCGATGGAGATGCTTCACGCTCCAGCCCGACCGGATGAAGTCCGCGGCGAGCCAGTCGAGGAGCTCGGGATGGGTGGGTGGTTCGCTGCGTGCGCCGAAGTCCGCGGGGGTCGCCACGAGCGGTTCGCCGAAGTGTTCCATCCAGACGCGGTTGACGAAGACCCGCGCGGTGAGGGGATTGGTCGGGCTGGCGATGGCGTCGGCGAGCTCGAGGCGTCCGCTGCCGGCGCCGAACGGCCGCACCTCGCCGCCCGTCAGCAAACGCAGGAAAGCACGCGGGACCGGATCTCCCGGACGTGCGGGGCTGCCGCGGACGAAGATCCGGGGCTGGATCGGCTCGGGCAGATCGCGGAGCACCATGGCGCGCGCCGGAGGACGGTTCGTCGCGTGGGCGGCGATCTTGTCCAGGTTCTGGACGAGGCCGCCCCAACGGTCCTTCTCGGGCCGCGACATGTGGTCGGGCGTGTCCCGGCGGGCGAACCCGACGGGGCTGTCCTTCCCGGTGACGATTCCCACCAGCTCACGGGAATCCGCCATCGAGGGCGAGGCGCTCGTGGCTTCCGAAGCCTTCCATTCGCGGACGAACAGTTCGCCATAGGCCCGTGCGACATCGGCGCGGTTCGTCACTCCGCGTCCGCCGAGAAAGCCGACGACGAGTGGATTCCAGCCAAGGTCGGTTCCCAGACGCGGACGCAGGTCCGCAGCGGCGATCGGGAACATGGCTTCCGGCAGCGCCATCAGCCGCGCCCAAGGTCCGAAGACGCGGTCGGTCTCCACCGCACGGCGCGCGACGAAGCGGCGGGTTCGGAGCATCAACATCGGCCGGAAGTCCTCGGGGGTGAGCGAAAGGCCGAACTGTGCGGTTTCGGTGAGGTCGGGCGGCGTGGTGACCGCGCGGACGAGATACTCGCCGATGCGGCCCCTGAGGATGCCTGTGAGACGGACGAATTCGGCGTCGACGTGGTCCTCGAGTTCCTTGCGCGCCTTCTCCATCCGCTGCTCGAACTCGGTTCCGCCGGGAACCGAGGCGGGATCCTCGATGAGCGGCGGCGGCGCGGGGCGTTCCGAGGAGGCGAAGACGCCGTAGAGGCTGTAGTAGTCCGCCTGGGGGACCGCGTCGTATTTGTGGTCATGGCACCGGGCGCACGAGACCGTGAGGCCGAGGAAGCCCCGGGTGACCGTGTCGATCTGGTCGTCGATCTGGTCGTGCGGGTTGTTGTCGAAGAGGCGGCCCAGCGTGAGGAAACCCATCGCCGCGAGACGCCATGGCGGCACGGGAGGGGATTCGAGATCGGCCGCCAACTGGTCCCGGATGAAGGCGTCGAAGGGCAGGTCCTCGTTGAAGGCGCGGACGACGTAGTCGCGGTAAGTGTAGGCGAACGGACGGATGGCGTCCGTGCCATACTGGAGGACGAGGTCCTTGGTGTCGGCATAGCGCGCCACGTCGAGCCAATGGCGACCCCAGCGTTCGCCGTAGCGCGGGTCGGCGAGCAACCGGTCGATCTCCTGTTCCACCGCCTGATCCTCCGAGAGTTTCCAAGCACCGGCGAAACGGGCGTGGTCGGCATCGGACGGCGGCAAGCCGATCAGGGCGTAATGGAGCCGGCGCAGCACCACCGAAGCCGGGGCAACGGTTGACGGGACGAGACCCTTCGCCGCAAGGCTCCGACGCAGGAAGGCGTCGACCGGTCCGCCAGAGGTTCCCGATGTCGGAGAGGGGGTCGGGACGCCGGGATTACCGAGGGGAAGGAAAGCCCAATGTTTCCGAGCCTCGATCTCCGACTGGGGGCGGACTGCCGCAGCGACCGGGCACACCAACAGCCAGCTCGCTGCGAGAAAGCGCAGGAACGCGGCCTTGCTGCTGTTGGGAGTGCGGGCCGAGATCATGGGGATGCACGGATGTTCCGCACGGGCGACGGGGGTGCAACGGGAAGTTGGCCGGGAACGGGAATCACGCCGCTGGATGGCGGCGTCATTGACCTTCCTTCGACGGAAGCGTACCGAATCCAAAGCGCCACAAATCCCACCCTCCATGAACGCACGCCGCTCCGGCTTCACGCTGATCGAACTCCTCGTGGTGATCGCCATCATCGCCATCCTCGCCGGCATGATCCTGCCGGCGCTGTCGAAGGCGAAGCGGCAGGCGGTCCGCACGCAATGCATGAGCAACGAGCGTCAGTGGGGCGTGGCGCTGGCCTTGTACACCTCCGACAACCGGGACCTTTTCCCGGACAACAGCGACGGGTTCCACCTGAGTTGGATGGGAACCAACATGATGAAGTTCTGGACCGACTACCTCACGCGTTCGACCAAGCCGAATGCGCGGGGAGAGAAGAAGGGCGCGAACCACATCCTGTTCTGTCCGACCGACGACTGGCATCGCTCGGTGGACTCCGACCGGTTCGGAACGACCGGGCCGGAGACGTCGCCGATCCTGACGGGATACTTCTACCTGCCGGGACGTCGGACGGGCTCGGTGGACAGCTTCGCGCGGAGCTTCGGCACGTCGGACTGGTTCTACCGTCAGCGTCCGGGTGGGGAGTTCAGCGGAGCGCCGGTCCTGATCGACCGTCTGCAGGGGTTCGGTCCGGCGTCGGCGACCAACGTGTTGGACGGGCGCCTGAACTGGATGACCACCTTCAACGGGAAGCCCGTGCCGACCACGGTCCATCGGATCGCCCGCAACGCGCCGGAAGGGGGCAACTTCCTCTTCGAGGACGGCCACGCCGAGTGGTTTGCCGGGCGCCGCGTCCTGATCGGTGCCGGCGGCGGCGACATCGGCGACTGGAAATGCTACTTCAAGGTCGGGATCCAGTGACCGCGGCAACCGACTGAACCTTTGGGCGGCCGAGTCGAAGCCGTCACTGGGGGTCGCATCGATCCGCCGATGCGACCAACGCTGTCAGACACCCAACACCACCGGGCTCATTGCCCGCAGCACTTCTTGTACTTCTTCCCGCTGCCGCACGGACACGGGTCGTTGCGTCCCACCCGCGGGGTGGCCCGGGCTGGACGGGCCTTGGTCAGGGCCTCGTTGGCCTCGGTGACCAAGTCGGCGCCGCCGCCCGGGGCGGGATCCTGGAACGGGGCCGCGCTCTGGTGCACGGTCGCCTGCGGGAGGTTGTGCAGGAACTGCTCGAAGGCCATCAGGCTCGACGCGCTGCGGAAGATGTTGTGGCAGATCTCCGTCTTGATGTTGACCATCAGCTCGTCGAAGAGCTTGAAGGCTTCGGCCTTGTACTCGATCAGCGGATCCCGCTGGCCGTAGGCCCGGAGGCCGATCGAGTTGCGGAGGGAATCCATCCCGTAGAGATGCTCCTGCCAGAGGCGGTCGATCGCATCGAGGATGGTGTAGCGCTCGATGTTGGCCAATGCGTCGGCCTTCTCGAAGCTGATCTTCAGCTCGTAGGCCTCACGGACCGACCGGGACAGGAAGTTCAACGCAGAGAACTGCGCCTCGCTCAGTCCATCGAACAAGGACCCGGACACCGGGAGCGTCTTGCCGTCGCGGGCGGCCTTCACGATCTCCTCCTCGGGCAGGCCCAACGGGAAGTTCAGGTTCACCCAGTCGGCCAGGCCGCGAACGTTCCACTCGGCCACGTCGGCATCCCGGCGGGTGAACTGCTCGACCTTCTGGAGGACGACCTCCTCCATGATGTCCATGAGC
This sequence comes from Akkermansia muciniphila, assembly GCA_945860685.1. GTDB lineage: Bacteria > Verrucomicrobiota > Verrucomicrobiia > Limisphaerales > UBA9464 > SXXZ01. The sequence continues at coordinate 5,965 of CAMASJ010000054.1, forward strand.
CGGTCGCGGACGTCGTCGGAATGGATGATCTCGTTGCGGAAGCCGTACACGACCTCGCGCTGCTTGTTCATCACGTCGTCGTACTCGAGCGTGCGCTTGCGCTGCTGGTAGTGGTGTCCTTCGACCCGCTTCTGGGCGGTCTCGATGGAACGGTTGAGCAACGGGTGTTCCAGCTCTTGGCCCTCCTCGAGACCCATCCGTTCCATGACCTTGGTGATGCGCTCCGAACCGAAGAGACGCATGAGGTCGTCCTCGAGCGAGATGAAGAAGTGAGAGGAACCGGGATCGCCCTGACGGGAGCAACGGCCGCGGAGCTGCCGGTCGATGCGGCGCGACTCGTGACGCTCGGTGCAGAGGACGTGGAGGCCGCCGATCTCGGAGACCCCGGGGCCCAGTTTGATGTCGGTGCCACGGCCGGCCATGTTGGTGGCGATGGTGACGGCGCCCATCTGGCCCGCACGGGTCACGATCTCGGCTTCCTGCTCGTGGTACTTCGCGTTGAGCACCGCGTGGACGATGCCTTCCTTCTTCAGCTGGCGGCTGAGCGCCTCGCTGCTCTCGACGGAGATCGTGCCGACGAGGATCGGGCGGCCCTCGGCGTGCAGCTTGCGGATCTCCTGGACCACCGCGTTGAACTTCTCGCGACGGGTCTTGTAGACGGTGTCGTTGGAGTCCTTGCGGATGTTGGGCCGGTTGGTCGGGATGGTGAGGACGCCGAGCTTGTAGATGTCGAAGAACTCCTGGGCCTCGGTCTCCGCGGTGCCGGTCATGCCGGCCAGCTTGGTGTAGAGACGGAAGTAGTTCTGGATCGTGATCGTGGCGAGGGTCTGCGTCTCGCGCTCGATCTGGACGCCTTCCTTGGCTTCGACGGCCTGGTGCAATCCCTCGGACCAACGACGGCCGGTCATCAGGCGGCCGGTGTGTTCGTCGACGATGATGACCTTATTGTCCTGCACCACGTACTGGACGTCGCGCTCATAGAGGCAGTAGGCCTTGAGCAGCTGGCTGAGGGAGTGGATGACACCGGCCTTCTCCTCGAATTCGGCCTGCAGCTTGGCCTTGGCCTCGAGCCGGGCCTTGGGATCGGCCTCGATTGAGGTGTCGATCTGATGGTACAGGGTCGGGAGGTCGGGAAGGACGAAGGCGTCGGGATCGCTCGGTCGGATGTAGGAACGGCCCTTCTCGGTCAGGTCGGCTTCGTGCGACTTCTCCTCGATGGCGAAGAACAGTTCCTCCTTCTGGGCGTAGAGTTCCTTCTTGGACTGGTCGGTCAGCAACATCGCCTCGTACTTCAGCACGAGCTGCTGGTTGCGGGGTTCCTCGAAGAGCCGCATGAGGCCCTCGGAACGCGGTTGGCCCAGCTTCACCCGGTACAGCAGCATGCCGATCTGCTGTTCCAGTTCCGAGGCGTTCTTCGGTGCCGCACCGCCGTCGGGCCGCAACTGTGAAATGAGGCCCTCGGCCTCGCGGAGAAGTCGGTTGCAGAGATCGGACTGGGCGCGCACCAACCGCTCGACGTCGGGACGGAACTCGACGAACTTCTGGTCCATCGAAACCACCGCCGGGCCAGAGATGATCAACGGCGTCCGCGCCTCGTCGATCAGGATCGAGTCGACCTCGTCCACGATGGCGAAGTAGTGGCCCCGCTGGACCTGCTCCTCCTTGCGGGTGGCCATGCCGTTGTCGCGGAGGTAGTCGAACCCGAACTCCGCGTTGGTGCCATAGGTGATGTCGCACTGGTACATCGCGCGACGGACCGCCGGCGGCTGGTCGTGGAGAATGCAGCCGACCGTGAGACCCAGGTAACGGTAGAGGTGCCCCATCCAGTCGGAGTCGCGGGCGGCTAGGTAGTCGTTGACCGTCACCACGTGCACCCCGCGGCCGCTGAGGGCGTTCAAGTAAACCGGCAGGGTACCGACCAGCGTCTTGCCTTCGCCGGTCGCCATCTCCGCGATCCGGCCGGAATGCAGAGCCATGCCGCCGATCAGCTGGACATCGAAATGGACCATCTCCCAGCGGAGCCGGTGTCCACGGACCTCGGCTTCGGTGCCGCAGAGACGCCGGGCGGCGTTCTTCACGACGGCAAACGCCTCGGGGGCGATGGCCTCCAGTTCACGGTGGAGCTCGGCGGCGTCGGTGATCCCGGCGAGACGCGCCTTCCATGCGGCAGTCTTCTCCCGGAGCACCGATTCAGGCTGGCTTTGAAGCTCCTGCTCGATCTGGTTGATCCGTGCGACCAGGGGACGGAGGCGCTTGACCTCGCGGTCGTTCCGGGAGCCGAAAATTTTGCGGAAAATCAAACCGATCATGCGTACAGCGTTTTGAAGGCGGCGCGCAAGCTAGGGAACCCCCGGGGGGGCGTCAAAGGCTTTGACCGGGCACCTGACGGGATCAGGCGCCGGCGAGCATTCCCAAAAGGGTCAACTGGAACAGTGCTGCCACGACCAGTATTGACCAAAGCAGTCGCTCGGGACCTTGCAGTCCGGGCTGACGGGCAGGGGCGAGCCGGAATTCCAAGGTGACGGATCCCAACACGATTCGGTCCCCGGAACGGAGGACGGCATCTCGGACTGGTTTGGAATCGATGGAGACACCGCCTTCACCCATCGCCGTCAGATGCAGGCGTCCGTCTTCGGCGCAAGCGATGCGCGCATGGGAATCCCAAACGCCGAGCTCGGAAAGGCAAAGCCCGGAGGAAGGGGACCTGCCGATGATCAACGGAGGACCGGCCGAGAAAGACTCACCCTTGCGGTTTCCTGAGAGGAGCCGCAGCTCGATCATCAGAGGATCTTGCGGGGAACGTGGATCCGGTCTCCGGGAAAGAGAGGGACGTCAAGGTTTGGCTTCCGGACGGCGGCCTTGCAATCGACGGTGAGTTGCTGCCCGTTGAGCCGGGTTACCTGCACTTCGGTGCGATCCGCCCATTCGGTGAAGCCGCCGGCGCGGTTGATCGCCTTCAATACGGTCATCCCTCCCTCGAACTGGAATGAACCGGTGTTCCTGACGTCCCCGCCGACGGAGACCGACCGGCCGAACACCTGGACCGTCACCGTCAGGCGACCCGGACGGAACACCTGCTTCTTCTCGGTGAAGATCTGTGTGATCTCCTGGGCGATGTCCTCGGTCCTGCGGCCGGCAACCTGAATGCGTTCACCCATGTGGATGGTGATCGTACCGCTCTCCGGCACGGTGGTCTCGGTGGCAGGGATGGGTGCCGGGGCGTCCATCACAACGCGGATCTGATCCCCCACATAGACCTTGTCGATGCTGATCAGATTTGTAGGAGCCGCCGCGGTCGCATTCGGGCGAGAACCGGAGACGGGCGTCTCGCAACCGGTCGCCAAGAACAGGGCGGACACGGCTCCGAGGACACGGAGGAGACAAACGGAACGGCTGCTCATTTAGGGAACTCTGTGGGGTGCGCTCTGGACGGCCAATCAGTATTTCTTCTCGGAATCGGCGGCGGGCTTCTTCGCCTCGGCACGCTTGGAAGCCTTGGCTTCGGAGGACGGTTTGCTGTCCTCGTTCTTCGAGTAGTAGTCGTAGTAGTAGCCGCTGTAGTAGTAGTAGTAGCTGTCCTGGCTGATGTTGATGTTGTTCAACACGACACCCAGCAGACGTCCACCCACCTTCTCGACCATCTGCTTGGCGCGGATGGTCATCTGCTGCGGGTACTTACGGTACTGAACGACGAGGAACGCCATGTCGACCTCGCTGGCCAGAATCGAGGCGTCGCTGACGCCCATGATCGGCGGTGAATCGAAGAACACGAAGTCATAGCGGCTCTTGGCCTCGGCGATGAACTCCTTCATGCGCGCCGAGTTCAGGATGCCGATCGAGCTGCTTGGAAGCTTGCCGGAAGGCAGGAAGTCCAAGGAGGGAAGCGGGGTCGTCTGGATGACCTCCTCGAGCTTGTTCTGCCCCAGAAGGTAGTTGGTCAGACCCAGATTGTTTGCAACGTTGAGGATCTTGTGGAGGCTCGGGCGACGAAGGTCAGAATCGACGATCAGAACGCGGCTTCCGTTCTGTGCGAACACCGTGGCCAAGTTGAAGATCGTGGTGGACTTGCCCTCGCCAGCGCCACCGGAGACGACCGTGGCGGTGCGCCAGTTTGGATCCTTGCGCGAGAAGAGAAGATTCGTTCGTAACACCCGATAGGCTTCCGCATGCGGACTGTCGGGGCCCTCCGACATGAGGCTTCCGACGTTCTGTGGGATGACGCCCAGAACCGGCGCCTGCAAAGCCTGCTCGACGTCGTCGATAGTCTTCACGGACGTATCCAAGTACTCGATGAAGAACGCGAGACCTACGCCGAGGACGAGGCCGAACACCACACCGGCGGCGATGTTGACGACCTTCTTCGGCTTGACCGGGTTGGTTCCGGGAAGGGCCTCATTGATGACCTCCACCGGGGAATTGTTTCCGAGATCGCGATCGATGTCCTCCTGGGCGACACGGATCTTGATGCCGTCACGAATGCGTTTGGCGCTTTCAAACTCGTTCTTGGCCACGATGTAGGGCCGGAACCGCTGAGCATCCTGCGAATTCTTGGCGATCGCATCACTGAGGAAGGTCTTCTGGTTCTCCATGGCCGCCTTGTCGGCTTCCAAGGTGGACTTCATGCCATCTAGGATTCCCCGGATCGTCGATTCCAGCTGCTCTTCAAGCTTGGTAACCTGAATGTTCCACTTCAGGACCTCAGGATGGTCGGCACCGAAATCGGGATTCAGGCTGGCCTTCTGGCGAACGGCGAAATTCAACTGACCGATCAGCGTGTTGAGCTCGGCCGTGGAATTGGCGACCACGAGCGCATTCCGAAGACTATCGCCTTTGAGCTGGGCCAACTGCTCCAGCAGGCGGCTGTTGCGGGTGACCCGGGTCTGGTATTCTTGGATCACCGATTGGAGGCGCATGACCTCCTGCGCCGACAGGCCCTGAACTTGGCCGGATTCCGCGATTTCTTCTGGAACCTTCAGGTCGATACGAAGCTTGTCCACCAACTCCCGGGCCTTGGCCACGTCCATCTCATAGCCCGCCAACTTGTTGGTCAACGCCACCCATGCCTGATCGCTCCGGCCGGAACGACCCTCGGTGCGGTACTTGCGGTAGACGTCCGCGATTTTGTTGGCGACCTGGGCCGCCAGTTCACGGTCCTCGTTGAATGCCGTGATCTCGATGATGGCCGTGTTCTTGTATTGGGTAATATCCAGCTCCCGGGACAAGGCCTCGTAGGAGTCCAAGATGGGAATCTCGGTGTTCAGCTTCTCGCGCTGGGCGTAACGCTGACCGAGCTTCAGTTCGCGGATCACCTGATAGAGGATCTTGGGCGAACGGATGACCTGAAACTCAGTCTGGAGGAAGTACTGGTCGAAAGCTGGATTCATCGACGAGCCGCCGGAGAGCAGCTGCGTCAACGGGGAATCCTTCTCCACCTTCATCCGCGCGGTCGACGCGAACGTCTCCGGTTGGAAGTGGGTGATGACCGAGACCGTGATGACCACCAGAAGGAACACGGCCAAGATCACTGCCTTTCGGATCCGGATGATCCGCCAGTAATCCAGGAAGTGCAGCTTCGAGTCGCTGACCTGGGGTGCTTTCGTGACTTCCATGGGCAAAAAAAAGGAGGCTAGAATGGTTGTTCCAGCCTCCTACAACAGAGTTGGATGACCTCAGTAGGTGAAGTTCACACCGAGGTACACGCGGTTACGGGAGAACACGCGGAGATCACCAGCGACATCGAGGTCGGAATCCACGCGATCGTGGGCGTAGCCGACGCGACCGACGAGGTTCTCAGTGAACTTGTAGGCGAGATTCGCATCCACGGAAGCGTAGCTGTCGGCGGCTCCGTCGATCTCGTAGTTGACGCCATTGACGTTGACCACGCCGCCGCCGATGAACGTACCGGCCTGATAGATTCCGGAAAGGCTGGCCACCAGCTTCGGGCTGAAGGAATGCTGGATGGAGAGGCGACCGGTCGTACCGGCGCTGCCACGAATCGGATCGTTGATCGCGCCGCCTCCGAACTGGCCAGAGACGTTGACGTCGGTGACGTTGACCTGATGACGAACTCCAGCCATCAACGAGGAGTTCTCGGCAAAACTCCAGGTCAACATTCCGTCGACGTAGGGGGCGACGCCGTCTTGCTCGACGAAACCGGCCGGATCATCGAAGTCATTGATCTGGATACCAGCGCGAAGCGAGGCCTTCAGCGACGGGGAAAAGTCGTGGTCGATGGTGCCCGCAATGAAATGGCTCGTGTAGTCACGAATCGTGCCGACGTTCAAGCCGCTGCCGTCGAAGTCAACCACACCGTACTGGTAGAACACGCCGACCGAGGTCGTCGGGTTCAACAAATAGCTGAGATTGATCGAAGGGTAATACTCGACGCGATCCAAGGAGGTCTTGAACTGCGGATCATCGAAACGGAACAGGTTGTTGCGGACGCTCAGAACAGAGCTCCAGCGCTCGCTCAACTGCGAGGTCCAGTCGGCTCCAACGACGTTGCGGAAGTTCGTGCCTTCGGCGCGGAGCACCTGGGCGACGCCACCACCGAGTGCGGCCAACTGCTGCGGCTCTTGGGCCTGAGCGAAGTTGTCGTAAACGGCCAGCTTGTTGTTCGCGTTGAACTGGTGGGTCAGACGGGCGTCCACCAAGTGGTTGTGATCGATCTTCCGATCACGATCGGCGAAGTACCGGAGGAGGTAATCGTAGGAGAAGCTCAGCGTGGTCTGACCATCGTTGATCGGCTTGCTGATGCTGAATCCAGGAGTGACCTCGAAACCGAAGCTGTCCTGCTTCGCGATGTCAGACCGGGTGTAGACGTTGTCGTTGTAGAAACCCGACAGGCCCGCGCGGAGGACCCAAGGCTTACCTTCCTGCGCTTGGGCGGCGGTGGATAGGGCAATGCCGGCAGCACCCAAGGTCAGGAAACTCGCGGCGGGGATGAGGTTTTTCATACGAAGTCCGTTGGTGACAGCTCTGTTGGCGATTGTCGCGGTGCTCGATTGGCTCGACCGTTCTAAAAAATGTGAGGCCTCGGTGTCAATCAGTTTCCCTGCAAGTTCCTCACAGAGACGAGCCTGATCACCTGTCCGATGCCTCCAGCGAGAAGACGTTCAAAGTGCTTCTCAGGTGGCGGAAGACGTGGCGGGAGTCTGGCTGGTTTCGAGCCATTTCAGGCCCGGAAAATCTCTTTCCAACATACTGCGGGAGACGGTTTCGCCCCAGCGGGTGACGGAGAAAACCTCAACCGGCTCGCCTTCTCCCAGCCCCAGCCCCAGCCGTTGGCGCCGAAATCTTTCCCTCAGTGCCACCTCCCATCCGGCCAAGTCCGCAGGGGGCTCCATCTCGTGCCGCCCCACCCACGGCAGCCATTCCCGGATCTGGCTCTGGTGGCACCAGGATTGCCTCACGATCTGGTCGAAAACGTCGGACACCCCGATCGCGAAGTCGGGGCCACGGCCTCCCTCCGCACCCATGTAGCCGTCGTAGGTGTTCAGGATCACTGGGGTCTTGATCCATTTGGAACGCGTCTCGTCCTCCGCCGGATACTCGTCCAGATAGGCGTGCGGCACGTTGATCATGTAGGCGATCCGACGCACGGCTTCGGCCACCGTGATGTGGTCGGGATGCACGCCCGCCCGGGGATCCTCCGGAAGAGGTGGACAGAACAGGTAGTCCGGCTCGAAGTCCCGGATGGCCTTCCAAAGGGCCGCCAGCAGGTCGGTGCTCAAAAGGCGCGCCTCACCGAAGGGCCTGCCGTCCGGCCGGCTCAGCCGTTCGATCTCGTATCCGCCGATCGCCGCCGCGGCCGACTGTTCCGACAACCGGATCCTCGCGGTCTCCTCGCGGGTTCGGAAATGGTGTCCCGATCGGCCGTCGGTGCAGACCAGCACCTTCGCCCGGAACCCGGGTCCAGCCGAAAGGCGAATCCGCTCGAAGGTGCCGGCCGCGACGAACTCGAAATCATCGAAATGGGCGTGGACGCAAAGGATGCGCATGGGGATTCGCGGAGGCGGGAAGACCGGTTGGTGGGCGGTGAGGGATTCGAACCCCCGACCAAATGCGTGTAAAGCATCTGCGCTAACCACTGCGCCAACCGCCCCCGAACCGCTGGAAAACCATAGCGTAGCCCGAACTTCCTTTTCAATCGGTCAATGCCGCCGCGGCTTTTCGGGTGACACGCCGAGAGTTGGCGCAGACCGGCCTCACGGGTACGATTCCTTGCATGAAGACCGCTGCGATCGCCTCCGGTTCCGGGATCCCCTCCGTCGGGGATCCCTCGACCCTGGTGGTCCAACTCGGCCTTCCAGCCGGGCCAGACGAGGCGTCCGGCAGCGGTGTCGAAAGGGTTGCGTGGAACGATCTCGCCGGATTCCGCGATGCCTTGGTCTGCGGTCTCGAATGGCCGGCGATCGTACGCGCCGCGGAGCTCGCCCGCCTAGGCCACCATCGGGAACTGCTGGAACTCGACCGCGCCTTCGGCAGCGGACTGCCGGCCCACCTCGCCAAGGCCTCGTGCTGCGTCGGACGACGCCAACTCGCACGACTGCGCTCCCTTCGCGACCAAAGGACCATCCAACGATACCTCGATGCCATCGAGGCCGGGGAAGCGAAAGGCTGGAACCCCGTCGTCTACGGGGTGGTGCTCGCGGTTTTTGGAATCCCTCTCCGCCAGGGAATCATCCACTACGCCACGGCCGTGCTGCGTTCCCACTTCGGCTCGGCTCCCGCCGAGAACTCCGCCGCCTCAGGCCGTCTGGACGCCCTGCTGGCGCCCCTGCCCCAGGCCGCCAACGCTCTTCTCGGACCGGGTTCGGCACCCTCGATCGCGAAGTGATCAACGCGGGGATGCCACGAATCCCCTTTCCCACGGAGCCGCTCCGGGCTTTCCTCCGCCCCTCATTATGCTCAAGGCCGGTATCGTAGGTTTGCCCAACGTCGGGAAATCCACCCTGTTCAACGCCGTCACCCGAACCCGGAAGGCGCAGGCGGCGAACTACCCGTTCTGCACCATCGACCCGAACGTCGGCATCGTCACGGTCCCGGACGACCGCCTCCAAGTCCTCCAGAAGATCGCGAAGACCTCCGTGGTCATCCCGGCGGCAATCGAGTTCGTCGACATCGCCGGCCTCGTGAAGGGCGCCTCGGCGGGCGAAGGGCTCGGGAACAAGTTCCTCAGCCACATCCGCGAGGTCGACGCCATCGTCCAGGTCGTCCGCTGCTTCGAAGACGCCGACATCCACCACGTGGCCGGCACCGTGGATCCCGTGCGCGACATCGAGACCATCAACACGGAGCTCGTCCTCGCAGACCTCGAGTCGGTGAACAAGCGCCTGGACAAGGTCGCCAAGGACGCCAAGCGAGGTGACAAGGACGCCCAGGCGGAGCAAGCGGTGTTGCTCAAGCTCAAGCCGCACCTCGACGCCGGCAAACCCGCGCTGACCTGCGAGCTCTCCAAGGAGGACCTCGCCTTGTCCCGCACCTTCTGGCTGTTGACCGACAAGCCGACGATCTTCGCGTGCAACGTGAAGGAAGGGGACCTGGCCACCGCCGATTCCAATCCGTACGTGGTCGCCGTCAGCGAATACGCCAAGGCCCATCTCGGCTGCGAGACGGCCATCATCAGCGCCCAGATCGAGAGCGACCTGGTGGATCTCAGCGACGAGGAAGCCAAGGCGTTCCTCGCCGAGATGGGTGTGAAGGAATCCGGAGTCGGTTCCCTGATCCGCGCCACCTACCACCTGCTCGGCCTGCGGACCTATTTCACGGCGGGCGAAAAGGAGGTCCGCGCCTGGACCATCCACAAGGGCGACACCGCCCCGAAGGCGGCCGGAGTCATCCACAGCGACTTCGAGCGTGGCTTCATCAAGGCCGAGACCGTGGCCTATGCGGACCTGGTCTCATGCGGTTCCGTGGCCATCGCCCGCGAGAAAGGTTTGTACCGCATGGAAGGCAAGGAATACGTCGTGGCCGACGGCGACGTTCTGCTCTTCAAGTTCAACGTCTGAGCCGGAACGCGGTCCAACACGACAACGACGGGCGGCCCGGATTTCCTCCGCGGCCGCCCGTCTCGCTTCTGGGCGCTCTCACCCGAGCGCCCCATCCGGAATGGCTCAGGCCCCCACGACCTTCGACAGGAGCGTGTTCATGCGCTGGAGCATGGCACGCGGATCCTCCAGGCGGCCGGAGGCGAGGCGGGCCTGGTCGAACAGTTGTTCGGCCACCAGGCCGGCCAGCGTGGCGTCGCTCTGGCGCAGCTGGTTCAGCTTCACCACCACCGGATGGCGCGGGTTGATCTCGAGGTCCGGGGCGGAATCCATGCCCGCCGCGGACGGATCCTTGCCCATCATCTTCAGCGTCCGCCGCATGGTGCCGGTCATGAATTTGTCGCTTTCGACCGCCACCACCGGGCTGTCCACGAGCCGCTTCGACGACCGCACGGCGTTCACCCCTTCGCCCAAAGTCGCCTTCAGCCATCCCGACAGCGCGCTGGCGTCGTCGTCGGTCAAAGCGCCGTCCTTGTTGGCGTTTTCCAGGTCCAGCTCGGCCTTCTCGGCCGCGGTGATTTCCTTGCCCTCGAACTCGCGCAGGCGGTCCATCACGAACTCGTCGATCGGATCGTCCACGAACAGCACCTCGAACTTGCGCTCGCGGAACACCTCGAAGTACGGGCTCGCCTCCGCCGACGCGCGGTCCTTGGCGAGGTGGTAGTAGATCTCCTTCTGCCCCTCGGGCATGCGCTTCACGTAGTCGGCGAGCGAGGTCTTCTTCCCGGACTCCGTCGCGGAGGACTCGTAACGCAGGAGCTTGCCAAGGGCGGCCTGGTTCTCCCAGTCGCTGAGGACGCCTTCCTTGAGGAAGCGATGGTACTCCGAATGGAATTTCTCGTAGGCGTCGGCGTTCTTCTCCGCCTCTTCCGACAGGTGCTTCAGGAAGCGGTTGGTGAGGGCCTTGCTCAGCTTCCGCATGAGGTCGGAGTCCTGCATCCGCTCACGGGACACGTTCAGCGGCAGGTCCTCGCTGTCGACCACGCCGCGAACGAACCGAAGCCACTCGGGGAGCAGACCGTGTGGCTTGGAATCGATGAGCACCTTGCGGCAGTAGAGGTGGACGTCGGACTCCTGTCGCACCATGCCCGGCATCTCCAGGCTGCGCGACGGCACATACAGCAGCGCCTGGATCGCGATCGGGGCGTCGGCGGTGAAATGCAGGCGGTAGAGCGGCGCCTCGGAGTCGTGGGCGAGGTACTCGTAGAACTCGGTGTACTCCTCCTCCTTCACCTCGTTCTTGGAGCGCGCCCAGATGGCCTGGACGGTGTTGACCCGCGTGCCGTTGAGCTCGAGGGGAAAGGCGACGAAGTTCGAGTACCGCTTGATGATCCGCTCGAGGGTCGGGCCCTTGGCAAGGTCCTTCGCGTCCTCCTTGAGGGTGAGGACGATCCGCGTGCCGGGAGTGGCCTCGGGCGCCGGTTCCAGGGTGAAGCCACCGCCCCCTTCGCTGGTCCAACGCCAGCCCTCGCCGGCCTCGCGCTGGGATCGGCTGTACACGTCCACCCGCTGCGCCGCCATGAAGGCCGAATAGAAACCCACGCCGAACTGGCCGATGAGGCGCGTGTCCGGCTTCTGCTGCTCGGCCAAGGCCTTGAGGAAGGCCTTGGTCCCGGAAT
>CAMASJ010000055.1 GCA_945860685.1 Akkermansia muciniphila
GCCAACGTCGTCAGCGGCGAGGCGGGTGGCATCACCCAGCACATCGGCGCCTACACCATCACCTACCCGCACCCGAACACCGGGAAGCTGGAGAGCCTCACGTTCCTCGACACCCCCGGCCACGCGGCCTTCGCCGCCATGCGCGCCCGCGGTGCCAACGTGACCGACATCGTGGTCCTCGTGGTCGCGGCCAACGACGGCGTGATGCCACAGACGCTGGAGGCGCTTTCCCACGCCCGCGCCGCCAAGGTCCCCATCATCGTCGCGGTCAACAAGTGCGACCATCCCGCCTCCAATCCGATGAAGGTCCGCCAGCAGCTCCAGGACAAGGGGTTAGTTCCCGACGACTGGGGTGGTGACACGCTCTTCGTAGAGTGTTCCGCCCACACCAAGCAGGGTATCGACACGCTCATCGACTCCATCCTGCTTCAGGCCGAGCTGCTCGAGCTCAAGGCCAACCCGGACCGCAACGCCAAGGGCAACGTCATCGAGTCCGGCGTCGAGGCCGGCGGTTCCGTCGCCACCGTGCTGGTCCGCAAGGGCACGTTGCGCATCGGCGACGTCATCATCTGCGGCGAGTATTACGGCAAGGTCCGCGCCATGATGAACGAGGAAGGGCAGCGCCTGAAGGAGGCCTCCCCGTCCGTCGCCGTCCGTGTGCTCGGACTCAACGGCGTCCCCGAGGCCGGCTCGGAGTTCAGCGCCGTCGAGAACGAACGCGCCGCCCGCGATCTCGCCGAGGAACGGGCCGACAGCCGGAAGAAGTCGGAACTCGACGGCGACCGCGCCAAGGGCCGGACGTCCCTTTCCGACCTGTTCGGCCGTATCGGCGACCTCACCGCCAAGGTGCTCAAGGTCATCGTCAAGGCCGACACCCAGGGTTCCGTCGAGGCCCTCGTCGGCGCCTTGCGCGAGATCAAGTCCGCCAAGGTCTCCCTCGAGGTCGTCCACAGCGCGGTCGGCGCGGTGAACGTCTCGGACATCAACCTCGCCCGCGGTTCCAAGGCCGTGGTCCTCGCCTTCCACACCCGCGTCGACAACAACGCCGCCGAGGAGGCCAAGCGCCACGCCGTCGAGATCCGCCTCTACGCGATCATCTACGAACTGGTCGACCAGGTCCGTGACGCGATGGCGGGTCTTCTCGATCCGCTGCTCAAGGACACCGTCATCGGCCAGGCCGAGATCCGGAAGGTATTCGACCTCTCCAAGGGTGGCCGTGTCGCCGGATGTTCCGTCACCACCGGCCGTCTGGTCCGTGGCAAGATGCGGCTCCGGCGCCGTGGCAACCTCGTCTACGAGGGCGTCTCGCTCACGCTCAAGCGCTTCCAGGACGAGGTCAACGAGGTCCGCTCGGGCATGGAGTGCGGTGTCCGCCTGGACGGCTTCGACGAGTACGAGGAAGGCGACATCATCGAGTGCTACGTGGTCGAGAAGGTCGCCGCGAAGCTCGAATGATCCGCGGCCAGCCGTGAACAACCAGGAACCACGTCCGCCCAGCCGGAGACTCCAGCGGGTCTCCGAGCTGCTCCGCCGGGAGCTCAGCGAGCTCCTCCGCCGCGAGTTCTCCGTGGAGCAGGTGGGCCTGCTCACCGTCAACGAGGTCAAGGTCGCGCCGGACATCAAGACCGCCACGGTCTACGTCAGCTTCGTCGGCACACGGGGCCAGCGCTCGGCCGCCGAGGAGAAGCTCTCCGCCAATGGCAAGCGGATCCAGGCCCTGCTCGGACCGCACCTGAGCATGAAGTGGACGCCCGTGTTGACCTTCCTGCTCGACGACTCGATCGAGAAGGGCAACCGCGTACTCGCCATCCTCGACGAGCTGGAGCAGGGGCAGAAACCCCGCACCTGACGCCATGGCGCAGAAGGAAGCTCCCAAGGCGGTCGAGAACATCCTGGAGGCCATCCGGCAGGCCAATTCCATCCTCGTCGTCGGCCATATCCGGCCGGACGGCGACTGCATCGGCAGCCAGGTCGCCTTGGCCTTGGCCCTGGAGTCCGCGGGCAAGGAGGTCACGGTCTGGAACCAGGATCCCGTTCCCGACAAGCTGCGCTTCATGGACCCGGAGAAGCGGGTCCGCAAGCCCTCCTCCGGGCACAGCTTCGACCTGGTCATCGCCACCGACTGCGCCGCCTTGGACCGCCTCGGCAAGGTCGCCGGCTACCTCCCGGAAGGCGTGCCCCTGGTCAACATCGACCACCACGCCTCGAACACGCGCTACGGCAAGTTGAACTGGGTTTCCCCCAGGGAGCCGAGCACCGGCGAGCTGATCTTCGACCTCTGCAAGTGGGCCGGCTGGAAGATCACCCAGCCGATCGCCGACTGCCTCTTCACCGCGGTCAGCACGGACACGGGAAGTTTCCAGTATCCGAGCACGACGCCGGACACCCTCCAGACCGCGGCGGAACTCGTCGAACGCGGAGCCAACCTCGGGCAGATCTGCCAGGAGGTCTACCAGAGCTACCCGCTCACCCGCATCCGGCTGCTGCGCCACGTCTACTCGAACTTCCGTCTCTCGGACGACGGCCGTACCGCCTACTTCTGGCTGCGCAAGCGCGACTATGCCCGCGCCGGGGCCGGCACCGAGGAGGCCGAGGGCCTCATCGACCACATCCGCGCCATCGAGGGCGTCGTCGTGGCGATGGTCTTCGAGGAGGCCGAACCCGACGTCACCCGGGTCAGTTGGCGATCCAAGACGCCGAAACTGGACGTCGCGGCCATCGCCCAGCAGTTCGGGGGCGGCGGACACAAGGCGGCCGCCGGCGCCCGCATCCCGGGCAGTCCTCTCGGGGTCCAGAGAAGGGTCCTCACGGCCGTCCGGAAGGCCTTCAAGGCCGCCAAGTCCGCCTGATCCGAGTCCCGGATCCCGGTTCCCCCCCTTATCCGTCAGCGACAGACGACACGATGGCCATCCCCTCCATAACGCCCCTCGACGGCGCCCTGCTGGTCGACAAGCCCTCCACCTGGACCTCGCACGACGTCGTGGCGAAGCTCCGCAACCACTTCCGCCTCGAGAAGGTAGGCCATTGCGGCACGCTGGATCCCATGGCCACGGGACTGCTGATCCTCGTCCTGGGCAAGGCCACCCGCTATTCCGAGCGGTTCATGTCCTCGGACAAGGTCTACGAGGGCGTGATGCGGCTGGGTGAGACCACCGATTCCTACGATGCCGACGGCGAATTGACCGGTTCCCTGCCGGTGCCGCCATTGTCGCTCGCCGACCTGAACGAAGCCGCGGCCCAGTTCACCGGGGATCAGTTGCAGACCCCGCCGATGGTGAGCGCGATCAAGATCGGCGGCACCCCGCTGTACAAGCTGGCGCGCAAGGGGCAGGAGGTGCATCGCGAGCCGCGGCTCGTCCACGTCTACACCTACCAGTTCGACGAGTACGAGGAGCCGTTCGCCTACTTCCGCGTCAGCTGCACGAAGGGCACCTACGTCCGCAGCCTGGCCCACGACCTGGGACAGAAGCTCGGCTGCGGCGCGCACCTGACGCGACTCCGCCGGGTGACCAGTGGGAGGTTCGACATCGCGGATGCGGCTTCTCTGGCCGAGATCCTCAAGTGGGACGCCGCAGAGTTGGAGAAGCACGTCATCCCGTTCCTCAAGCTGAAGTCCTTCGAGTAACCCCGAAGGTTCGGTGCCTCGGTTTCCGGGACGATTTCCCGGAACATTCCTAAGACAGGTCCGCCGTGTTTGCGACGGCGGTCCCGTGTTATTCGTCCTCGTCGCTGACGCCCTGGATCCGCTTCATCGGGCAGCCGGCGCGGAGCCAGCCGTTCACGAAGGGGTCGAGCGTGCCGTCCATGACGCCCTGCACGTCGCTGGTCTGCACGCCGGTCCGGAGGTCCTTCACCATGCGGTAGGGCTGGAAGACGTAGCTCCGGATCTGGTTGCCCCAGCTGACGCTGCCCTTGTCGCCGTAGAACTTGTCCATGTCGGACTTCGCCTGGTCCAGCTTCAGCGCGAAGATCTTCGAGATCAGCATGGTCATGGCCGTGGCCTCGTTCTGGGCCTGGCTGCGCTGGGCCTGCGAGGCGGCGACGATGCCGGTCGGGATGTGTGTCAGGCGGACCGCCGTCTCGACCTTGTTCACGTTCTGGCCGCCCTTGCCACCGGAGCGGAAGGTGTCGCGCTGGATCTCGCTCTTCGGGATGACGATGTCGCTCTCGGAGATGTCGTCGATCTCCGCGATGACGTCGATGCTGGCGAAGCTGGTGTGCCGCCGCTTGTTGGAGTCGAAGGGGGAGATGCGGACGAGCCGGTGTACGCCGCGCTCGGCCTTGCAGAAGCCGTAGGCGTTCTCGCCCTCGACCCGGAAGGTGACGCTCTTGATGCCGGCCTGTTCGCCGGGCAGCGCATCGGTGGCCTCGTACTTCCATCCGCGCGACTCGAACCAGCGCTCGTACATCCGGGACAGCATCTGGGCCCAGTCCTGGGCCTCGGTGCCGCCGGCGCCGGCCTGGATCGAGAAGATCGCCGTCCGGTGGTCGTGCGGACCGGTCAGTAGGATCTCGAGTTCGTACCGCTCCAGTTCCCGGCCCAGTCGCGTGATCTCCGCGTCCGCCTCGGCCTGCACGGCATCCTGGCTGGCCTGGGGCTCGGCCTCGCCCAGCTCCAGGAGCACGCCGATGTCCTCGCAACGGCGGCCGAATCCGATCAGCGGCTCGGCCTTCTTCTTCAGCGTGTTGGTCTCCTCGATGACCTTCTTCGCCAGATCCTGGTTGTTCCAGAAGCTGTCGGAAGCCATCTGCGCCTCCAGCTCCGCCAGGCGCTTCTGGGCGGCGGGCAGGTCGATGAACCGGCGCATCTGCCCGATCTTGGACGAGATGCCGTCCAGATTGGACCGTGTGACTTCGAACATAGAGCGGTCAGCGTAGCGGGAATCCGCGCAAGGTGTCGAATCCCCAATCCCGGTCCGCGATGTTCGATCCCGCTTCGCGAAACGCGGTGGACGGGGTTCAGGCGGCGGCTTCGCGGTCGCCGGAGGCGAAGAGGGCCTCGGCGAACTGCTTCGCGTTGAACGGCTGCAGGTCCTCGGGCTGTTCGCCCACGCCGATGAACTTCACCGGTATGCCGAGTTCGCGCTGGATGGCGACGACGGCGCCGCCCTTGCTGGTGCCGTCGAGCTTGGTGATGACGAGGCCGGTGAGGCGGACGGCCTTGTGGAACTCACGCGCCTGGACCATGGCGTTCATGCCGGTGGAGCCGTCCAGCACGAGCAGGACCTCATGGGGTGCGCCGGGAAGCTTCTTGTCCACCACGCGATGCACCTTCTGCAGCTCCTGCATGAGGTTGTGCTTGGTGTGGAGGCGGCCGGCGGTGTCGATGAAGAGCCAGCGCGCGCCGCGGGCCTGGGCGGCGCCGACGGCGTCATGGGCGACCGAGGCGGGATCGGCCTGGTAGGCTCCGGCGACGACCGGGACGTTGAGCCGGGTACCCCAAAGTTGGAGCTGCTCGATCGCGGCGGCGCGGAAGGTGTCGCAGGCGGCGAGGATCGCAGGTTGACCCCGTTCGGCCATGAGGTGCGCGAGCTTGGCGGTCGTGGTCGTCTTGCCGGTGCCGTTGACTCCGACGATGGAGACCACGGTCACGCCTTCCGGACGCGGATCGAGGGCGGGGTTGAAGCCCGAGAGGCTCCGTTCCACCTCGCGGGCGGCGATGTCGACCAGGTCGAGTCCGGAGCGCCCCTGCGTTTCGAACGCATGCCGGACCGCGGCGAGGATCTGCTGGGTCATCGGCATGCCCAGGTCCGCTCCGAGCAGCGCGGCTTCCAGTTCCTCGGTGCTGGAGGCGGTCAGGCGCGGGGACCGGGTGACGATGCGCTTGAACTCGTGGGCGAGGGAGGTGGTGGCCTTGGTGAAGGCGGACTTGAGCTTGTCGAAGAACCCCATGGGTGGACGTGCGGTGTGCGAGGTGGAAGCGGGGATCCGGGGTCAGGCGGAGGGACGACGGGCGCGGAGGGCCTCGACCTGTGCGTACGGCAGGCGGACCTTGCCGATGAGGGGACGGCCCTTGGCCATGCCGTGGCAGTCGGAGCCTCCCGTGGCGACGAGATCCAGTTCCCCGGCGCGCCGGGCGTAGCCGGCGCCATCCTCCTCGGAATGCTTGGTGTGCCAGCATTCCAGCCCGTCGATGCCGGCCTCCTTGAGCCTCGGGATCAGGCCGTCGTTCCGGTAGAGACCCGGGTGGGCGAGGACGGCGACGCCGCCGGCGGCATGGATCAGGGCGACGGAATCGTTGGCGGACATCCGGGCCTTGGGGACGAACCCGGGGCGACCGCGGCGGAGGAAGCGTTCGAAGGCGTGGTCGTGGTCCTTCGCATAACCCTGCTGGACCAAGGCCCGCGCGACGTGCAGTCGGCCGGGCGCCTCGCAGTTGGCGATCGAGCGGACGAGTTCCGCGCTGAGGCCCACGCCGTTCTCGTTCAGGCGGGTCACCATCTCGTGGATCCGACGCTGGCGCACCGCCTGGAAACGGTGCAGTTCCCCAATCAGCGGCTCCGAGCCGAGGTCCAGCCAGTAGCCGAGGATGTGGACCTCCTGTCCGTCCACCTCCGCCGTGAGCTCGGCGCCGGGGATGAACTCGATGCCCCGCGCCCCGCAGGCGGCGGCCATGCGGGGACAGCCCTCGACGCTGTCGTGGTCGGTCAACGCCACGGCGTCGAGGCCCTGCTCGGCGGCGTGGCCGGCCAATTCCTCAGGGGACCAGGTCCCGTCCGAGAAGTGGGTGTGGAGGTGGAGATCGGCGAGTTTCACTCCGGGATCAGGCGGCCGGGGTGTCCTTGGCGGTACGCGCCGGACGCAGGATCTCGTCCTTCACCTTGTCGAGGATCCCGTTCACGAACTTGCCGCTGTCCGCGGTGGAGAACTTCTTCGCCACGTCGACCGCCTCGTTGATGCTGACCACCGGGGGGATGTCGTCGCGGTGGAGGATCTCGTAGACGCCCAGGCGCATGACGTTGCGGTCGACGATCGCCATGCGGTGCAGGTCCCAGTTCTTGGCATGTCGCCGGATCACGTCGTCGATGGAGGTCAGGTTCTCCAGGACGCCGCGGATCAGGGCGTCCGCGAAGATCCGCGTGGCCGCCTCCTCGGCGCTGGGAGGCGGGACGGTGACCCGTTCGCCCCAGGTCGGCCCCTGGCCCTCCGAGAACGCACTGGCCCGTTGGGTCTCCCAGAACTGGTTCAGGGCCGTCTCGATGTTCTCGGGCGGATTGAGGTCGTGCTGGAACAGGAACTGGATGGCCCGTTCGCGGGCCTCGCGACGCTTGCGCATGAGGACACCCTAGCGGGAATCGGGCGTGTGAAGAACCATTTCTTGGCGCGGTCCGCCGCGGCTCGCCGAACGCCCCGGTTTTCGAATCCCTCACACCTTCAGGAAGATCCGGCGCCGGTAGAGCCAAAGGCACATCCACCAGAAGATCCCGAGGACCACCGCACCTTCCAACGTGGGGGCATACACCCCGCCCAGGCGGGTCCAGATGTCCTGGCCCAGGTGGATCCGAAGGTTTTGCCGCACGAAACCTTCCCAGAGGTGGACGGTGACGTAGGTGAAGATGGAGTTCATGCCCACCACCTGCAGCGGGAAGGACCAGGCCCGGAGGTTCCAGGTGTCGATCAGCAGGTGGAATCCGGCGAGGAACAGGCACGCCCAACCGCCGCTGAACAGCACCCAGGAAGGCGTCCAGATGCGTTTGACCACCGGGGCGATGCCGGAGACGTCCAGCAGCCATCCGGCGCCGAGTCCGGCCAGCCCGGCGACGGCCAGGATCCCGAGGCGACGCCCGATCGAGGTCTCCTCGCGCCGCAGCCAACCGCCGGCGATGAGCCCGCAGATCATCGTTCCGAGGGTGGGGATGAAGCTCAGGGTGAGGTAGCCGCCGTCGTTGTAGAGGAACGGCTTTGACCGCGGGAAAAGGTTCAGGAACCAGACTTCGAAGCGATGGGCCGGGTTGGCGTTCTTGTTCCAATGGGCGGCAAACCCATCGAGCCCATGTTCCTTCATCCACTCCGCGGAAACGCCAACAGTCGCCGGGTCGAATCCGGCGGATGGAAGCGGTGCCGCTGCGAACCAGGCCCAGTAGCCGATCAGGATCGCCGCCAGCGCCAGCGCCTGGGTGCGGAAGCCGCGCCAGGCCAGAAGCCACAGGAAGGTGTAGCCCAGCCCGATCTGGGTGAGGGTGTCCTCGAAAGTGAAGCGGGTCTGGGACGCATGCGTGGAACGCAGGAAGATCCCAAGGGCGGCCAACGCGAATCCACGCCAGACGGTGTGGAGGAACATCCGCAGGAACGATTCACCGCGGCCTTGGCGGCTGGAGATCGACCATGGCAGGGCGACGCCGACGAGGAACGAGAACGACGGCTGGATGAGGTCGTGCAGCGTGCAGCCCCGCCATTCGACATGGTCTTGGTTCCGCGCCAGGAGGCTCCAGAATCCGTTGCCCGGCAGCTTCTCCGCAACGGCTCCGAAACGGAGCACCTCGCCGGCCATCAGGAGCATCACCAGTCCGCGGTAGGCGTCCATCGAGGCCAATCGCTGCGGCTTCGTCTCGGTCTTCTCGTGGGAGGCCGGGGCAGGGGTGGACATGCCGCCGTTGTCGCAGCCGACGGCGGCGGGTGCAATGGCGTTGGTGGGGAAACAGGACCGGAAGCCCGCGCCATTCCCGGATTGGCCCGCGGTGCCGCTGCGGACAGAATGCCCGGGTGAAACCGGTCGAGCTTCCCCCTTTGCTGGAGCGTCTCTTCGGCGCCGACCGCTACGCCTTCCAGTTCGGCATGCACCGCGCGGGCGGGGACTGGTTCGATCCGGCCGGAAGCGATCCCGCGGCGCTGGAGGAGCGGGCGCGTCTGCTGCGCGAGTCCCCGGAGACCTGCCGGGTCTGGGCGCCTGGAGCAGAGGAGGTTTTCGACGAGGCGGCCTCGCTGTTCACCGGCTTCGAAGCCGGGGCGTCCGATCCCGAGTCCCTTTCCCGGTTGTCGTCCATCTGGGAACCGGACTTCGTGCTCCTGCGCCGTGCCGACGACGGAGATTTCCGCCTCGTGGGCGGGGCGGTGTGCTTCCCGTCCTCGTGGGACGTCCGGGAGAAGGTCGGCCTGGACGTCACCGCGATCCACGGGGTGGTGCCCGGGCTCAACGCGGCGTTGGGCGCCCGGATCCGGACTTTCCTGGGGCGGCTGCCGTTGGAAGGGGTGTTCGAACGGGAGAACTGGGGCCTCGCCGCGCACGGCGAGAGGAACGCCCATCCGGAACTGGGCCGACCCCGTCTCGGCGCGCACAGCCGCGTCGACAACACCTGGCTGCGCCTCGAGCACCAGGCCTTCCGCGCATTGCCTGCCAGCCAGGGCATCCTCTTCGTCATCCGTCTGACGGTGCATCCGTTGTCCGAGGTGCTGGCGATCCCGGGCGTGCGCGGAAACCTCCTGCGGCAGTTGGAGACGATGCCCGATGAGGTGGCCGTATACAAAGGCATCGAACCCGGACGGGCGTCCTTGGTTCAGGCCCTCCGCCATCGGAACGACGGGTCCGGCTCCTGAGCCGCGCGCGCATTCCGTTTCGATTGGCCTTGGAATGGAGATTCCGGCTCCCGCCCGGCGTGCTTGATCGCCGGGGTGCCGAGGCTAGCTTCGCCGCCCATGAGTTTCGTCGAGGCGTTCAACAACCTGCCGTTCGAGGCGCTGCTTTCGCGGGCGGCCATCACAGACGGCGCCGCGCCGCGGGCGGTGCTGGACCGCGGCGTCTCGTCCTTGGCCGACTTCGCGACGCTCCTTTCGCCCGCCGCCTCGGGTCATCTGGAGGAACTGTGCCGCCGCTCCCAGACGCTCACGCGCCAGCGCTTCGGCCGCACCATCCGCCTCTTCGCGCCGCTCTACCTCAGCAACGAGTGCATCAACAACTGCGCCTACTGCGGCTTCTCCCGGGACAACCCGATCCTGCGGGTAACGCTCTCCGTGGAGGAGGTCGAACGGGAGGCCCGCGCTCTCGCGGAGCAGGGGTTCCGCAACATCCTGCTCGTGGCCGGCGAGCATCCGAAGTTCGTCTCGTCGGGCTACATGGCGGACTGCGTCCGTCGTCTGCATCCGTTCGTGCCCTCGATCTCGCTCGAGGTCGGTCCGATGGAAGCTCCGGAGTATGTGCCCTTGGTGGCGGCCGGTGCGGAGGGCTTGGTGGTGTACCAGGAGACCTACGACCGCGGGGTGTACTCGAAGATGCACACGCTCGGGCCCAAGCGGGACTTCGACTGGCGCCTGGCGACGCCCGAGCGGGCCTACGAGGCGGGCTTCCGCCGATTGGGCATCGCGGCCCTCTATGGTCTGGCGGACTGGCGGCGCGAGGCGCTGTCGGTGGCCGCGCATGCGGCCTGGCTCCTGAAGCACTGCTGGAAGGCCCAGGTCACGGTCTCGCTCCCGCGGCTGCGGCCGTGTGCGGGCGAGTTCCAGCCGCTCACGTCCTTCGCGGACCGCGACATGGTGCAGGTGATCGCCGCGATGCGACTTTTTCTTCCCGACGTCGGCATCGTGCTCTCGACACGGGAGAACGCCGGCCTGAGGGACCGGTTGATGCCCCTGGGAATCACCCATGCGAGCGCGGGCAGCCACACCGAGCCCGGAGGCTACACCGGCGCCGGCAAGGATTCGCTCCACCACACGGTGCGCGGACGCATCGTGGAATTGGCGTCCGGGGCCGCTGGGATGGCGCCGGCCGCGGGCCGGGCGACCGGGGCGACCGGCCAGTTCGACATCGCCGACGACCGTCCTCCCGAGGTAGTCGCGGAACAGATCCGGCGGCTCGGCTACGAACCGGTCTGGAAGGACTGGGACGCCGCGTTGAGCGCCTGAGCGGAGGGACCGTCACGCTGCGGAACGGTGCAGAAGGGATTGGCACGCAAAGCCGCAAAGCCGCTGGAGGAACGGGAGGAGGCCGCTGGATTCCCGTCGCTGAACCGTACACCGGGTGGTGACTGCGGTTTCGAGCCGGAATCCCTCACCATTTGGCGGCTTGGCGTTTTGGCGTGAGTCCCTTCCTCGGTTCCCGCGGCTTTCAGCGGCGCGGGAGCGAGCCGACCCAGCGGTCCAGCTTCTCGGCCGAGGCCGTCGCCTCGCGCAGGACCGGCTTGGGACCCGCCGCGACGAGCGCGCCATCGGCGTCTCCGAGCAGGTGGATGCCGGGCACGAAGTCCTCGGGCCGGATCCATTCGGCGTCGGTCCGGCCAAGCCCCGTGGGATCCACCACCAGCGCGTCGGCCATCGGGGCGGCGAGGGCGGCCCAGAGCGCGGCGCGTCCGGCCCCGAGCAGGACCACCGGGGCGTCCGGCTTCGCCATCCGCGCGAAGGTGGCGGCGCTCGCCACGTCCCGAATCCGCTGCTGCATCACCGTCCGGTTGTAGCCGGCGAAGAAGTCCTGGAACGGCGACCGGCCCACGACCGAGCCGTCCGTTCCGGGACCGCATTGGAAGGGCGTGATGGCGAGCACCGCGTGGCCGCGGGCGACCAGGCCTTCCATCCGGGCCCGTTCCGCGCCGCCCTTCTCGGCGGCCTGCGCGCCGTCCAGGTGCACCAACACCACCACGCTCCGGGTGTCGCCGGCCTTCGCGGGGATCCAGAGCACGCCCGAGACGCGATCCCCCTTGCCAGGTCGTCCGAAGGCCACCTCGGAGCGGACGATTCCGTCCTCGCGGGTCGATTCCGCGGATTCGCCGACCACCGGTTCCGAAGGATCGATGAGCAGGGTGTGGCGCCACACCCGCAGCGATTCCGCGGAGGCGTCCTTCGACCGCAGGCGCTTTTCGACGACACCCCGGCGTTCGGCGATCCAGGCGCTGGTGAACTCGGCCTCGCCGATCGCGTCGGCCGGCATACGCCCGTCGGGAAACGCCTTCAGGTCCTCCGGCTTCTCCGCGGTGTAGGGAATCTCCGGAATCCGATCGGCGGCCGGCTTGCCGAGGAGGTGCTGTGCGAAGAACGCATAGACCGCCTCGCGTGTGGTCTGGTTGTAGTTGTGGGGGAAGTCGAAACGCGTGTAGCGGAGACGGTCCTTGGCACCGAACAGCGTGTACACGCCCTCGATGGCCGGGCCTTCGACGGTCATCGTCTCCTTGGTCCAATCGCCGCTGGCCGCGACGAGGATCTGGGGCTTCGGCGCGAAGGCCGCGGCGTATTCCATGTTCGAGTGGTCCACGCGGAGCGCCGGGGCGTTCTCGCACCAGCAGCCTCCCTGCATCGAGCAGGACACCATCACGATCGGCGCGCTCACGGCGATGCGGTCGTCCACCGCGGCGAGCAGGAACGTCTGCGAACCGCCTCCGGACGCCCCGGTGCAGCCGATGCGCTTCGGGTCCACGTCGGGCAGCGAGGCCACGAAGTCGAGGGCGCGCACCGAGTTCCACGTCTGGACGCCCAACAGCGTGAAGTTCCACAGCTGGTTCGTCTCCGCGCGGAAGAGCTTCTGCTGAAGCGTGTGGTAGTTCGCCACCCGGATGGCGCCGTCGGCGTCCTTCGGACCGAACTGGATCGTGTCCACGTAGCCGGTCATGTCGTAGGCGAAGGCGACGATGCCCATGCGCGCGAATTGGATGCATCGGGCGACGACGGATCCCGTGGGAGTGTCGGCGAGACGGCCGGCGTCCCAATGGCCATGCGGGTTCAGGATCGCAGGGAAGGGCCCGGCACCCTGTCCGAGCGGACGGTAGAGGTTTCCGCCGAGGTAGAATCCCGGCCGCGGCTGGATGAGGACCTTCTCCACCGAGTAGCCGTCGCGTTCGATGCGCCCGAAGACGCGCGGGCGGAGGTCGTTCTTCTCCGGCAACGGAAGGATCCCGGACGAAGCGAGCGTCTGATGGCGGAGATCCTCGGCGCGGTCGCGCCACGCACCCGCGTTGGGTATTCCGGGGAAGGTCCGCCGCGTGTTCAAGGTCACGGCGGGTCCGGACCGCTGGTCGGATCCGGGCAGGTTCGCCGCGTGGAGGACCGGTGCCAGGAGGCCCACGAGAAGCCAGCGGGGGAGGAACATGGCCTCAGCCTATCGGCGATGGCGCGACGACGGAAGCGTGTTGGAGAATGCCGAAGGCGCGGTCGCGGTCGGCCGGAGGTTCAGAGGATCTCCCCGGTCCAGACGGTCACCGCGGAACCCGACAGGACGACCCGGTCGCCGAGCAGCTCCACGCCGACCGTGCCGCCGCGTCGGCTTTCCTGGCGGCCGGCCATGCGGCTCCGGCCGAGTCGGGATGCCCAGTATGGGGCGAGCGTGCAATGGGCGGAGCCGGTGACCGGATCCTCGGGAACGCCCGCGGCCGGCGCGAAGAAGCGGCTGACGAAGTCGAATTCCGGCGAGTCCGAAGCCGCAGTCACGATGACGCCACGGACTGGCAGCTGTGCCAGTGCGGCGAGGTCGGGCCGGAGTTTGCGAACCGTGGTGGCGTCGGCGACCTCCACGAGCAGGTCGTCCTCGCCGCGTCCGCACCAGGCCAATCCTGTTCCCAGTGCTTCCGCAAGGCCTGCGGGTGCGCTCACCTCGAGTGCGGGGCGCGCGGGGAAATCCATCTCGACGCGCTGGGTCCCAGGGTTCCGTCGGCAGACGAGCCGGCCGCTGCGGGTGTGGAAGCGGACCGCTTCCCCGGATGGCGCCAAGCCGCATTCCCAGAGGCGATGGGCGGTGGCCAGGGTGGCATGACCGCACAGCCGGACTTCAATCGTGGGAGTGAACCATCGGAGGTCCCAGTCGCCGTCGGAGCGGCGTACGGGAAAGGCCGTCTCCGAGAGGTTCATCTCGGCGGCCACGGATGCCATCCAGGATTCCGTGGAACCGGACGGAGCGAGACAGACCGCCGCCGGATTGCCCTCGAACGGGCGGGCGGCGAAGGCGTCGACGACGCTGATCGGTGTCGGCATGGCCGGCGGGATCAGGGTACGGGCAATTCGTCGAAGATCCGCTTCACGACGTCCTCGGAGGTCTTCTCCTCGGCCTCGGCCTCGTAGGTGACCGTGACGCGGTGGCGGAGGACGTCCATGCCGACGCTCTTCACGTCCTGGGGCGTCACGTAGCCGCGGCCGCGGAGGAAGGCGTGGGCCTTGGAGGCGAGGGCGAGGGCGATGGTGGCGCGAGGGCTGGCGCCCATCTGGATCAGGTCCTTGACCTGGATCTTGTAGGTCGCGGGCTCCCGGGTGGCGCAGACCACGTCGACGATGTAGTCCTTCACCTTGTCGTCGACGTAGATGTCGTTGATGACCTCGCGGGCACGGAGGATCGTGGCGGCCTCGACGACGGGGTTGGCGACCGGGTGGCCGTTGGTGCGGGCCATGAGGTCGAGGATCAGGCGTTCCTCGTCGCGGGTGGGGTAGCCCACCTTGAGCTTGAGCATGAAGCGGTCGACCTGGGCCTCGGGCAGGGCGTAGGTGCCTTCCTGTTCGATCGGGTTCTGGGTGGCGAGGACGAGGAACGGCTCGGGCAGCTTGTAGGTCTGGTCGCCGATGGTGACCTGCCGTTCCTGCATGGCCTCGAGCAGCGCGGACTGGACCTTGGCCGGGGCGCGGTTGATCTCGTCGGCGAGCACGAGGTTTGCGAACACAGGGCCCTTCCGGGTGGTGAAGCCGCCGGCGGGATTGTAGATCTGGGTGCCGACGACGTCCGCCGGGAGCATGTCCGGCGTGAACTGGAGACGTGAAAACTTCACGTGGAGCGCGGTCGCCAGGGTTTTGACGGAAAGCGTCTTGGCGAGGCCGGGGACGCCTTCGAGCAGGACGTGGCCGTTGGCGAGCAGGCCGATGATCAGGCGTTCGACGAGGTATTTCTGTCCCACGACGCAGCGGTTGATCTCCCCCATCAGGGGATTGAGGAAGGCGCTCGACTCCTGGACCGCGGCGTTCAGGGCGCTGACTCCGGAATTCATGTGCGGGATGGATGGCACAACCGCCCCCGGGGTAGCAAGGGGCGCCCTGTGGAATGAGTCGAAAGTTGACGTACCCGGGTTGGCGCGGGTCCGGGATCCTGCGGCTTCATTCTGGATCGGGTGAAAGCGCCTTCCATGGAGTCGCACGCCCAGGCCGGCTCGGATTTCCAGGGCCTTGATTGACCGCGAATCCAATTGCCCTCCACTCATCGTCCCGGGGACTCTCTCCAGGGATGCAACAGGAACGCGCATTGGTCACCGGCGCAGCCGGTTTCATCGGCTCGCATGTCGCGCGTCACTGCCGCGACCTCGGGATGAGTGTTGTCGGTGCCGACAACCTCAGCGGAGGCGTCGCCGCGAATGTCCCGGAGGGCGTGCCACTCGAGGTCGGGGACCTGACTGATCCCGCCTTCGTCGACGGACTCTGGCAGCGCCACGGAGGCTTCGACTACGTGTACCACCTCGCTGCGTATGCTGCGGAGGGCCTCTCCCACTTCGTGCGGCGGTTCAACTACCAGACGAACCTCGTCGCCTCGGTGAACCTCATCAACGCCTCGGTGCGTGGCCGGGTCCGCCGGTTCGTCTTCACCAGCTCCATCGCCGTGTATGGGACGGGTCAGCTCCCGCTGAGCGAGTCCACGATCCCGCATCCTGAGGATCCGTACGGCATCTCCAAGTACGCCGTCGAACTCGATCTCAGGGCCGCCGAGGCGATGTTCGGGATTCCCTACACCGTCTTCCGGCCGCACAACGTCTACGGCGAGGCCCAGAACATCGCCGACCGCTACCGGAATGTGGTGGGCATCTTCATGAACCGGCTGCTCCAGGACCAATCCATGCCGGTGTTCGGCGACGGCCTTCAGAGCCGCGCCTTCAGCCATGTCGACGACGTCGCCCCGTACATCGCCGCCGCGCCGAGGGTTCCCGTCAGCGTGAACGCGACGTACAACATCGGCTCGGATACGGTGACGACCGTGCGGGATCTCGCGCACCTCATCGCCGCGGCGTTTGGCCGTCCGGCCGTGCTGGAGCATCTCGAGGCCCGCAACGAGGTGGTCCATGCCCACGCGGACCACTCCCGGTTCCGGGCCGACTTCCATCCCCGGGACGAGGTGCCCCTGGAAGTGGGACTGCGTCGCATGGCGGACTGGGTCCGGTCCCGCGGTCCCGCGGTTCCGACCGTGTTCAAGGGGATAGAGATCCACGACCGTCTGCCGGCCTCCTGGCGTTGAACGATGCAGGTCACGGCGATCATCTCGAACTTCAACGGAGCCCGGTTCCTGCCGAGGCTCATCGCCTCGCTTCAGGAGCAGGACGGCGTCGAGTTGGAGATCGTGGTGGTGGACCGCCAGAGCACCGACGGTTCGGCGGAGATCCTGGCGCGGCATCCGGAGATCCGGTTGGTTTCCGAGCCGCCCGAGACCGGACTTGTGGCCGGTTACCACAAGGGCTTCGCGTCGGCCCGTTCCGAACTCCTCTTCTTCAGCAACGAGGACATGTGGTTCGAACCGGGGTGCCTCGCCCGTTTGGCTGCGGCGATCGATCTGCCCGGACGCGTCGCCGCGTCGGACGGCTGGCATTTCGGCTACGACCACGATGCCTTCCTCCACGGCGCAACGCGGTTCCAAAAGGTGCCGTGGGCAATCAATTCGCCCTATCCGCGCCGTTCCGCGGACTTCGAGGTGCCGCTGCCGGCCGGCTCCGAGGTTCCGTTTCCCTGTGCGGGTGCCTTCATAATCCACCGCAAGGTCTACGAGGAGCTTGGCGGCTGGGACCCCGGCTTCTTCCTCGACCACGAGGACATCGACCTCTTCATCCGGGCGTGGCAGCGCGGTTGGAGGACGACCTCGGTTCCCGATGCGCGGATCCACCACGCGATCAACGCATCGAACAACCATTCGCTTTCGAAGCTGAACGTGTCGGTCAGTGAGCGACGGTACATCTCGCAGCGGTCCAACCTGTCCGTCATCGCGTTGAAGTACTTCTCGCTCCGGGCGCTGCCCCTGGCGGCCTTCGTCTGGCCCGTGGTCTTCCTCAACAACCTCAAGTCGGGTCGGTGGTCGGTGTTGCGCCGCGACTTCCAGGCCCTGGCCGAGATTTTCCGCAGGGCGCCGGCGGCGATGCGCTTCCGCCGTTCCAACACGGCTTGGAACCGCAGCCATCCCGGCGAAGACTTCTTCCGGGAGGCCCGTTTCCAGCGGATGGGTCCGGTAGAGCCCTCCGGGACCACC
>CAMASJ010000056.1 GCA_945860685.1 Akkermansia muciniphila
CTTGGTCAGGAATCGCTCGAAGGCCGGACGTTCGACCGGTGCCGGGAATCGCCAGGTCACACTGCGATAGGAGTGATGCAGGTGACTGGTCGCCACGGCCGCGGTTGTTGCGTCCAACTCGATACGCATCTCGCCTGCCGGCCGATTCAGGAGCAGCCCGATCTCCGGCAGGCCGTAAGGCAACCGGACCAGTTCCGCCGACGCGTTCACCGCCCGGATCGCCGCCGAGGCGGCCTCCACGTCTTCCGGGGACATCCGGTCGCATTTGCTCAGGGCGACCACGTGGGCGAACTCGATCTGCCGCCGAGCGAGGACGCGTTCCCCGATGTCGCCGCCTTCGGAGGGCCGCGCGTACCACGGTCCGTCGACGACCGTCACCACCGCTTGCAGACGCGTCACGTCGAGCAACTCCGGATCTGTCAGCACGTCGATCACGTTGTCGGGATCGGCTAGGCCGCTGGTCTCCACCACCACGTAGTCGCAGTCGCCGGACTCGGCCAACTGTCGGACGGCTCGGTCCAGTTCGCTGTCGGACGCGCAGCAGACGCATCCGCCGCTGACCTCGCGCACGGGAAGTCCGGGCCGCTCGAGGATCTGGCTGTCCACGCTCTCGAGCCCGAACTCGTTCATCACCACCCCGAGACGCAGTCCCGTGGCCGGTGATTCCTGGAGCCAGCGCAGCAGCAGCGTTGTCTTCCCCGCGCCGAGGAATCCGGTGAGGAGGATCACCGGGATCCGGCGGTCGACGTGGGAAGGCTCCATGGGTTCCGGGTCCCGGTCAGGGTCGCACCGCCGCGGAGAGTTCCGGCCAGAGCAACGCGGCCATCCGCATGCCCTTGGTGTAGGCCTCGAGGCTGAACTTCTCGTTCGGCGAATGCGGGTTGTCGTCGGGCAGCGACATGCCCAACAGCAGCGTGTCCGCCTTCAGGTGCTTCCGGAACGCCGAGACGATCGGGATGCTTCCGCCCTCGCGCATCAGGAGCGCCTCGCGGCCGAATCCACCGGACATCGCCTTCAAGCCGGCCTGAACCAGAGGGCCCTCCGGCGCGACCAGGTAGGGCTCGCCGCCATGGCCGTCGGTGATGCTCAGGCGGACGGTGGTTGGGCAGAGTTCCTTGAGCCGACGACGGATCGCCGCGAGAACGCGGGCCGGCTTCTGGTTCGGCACCAGGCGGAAGGTCAGCTTCGCGCTGGCCCAGGACGGCACGATGGTCTTGCTGCCCTGGCCCTGGTAACCGCTGGTGAGGCCGTTGATCTCCATCGTCGGCCGCGCGGTGCGGCGTTCGTTGGTGGTGAAGCCGGCTTCGCCCGTGACCTGCGGGACGCCGAGGAACTTCGCATAGCGACGCTCGTTGAACGGGATCTTCGCCATCTGGGCCCGCTCGTACTTCGAGAGCTTGGCGACGTCGTCGTAGAAACCCGGCACCGACACCCGGCCCTTGGAATCCTTCAACCCGGCGAGGATCGAGCACAGGGCGAACGCGGGATTCTCCAGACTGCCGCCGAAGAGACCGGAATGCAGGTCGCGGTCGGGTCCGTCGACACGGACCTCCAGGGCGACGATGCCCCGAAGGGCGTAGGTCAGCGCCGGATGGGTCAGCGAGGGAATTCCGTTGTCCGAGATCACCACGGCGTCACAGGCCAGCAGGTCCTTGTGGGCGGGGAGGAACGAGTAGAGATGGGTCGAGCCGACCTCCTCCTCGCCCTCGATGAGGAAGGTCAGGTTGCACGGCAGCGGGGTGCCCGTGCGGACGTACGCCTCGACGGCGTGGATGTGGGCGAGATGCTGCCCCTTGTTGTCACAGGAACCGCGGGCGTAGACGTTGCCGTCCTCGATGCGGGGTTCGAAGGGCGGCGTCTTCCAGAGCTCGAACGGTTCCGGCGGCTGGACGTCGTAGTGGCCGTAGACGAGGAAGGTCGGCTTCGCCGGGTCGTGAGGGACCGTGCGGGCGACCACAATCGGATGGCCGGCGGTCTCGTGGAGCGTCGTCTCCAATCCGAGACCCCCCAGACGCGACGCCACCCAGTCGGCCGCGGCGCGCAGGTCGGTGGCGTGCTTCTCCTGGGCGCTGACGCTGGGAAAGCGGAGGTAGGCGCACAACTCGTCGGCATGACGGGACGCGTTGGCGGCGAGGTGATCGAGAACGGCACTCATGGTGTCGGGAAGTCGAGAAGTTCGGCTCAGTTCTTCGGGCGTCCCAGTGAACGCAGGAGGTCGCCCACGGGATTGGCCGGGGCGTTGGTGGACTTGGCCGGGGAATTGGTCGAAGCCGCTACGTTGTTTCCGCCGAAGGCGTTGCCCAAGGCACCCAGGACGCCGCCGACCTTGTTGCCGACACTGCCACCGAGGCCGCCGACCGCACGTCCGAGGCTCTTGGCGCTCATGGCCGCCACGGCGGTGTAGTTGATGTCCGGCTGGATCGAGCCGAGGGAACCCTTGAGGGTCAGGAACCGTGGCAGCGGCGCGTAGGGCGCATCGGCTGGCACGGACGAATCGAGGAGGACCGCCTTCTCGGCGAGGGACCGCTGGAGGGCGATGTCGACGGGGATGTCCAGGGGCGAGTTGTCGAGCACCGGGGCGAAGCGGAATCCGCCCGACGCATCCGCCCGGAACGCGGCGCTTTGGACCCGGGCCGTCTTGATCTGCACGCCGCCGTTGCCGAGGTCGGCCGCAACGACGACCGAGTCCAGCGGACGCGCCTGGAGCTCCTCAGCCCACGGATCGGAACCGGTCGAGGCCCGGCCCAGCGCACGGCCGAGCATGTCGCCCAGTTTTCCGGTCGGGTTCTTGATCAGGGCTGGGATCGAGGTGACCACGCGGACCACCGACTTCAGGAGCGGGCTGGTGACGTTCTCAAGGCTCAGGTTGAGGTTGGTGGCGGAGAACGAGACGGCACCCGACAGGTTCTTCGCGAGCGAGGCGCCGGTGACGCCGGCCCCCTTCACGATGGCCTCGGCCAAGACGGTTCCGCGCACCATTCCGCGGCGGGCGGGCTGGAGGGTGTTCAGGATCGGCTCCAAGGGAATGGGCTCGGCCTTGAAAACGACATCGTACCGGTAGCCCGGCACCGTGAGGTCCGCCAAGGCCTTCGCCGAGACCGGTGATCCGTTGAGCTGCATCTGGAACGGATCGAGGGAAACGGAACCGTCCTTGATCGCCACGCCGGTCTTCCAACCGACGATGTCGATCTCGCCCAGAACCACGCGGCGGAGGTCGAGGTCGAGGTCGAAGCGCTGGAACGGAAGGACGACCGGGGCCGGCTCGGTAGGCGGGGTCGACGGGGATTTCCCGGCTTCCGCGACCACCGGCTTGGCGGGAGGCGCGCCGGTGGTGCCGCCGGCGGCGAGGATGTTGTAGAGCGGCGTCAGGTCGAGGCCGTCGCTGCGGATGCTGAGGCGACTGGGAGCCGCGTTGCTCGGCGAGAGGTCGATGCTGCCGGCGAGCGTGAGCTGGTTGAGGGCGTTGGTCGTCTTGCCGAGGTCGAGACGGACCGATTTCAGCTCGATCACACCGCCCTTACGGCCACCTTCGACGCCGAGCCCCAATTGGAGGGGCTCCGCAGGGAAACGGCCGCCGGTGTCCTCCACAACGAACTTGGCCACACGGATGTCTGAGTTGATCTCCGCATCGAACCCGGGGGCAATCCGGATCTTGCCGGTGCCGTCGATGGCCATCGACCGGAGGCGTCCGGGCTTCAGCGTCGGAGCGAGGAACGGCGCGAGAGCCCCTTCGTTCAGGTTGACGATCTTGAAGTCGATCTCACCACCGCCGCGGGTCAGATTGACCCGCCCGGCGACGTCCACGTTGCCACCGGCGGCAAAGCCGCTCTGGGCGGTCAATCCCATCCGCTGGATCGACAGGGAACCTCCCGAGGCATCGACGGCGATCCCGGCGGTGGCCCGGTAGTCGCGGAACTCCATGCCGGCGAGCCCGCCGGTGAAGTTGTCGATGGTGATGTCCGTGGTGACGTTGGTCGTGCCGTCCTTGAGCGAGAAGGCACCGGACGCCTTCACGGATCCCGACGAGATCGCCAGGCCTTCGACTGGCAGTATCCCTGCGGCTCGCTTGAGGTCGAGTTCGAGGCTGAACTGGGCGCCGCTCGAGGCCTGGACCAGGCTGTGGTTCATCGTTCCGTTGAGGGAAAGCAGACCCACCCCGCCCTGTGAAACCTCCAGCAGGAGCTTGGAGACGCCGAGGTCCGTGAATTCCAGCATGACCGCCTCCGCCTGGAGGGCCACACCCACTCCGCGAACCTGCCGGTCACCGAACCGTGCCGAAGCGTCCTCCACCTTGCCCACGAGGTTCGCCTTCAGGTCGCGGCCGTCGCGGTCCGAGCGCAGGACCAGATCCGCCGACACCTTCGCAACGGGCGCCGTGGGTCCCAGCACAGCCACCCAGTCGGAGGTCTGGAGCGCGTCCACCTTCAGGCTGAACGTCGAATCCCGGAAGCCCTTGCTGACCCGGTCCCAAGAGAGGTTCATCGGACGGTCCAGCGATCCCGCAACCAGGTTGCGGCCGGACTGCACCGCCGCGATCTCCAACCGATCCATAACGGCGGTCTTCTCGTCGAGGTTCACGCCGCCCTTGTAATCGACGGTGACCCGGAGGTTCGGGGTCGTGCCGTTGGTGGTGCCCAAGGTGAGGTCGTTGACCGTCAACCGTCCCTGCGAGGTCACCAGGTCGCCGCCGAGCCCCAGGTCGACGCGTCCCTCGGCCGACACGAGCATCTTCCCGAGGTCATACGGCAACGCCGGCGCCGCAAGGCGCACGAGACGCCGGTCGATGCCGCCGATCGCGTAGGTGATCCGCGCCTCCTTCTTGGCGAAGTCGACCGGACCTGTGAGGCGGATGTCGGCGAAGGACTGCCCGTTCTGCTGGAAGCCGAGCCGAAGCTGCTTCATCTCGGTGGCGGTGACGTCGACATCCACCTGGGCCCGGAGTCCGGCCAACTCCTTCAGCGCGCCGTTGGCCGAGGCCAGTTGCGCCACCAAGGATCCGTTCACGAGCGAAGGCTGCAGGTTCGCGTCGAGTTGGAAGGTGAGGTTGCCGTCGAGCCCACCGGAGAACGCCGAAAGGTCTGGCATCTTCGAGGAGAGCTTGGCGCCGAGGGTCAGCTTGCCCGGCGAACCGGAGACCACACGGTCCAGGGTCAGGTTGAAGCCGGTGACCTCGGCGACCTGTGTGCCATTGGTCTGCGCCAGGCTGGCCTGGAAAGTGGCGTTTTTGACCTGGATGCTCCGCACGTTGATCCGGGGAGCGCTCCCGGCCTTGGCCGGGGCGGCGCCGGAGGAGGGCTTGGCGGCGGACGTGGGCAGGTTCATCGAACCGTCGGCCTTTCCGAACAGCGTGACCACAGGGTTTTCCACGGTGACCTCCGAGACGTCGATGTCGCCCCCGAGGATCGACAGCAGGCTGTAGCGGGCCCGGATCAGGTCGACCTTCGCCAGAGACTCCTTGCCCGGGACGGTCACGGTGAGATTGCGGATCTCCACCGAGGAAAACGGGCTCAGCGAGATGTCGGAGGCCTCGACCGTGACCCCTGCGGCGGAGGAGACCTGAGGGAGCACCACCGAGCGCAGGAAAAAGCCGCTGGTGAGGAGGAAGTAGAGGACCACGAGCGACCCGAGCACGACCCCGGTGATCAGGGGCCAGCGTTTGCGGCGCGGAGCGAGTAGTGCAGACATGTTGGAGGTGTCAGGCCGCCCCCCGTTGCCGCCCTGCACTGGAAACGTGACGGTCGGCTGGAGCCGGCCCAGCGGCTTTGAAGCTAGGGTGTCCCCCCACGGTCGCAAGGCCGGGTTTGGCGGCGGTCCCAAGTGCCGTCGGATCGTAACGGAGTTGGAGGTGGTGCTCCCCACCGGGAGGGATTCTCCTAGGGGCGTTTGAAGAAGAGCGCCTTCACCCTGATCGAGCTGCTGGTGGTCATCGCGATCATCGCCATCCTGGCAGGCATGCTTTTGCCGGCCCTCTCGCGGGCGCGGACGAGGGCCTCGCAAACCGCCTGCCTTTCCAACCTGCACCAGATCGGGATCGCCACGGCACTCTACCTCGGCGATTCCGCCGACCGGATGCCCTACGTCCCCGACTCGGATCTGCAAAGAACGCCTCCGGTCGACGGCTCAGGAAAGCGGTATGCGTCCATGGGTTCGTTCATGCCCCTCCTGGATCCGCATGGTTCCATCGAGAAGGTGTGGTTGAGTCCGCCGGTCCCGGTGATCCGTTCCAACGAATGGCTTCGGCACTTCCTTAGCCCGTGGCGTTTGGAAGGGGTCGACCACCCCAACCGTGGCTGGGCGAACTACATCTCGGACAAGCTGGCGGAGACCAACACCGCGGCGGCCCGCTATACCCGGGGCCGTACGCCGGAAAGCATCGTCCAACTCCGAGGCAGCAGCCCTTCCGACGAGGAGTGGCTGATGAGCCCCTTCTTCGAACGTTCCTGGTGGAACGGGTACAAGGACGCCTGGTCCGTCGGCGACAGCCAGCCGCCGGCGTCCGGTTGGTCGGCGCACCGGGCCGGACGAAACCAGCTCTACCTGGACCAGCATGCGGCGTGGGTGAAGCGGGACATCGCCCGCTGACGGCCTGCAGCCGCGGACGCCAAGGCCGGAAAACGGAACCGGGGCGAACCTTTCGGTCCGCCCCGTATCGGATCCGGGATCAGCGTCCCAAGGAAGGCGTCACTTCAGGACGGCCTGATGGAACTCGAACCAGTCGTCGAGGTTGTTGATGTTGATCGCGTCCGGCAGGACCGAGCCGTCGTCCGTCAGGCCGTTGGCGGCGAGGACCGACTGGCGGACGGCGTCGGTGTGGATGTAGCCGGAGATGGCGACGTTGAGTTTGTGGATGTTGGCCTTGGTCAGGTTCACGCCGGGCTGGACCTGGATCCACGCCTCGAACTGAGGATAGGTCGGGCGCTGCTCGGTGATGAAGGCGCGGACGGCGTCGGCATTGAGCCCGAGCGCGCTCAGGACCATGGAGTCGTAGCCGGCGCCGATGCCGGGATAACCCGCGGCCAGCAGGTCTCGGGCTTCGAGGGAAGCCTTGAGCCAGAGTCGGGGAAGGTGCAGGACGCCGAGCGGGCCGGCGACGCCGGAACTGATCAGGGGAACGATGGTGTTGCTCATGGGATGTTTGTCGGAGACTCCGGCACGCTAGGAACCGTCGGCGACCCGGGTCAAACCTGTTCTCCAAGAGAAGTCCAACGCCGAAGAACCCAGGGTCCAATGGTGATCAGCACGACCCCGAGGACGATCACGGCCATCGAGACCGCCATCCTCCCGGAAATCGACTCGCCGAGCAGGGCCCAGCCGAGGAAGACCGCGACAACCGGGTTGACGAACGCGTAGGTGGAGACCGCCGCGGGGCTGGCATGGCGGAGCATGTAGTTGAAGGCGTTGAAGGCGACGAAGCTGCCCATCACGACGAGATAGCCCCACGCAGCCCAGGACCTTGCGGGAATCACGGCCAGGTGGAGTCCTGTGGTCTCACCGCGGAACAGGGCGATGAGCAGCAGGGAGCCTCCTCCGCAGAGCATCTGCAGGGCGGCGCCGAGAACCGGCGACGACGGCCGGCTTCCGTTCCGGGACCAGATCGAGCCGGCGGCCCAACAGGCAGTGGAGAGCACCATCGCCACGAGGCCGGTGACAGTGAAGTGGAGGTTGGTGCCGGCACCGACGCCGCCGGCGAGCAGCATGGCCACGCCGCAAAATCCCACGGCGATCCCAACGAGGGTGACCGCGGAAGGGCGCACGCCTCCGGGACGGATCCAGTCGAAGAGGGCAAACCAGGCCGGCACCGTCGCGACGATCACCGCCGCGAGGCCCGAGCTGACCGAGGTCTCGGCCCAGGACACGAGACCGTTTCCGCCGGCGAGCATGAGCGTGCCGGCGATCGCGGCGTCCCTCCATTCGGCCCGGGACGGGGACGGCGTCCCGCGGAACAGGGCCCAGGCGAGCAGCATTCCCCCGGCGATCAGGAAACGGCCCGAGGCCATGAGGAACGGCGGCATGGACTCCACCGCTACGCGGATCGCGAGGTAGGTGGAACCCCAGACCACGTAGACCGTGGCGAAGGCGGCGGCGAGGGCGAGTCGGTGATCCGACCGGATGTTGTTCATGGGCTTATGGCCGTTGCGGCCGCCGGCCGGTGGGTGAAACGAAACACCCGCCGGAAGTCGGCGGGTGTCTCGCAACGGGCTGTTCGGTGTCTTTCCTGTTCAGTGTCCCGATGCGAGTTCCGCCATCACGTTGGCTTTGGCCCACCAGTTGGCGACATGGACCATGACGGCCTTGCGCGGGGCGCTGGCCGGACGAACTCCATGGGCGGAAGCGGAAATCACAGGAGACGAACGCTGGAGACGAGCGTTGCGGCTGTCAATCGCGCCGACCCGGGAAACCCGGTTCACGGGTCTTCCCGGACCAACTCTCCGAGGCACCGCGCCAACTCGCCGACCCCGAGGCGTCCGCTGTTCGTGGTATCCCAAAGCAGGTACCAACCCGTCCATCCGCCGGCGAACTCGCCGCGCGACACGGCGCCGCTGCGGTCGGTGTCGAAGCGGCTCAGGACCTCCAACGCGACCGCCGCCACGACCTCGTCCCTCGCGGCTCCAGGCCGGCCGTCCAATCGGCCGATGCCGGTGAGCAGCGACTCCAACCGGAGCACACCCCCGGGGCTGCCCGCCCATTCCCCGAACCACCGTTCCGCGGAACGCGAGACCTCCGCGCGGGTCACCGCCCCGTCCCGATCGGCATCGAGCGCTGCGGCCAGTGTGGCGAACACGGCGTTGCGGCGAACCGCGTCGGCGTCGGAAACGGAACCGTTCTCGATCCGCAGCCCGGCATCCCGGCCCTCCAACTGCGCGAGGATCGAAGCCCGTCGCGCCGCCGCGAAGCTGAGGATCGGCTTCGGATGGGTCGGCCTGGATTCGACGTCCGCGTCCGGCAGCTCCCCGTTCGGTCCCACTGGCGCCACCGCGATGCCCTTCCGGACCGCGTCGAAGCGCCGCAGCGCCACCGGACCTTCCTCGGCGACGGCCGGCCGGATCCGGTCGGCGATCTCCTCGATCCTCCCCTGGATCCGCTCGGGATCCAGGGCGACCGTGGCAAAGCGGCAGAGGTGCCCACGATAGGCCGTGCGGAAGTCGTCCACCTTGAAGACGCGTTCCAGGAAGAGGTTCGTCCCAACCCACGGATGCTCGATGCTGAGCCGCTCGCGCTGCTCCTGGGTCCCAAGCCCCCCCACCCCGCCGAACGCCTGGTCCAGGTCCCAAGGCGCGAACACGAAACGACGCGTCGCCGGATCCAGGCAGACCAGGAGGTTTCCTCCCCGTCCGAGGATCGAGTCGAGCGAGGACGTCCCGACCGTGACCGCCATGAAACGGGCGAACTCGTCGACATCCACGTACAAGGGCAACTCCCTGGAGAACACCGTGTCATCCGCCTCGGAGACAAGGCGGGAAAGCCCTACCACACGGCTGGCTTGGCTTTCGAGAACCGACGTCTTCGGGTCGTAGGCCTCACGATAGCGGGACCAGTCCGAGCCCCGGTGGACGAAGAGCGCCTCCGAGGTGGGTTTCAGGATCATCACCTTCTTCGCTCCAAACCATCCTTCGCTCCAGTCGCCGTCGGGATTCTCGACGAGGGTGTAGAGCCCGAGGAACCGGCGTTCGAAAAGTCCAGGCACGACGACTGAGATCCGGGCGTGGGCCGTCCGCGGCGCCGGAACGCCGGCTTCACGGTACAGGTCGTAGGCCACCACCTCGTTCATGAACGACGGGTCGGCCACGTTGTTGTTGAACCGGACCTTGGTCACCCCGCCGAGGCGGTTGGACCGGACGAACTGGTTCAGGTCCAGCTTGAAGGGGCGCTTCAGAGTGGCCCGCGATTGGCGGAAGGTGCCGTGTCCCTTGTATCGCACCGCCACGTCCGCAAAGGCGGATCCGTCCATGTGGAAGTCGGCATGCGCCGTCGCGAAGTCCCCGTCGTCGCGACCCGCCCGGGAACCCCCGTAACCGGCGACGGCAATGAGGTCACGCGACTTCGGCTCAAGCACCCGCCACTGGTCCTGGGTCAGCGTCAGCACACCGTCGTGGACCCGGCCCGGATCGAGGAACTCGGTCATCGCCGCCCCGCCCTTCCACGGCACGGCGGCGGCCGCCAAAAGAAGGGCGGCCAGCAACCGGAGCGTGGGCATCGACATGGAGGATCGCAGGGGAGGAGTCGGGTTCTCCGGGAACCTCGATTCCCGGCGGCACCCGACCGGATGCCGGGAAGAGATGACCGGACCGCGTCACGCGTTCAAGCATGGGGAAGGCGACGCCCACGGGCCGGAATTCTTCCACCGCCGAAAACTCCGCTCGCGGAGTCGTCGCCGCAGGAGGATTCTGCAGACGACATGACCTTGTTCGAACGCATCATCGCCCGTGAGATCCCGGCGGAAATCGTCCATGAGGACGACCTGGTCTTCGCCTTCCACGACATCCATCCCCAGGCCCCCGTCCACATCCTGCTCATCCCCAAGAAGCCGATCGCCCGGATCGCCGAGGCGACGGCGGCAGATGCCGCGCTGCTGGGCCATCTGCTCGCAACGGCGCCGGTTGTCGCACGCAAGGCCGGACTCACGGAGTCCGGTTTCAGGCTGGTGATCAACAACGGACGCGACGGCGGCGAGTCGGTGCCGCACCTGCACTGCCACATCCTCGGTGGACGCCCGCTCAGCTGGCCTCCCGGTTGAGCCGGCCCGTCGGGAGCGGAGACCGAACTCACGCAGATCCCCAAGGAGACCAAATGGGTACGGCTCCGAAATGGGAATCCAACGTCTTGCTTCCCCTCTCCCGCGGCCTTGCGGCTTTGCGGCCTTGCGTGCCGATCCCATCCGCTTCGTTCCGATTCAGGGCAACCGCGCGCCGAGGGCCGCCTCCAGCAGGCGATACCAGTCTTCCCGTTCCAGTTGGATCTCCGCTGCCCGGGCCATCGCACGGATGCGTTCCCGCTTCGTGGAACCGACCACCGGGAGGATGCCGGACGGATGCCGGATCAACCACGCCAAGGCGACCACCTCGGGTGTCACGCCCAGGCGTTCGCCGATCCCGGCCAGCACCTGGACCACCCCGGGGCTGAAAGACCCGGGGCCGGAGCCGCCTAACGGACTCCAGGCCATGGGTGAGATCCCCAGCGCCTGGCATTGGTCCAAGGTTCCGTCCGAGAGCGTGGCCAACTGACGCAGGCTGATCTCGACCTGGTGCACCGCCAGCGGGAAGCCCAGGTACCGCTGCAACAGGTCCAACTGTCCGGGACGGAAATTGGAAACGCCGAACTCACGGACCTTCCCCTCGCTACGAAGCCGTCCAAACGCTTCGGCCACCTCCGACGGGTCCATGAGGAAGTCCGGGCGGTGCAACATCAGCAGGTCGATGTGCGACACGCCTATCCTGCACAACGCGACGTCCACGGAGTCGGTGATGTACCCGGCGGAGAAGTCGTACCGGTACGGCGCTCCCGCAGGCACACCCGGTACCCGGATGCCGCACTTGGTGGCCAGCAGGATGCCCTCGCGCATTCCCGGCGTCTGGCGCAAGGCCTCGCCGAGGATCTCCTCGCAGACGCCGCCGCAATAGACGTCGGCCAGGTCGAAGCCTGTGTAGCCGGCTTCATAGGCGGACTGCAGCGCCGCGATTCCGGATTTCCGCGCCTCCGAGGTCACTGCCGTCGCGTCCTGTGTGCCCGCGATGCGCCAGCCTCCGTAGACAAGACGGGAGCTTCGGAGCGGGGTCTTTCCGACGGGGACGGTTTGCATGGGTCAGCGGGTTCCGAAGCGGTACTCGGTCCGGCTGGTAAACACCTCGCCGGGCCTGAGGATGCAGGTGGGAAAATGGGGATGGTGGATCGAGTCGGGGAAATGCTGCGTCTCGAGGCAGAGCCCGCCGTGACGCGGCACCCTGAAGCCGCCGGTGCAGACAAGGTCCGCCGCCGGTTCGCGATTCATGGTCCACAGCTGCACACCTGGCTGATCGGTGTGGCACTCCATGGTGCGCCCGGAACCGGGATCGTGGACGGTCGCCGCCAACCCCAGCGCGCCTCCGCCGTGCCGCAGGACGAAGTTGTGGTCGTAGCCCGCCGGATCCAGACCGGTGGTCATCCCGGCATGGGAAACGGGCACGGGCCGCGTGAAGTCGAGCGCCGTGCCGCGCACGGCAATCATGCGGCCCGTTGGGATCAGCCCGGCGTCGACCTCAGTGACCTCATCCGCCTCGATGGAGACCTCGTGTCGGAGGACGTCCCCCTTCCCGGCCAGGTTGAAGAAGCTGTGGTTGGTCAGGTTCAGGATCGTCGGGGCGTCCGTGGTCGCCCGATAGTCGATCCGCCACACGTCGTCATGGGTCAGAGTGTAGGTCACCGACACGGTCAAGGTGCCCGGGTAACCCTCCTCGCCGTCGGGGCTGACACGCGTCAGTTCACACGAGATCCCCTCCTCCGTGACCCGGACCTGGCCGGCGTTCCACAGTTGCTTGTCGAAGCCGCGGAGTCCGCCATGCAGGTGGTTGGGTCCGTTGTTGACCGCGAGGACGTGGTCGCGGCCGTCGAGGCTGAAACGCCCGCCGGCGATGCGGTTCGCGAACCGACCCACCACGCAACCGAAGAACGGATGCCCCTGGAGGTAGCGGGCGAGGTTGTCGAAACCGAGGACCACGTTCCCCGGGACGCCGTTCCGGTCCCGGGTGTGGAGTTCCGTCACGATCAGTCCGTAGTCCGTGAACTTCAGGACCGTGCCGCGGTCGTTGCGGAAGACGTGCAGCCCGGCCTCGCGGCCGTCG
The DNA here is from genome assembly GCA_945860685.1 of Akkermansia muciniphila. Lineage (GTDB taxonomy): Bacteria > Verrucomicrobiota > Verrucomicrobiia > Limisphaerales > UBA9464 > SXXZ01. The sequence continues at coordinate 12,816 of CAMASJ010000056.1, forward strand.
GGAAGCGTGCCGAATACAGTGCGTTCGGAGGTCATTTTCTGTCGGTTGGATCCGCCTCCAACGGGCCGACGCCCCCCGAGAAACGGGTATCGCGGTCGGCGCGGAAAGGATCGCGCGGATTCACGCACGAAGCACCTCCGGTTGGCAAACGCGGCTTTCCGAGCCGCCCGCGTAGCCCTTCGGGAAATGCGGTCGGGAACGCGGGTCCCTCGAACCCGCGGCCCCCGTGGACTCAGCCCGCGCCGCCGCCGGCGATCTTCTTCGGGTCACCCTTGAGCAGGGCGACCGCGTAGTCCCGGTTCATGCGGGCGATGAAGTCGAGGCTGATCTCCTTCGGGCAAACCGCCTCGCAGCTTCCCGTGACGGTGCACGAGCCGAAGCCCTCGGCATCCATCTGGTCCACCATCGCCTTCACGCGGCGATGGCGTTCCGGCTGGCCCTGGGGCATTAGGCCGAGGTGGGAGACCTTGGCGGAGACGAAGAGCATCGCGCTGGCGTTCTTGCACGCGGCGACGCACGCACCACAGCCGATGCATTGCGCCGCGTCCATGGCCAGGTCGGCGTCCTCCTTGGGCACCGGGATGCTGTTCGCGTCGGGAGCGGCACCGGTGCGGACGCTGATGAAGCCGCCGGCCTGCTGGATGCGGTCGAAGGACTTCCGGTCGCAGACGAGGTCCTTGACGATGGGGAACGGGGCCGCACGCCAGGGCTCCACCACGATCTCGTCGCCGTCGCTGAAGCTGCGCATGTAGGTCTGGCAGGTGGCGACGCCCTTGTGGGGGCCGTGCGGCTTGCCGTCGATCACCAGCGAGCAGGTGCCGCAGATGCCCTCGCGGCAGTCGTGGTCGAACGCGATCGGCTCCTCGTTGCGGTTGGCCAGGTCCTCGTTGAGCACGTCGAGCATCTCCAGGAAGGACATGTTCGGGTTCAGCTCCGGCGAGGTGTACGTCTTGAATTCGCCGGCGGCCTTGGCGTTCTTCTGCCGCCAGACTTTGAGGGTCACTTTCATGAGAGTTTCGATTTGCAATTCGACGGCTTCGATTTGCCGTCGGCGTTGGACTTGGTAGAGCGCCGGGGAAAGCCGGTGTGAAAACCGATCTCAGGCTTCTTTGAAACCGTCGCCGGCATCGTCAGCTCGCGGATGGCGTCAAACACGGCCTTGAATTGCCGATCATACCTGCTCTCCAGCGTGGCCAGCTTCTTGGCCAGGTCGGAGTGCGACGACAACAGCTGCCGGAGCTGAACGAAGGTCCGCATGATGGCGATGCTCACGAGCACAGCGCGAGGACTCCGGAGGACGCTGGAAAGCATGGCAACACCCTGCTCCGTAAAGGCGTACGGACGGTAGGTGAGTCCACGGTGCCTGCTGGAACCGGTCACGGGCTCTGCCTCGTTGGAAGCAGATGCTTCCTGGTCCCCGGTTTCACTTGGGAGACAACTCATCACAGACTGTGATGAGTTGCTGGACGATGGGTTCGGAGGTCGTGAGCGCACGATCCGCTCGCTCTCCTCCTCCGACAGTTGGAACATGAAGTCTTCGGGGAAGCGATTCCGGTTCCGCTTCACAGCTTGGTTCAGAGAGCGAGTCTCAACCTCGTAAAGCTCGGCCAAGTGAAAATCCAGCAGCACCTTCTGCCCCCGAACGAGCAGGATCCGCCGTTCGATGCGTTCGGCGGGAATCGGATGGGTGTCGAGGTTCATCCCGGAATCGACCCCGGAACCGGCTGCGCCACCAACGTGCCTCCGGCGCCCGACAGGCAAGCGCCGCAGCAAACCTCCGACCGCCGGACGGAGCCCGGAGATCCCAGGTTGGAAGACGCGCAACGCTCCCGGTCGCCGCTGGATGTGGATGTCGTGGACCATCGGATTCACCGGCCGCTCACTTGTAGCTCCGGGTGCTCATCTTCACTTCCTCGTAGACGAGGGGTTCCTTGTTCAGGATCGGGGGCTTGTCGGGGGCACCGGCGTATTCCCAGGCGGCCACGAAGGCGAACTGGTCGTCGCGGCGCTTCACGTCGCCGGCGTTCACGATGCCCTGCTGCACCTCCGGGTCGGCCGCCGTGTACTGGTATTCCTCGCGGAAATGGCCGCCGCAGCTCTCCTCGCGCATCAGCGCGTCGCGGCACATCAACTCGCCCAACTCGATGAAGTCGGCCACCCGCCCGGCCTTCTCCAGCGACTGGTTCCAGCTCTCGGCGGCGCCGAGGACCTTCACGTTGGTGCGGTACTCCTCGCGGAGGTCGCCGATGAGCTGGATGGCCTTCTTCAGTCCGGATTCGGTCCTCGCCATGCCGCAGTACTCCCACATCAGCTTGCCCAACTGCTTGTGGAAGCTGTCCGGAGTGCGCTTGCCGTTGCCGGACGAGACCCGCTGGATGAAGGCGCGGACGCTTTCCTCCGCCTCGCGGAAGGCGGCGCCGTCGGTGCCGGGCCGGCCGCCGGCCTTCACCGTCGACAGGTAGGTGGCGATGGTGCTCGGCAGGACGAAGTAGCCGTCGCTCAAGCCCTGCATCAACGCGCTCGCGCCGAGGCGGTTCGCGCCGTGGTCGGAGAAGTTCGCCTCGCCGAGCACGAACAGCCCGGGGATGTTGCTCATCAGGTTGTAGTCCACCCAGAGGCCACCCATGGTGTAGTGGACCGCCGGGTAGATGCGCATCGGCGTCTTGTAGGCGTCCTCGTTCGTGATCTCGTGGTACATCGCGAACAGGTTGCCGTAGCGCTCACGCACCTTGTCCTCGCCCAAACGTTTGATGGACTCGGCGAAGTCCAGGTAGACGCCCAGTCCGGTGTCGCCGATGCCGCGGCCCTCGTCGCACACGTACTTCGCGGCACGGCTGGCGATGTCGCGCGGAGCCAGGTTGCCGAACGCCGAATACATCCGCTCGAGGTAGTAGTCGCGGTCGCCCTCGGCGATGTCCGCCGGGTTCTTCTTGCAGTCCTCCTTCCGCTTCGGGACCCAGATGCGGCCGTCGTTGCGCAACGACTCCGACATCAGCGTCAGCTTGGACTGGTAGTCGCCGGAGACCGGGATGCAGGTCGGATGGATCTGCGTGTAGCAGGGGTTGCTGAAGCAGGCGCCCCGCTTGTACGCGCGCCAGATCGCGGTGGTGTTGGAACCGCGGGCGGAGGTCGAGAGGTTGAAGACGTTGCCGTAACCGCCGGTGGCCAGCACCACGGCGTCGGCGCTGTGGCGGGTGATCTCGCCGGTCTGGAGGTTGCGCACCACGATGCCCTTGGCGTGGCCGTCGACCACCACGAGGTCCAGCATCTCGGAGTGGGTGTGGGACTTCACCCCGCCGTTTCCGATCATCTTGTTCAGCGCCGAATAGGCGCCGAGCAGCAGCTGCTGGCCCGTCTGTCCGCGGGCGTAGAAGGTGCGGGAGACCTGGGCGCCGCCGAAGGAACGGTTGTCGAGCAGGCCGCCGTACTCGCGGGCGAACGGCACTCCCTGGGCCGCGCACTGGTCGATGATGTTGACCGAGACCTCGGCCAGGCGGTGCACGTTGGCCTCGCGGGCGCGGTAGTCGCCGCCCTTGATCGTGTCGTAGAAGAGGCGGTGAACGGAGTCGCCGTCGTTCTGGTAGTTCTTCGCCGCATTGATGCCACCCTGCGCGGCCACGGAATGGGCGCGGCGGGGGGAATCGTGGAAGACGAAGTTGTGCACCTCGTATCCGAGCTCGGCGAGGGTGGCCGACGCGCTGGAGCCGGCAAGGCCGGCGCCGACGACGATCACCTTGAACTTACGCTTGTTCGCCGGGTTGATCAGCTTGGACGAGAACTTGTGCTTCTCCCACTTCTGCGAGAGCGGGCCGGCGGGGATGTTCGAGTGGAGCGTGGCCATATCAGCGGGAATTCGCGGTGGCGTTGACGGTGGCGGCGGCGACGCCGGTCGCGGGGACCCGGGTCTTCAGGTAGTCCGATCCGAGTCCGGCGAGGACGGCGACCGGGATGGAGGCGTATCCGATGAAGATCAACACGCTCGCCACCCGCGCGAAGTTCGAGATGCGCGGCCACCAGACGTGGTTGCGGAGCCCGAGGGACTGGAACATCGAGGCGAGACCGTGGCCGAGGTGGACGAAGAGCAGACCCTGCGCGACGAGGTAGAACAGGGTGACCCAGGGCACCCGGAAGCCGAGGACCATCATCGCGTACACGTCCGGAACCTTCTCCGAAACGCCAGGGATGTTCGCGGTCAGCTCGCGGAAGTCGCGGCCGGTGCCGTTGAGACC
>CAMASJ010000057.1 GCA_945860685.1 Akkermansia muciniphila
GGCTGATCGGTGCGCTGCCCGAGGTCAGACCGAGGATCTGCGGAACGAACGGACCCGGATCATCATATCCGACGAACTCGGTAATCGTCGGAAGGATGGTCATCTGGATCGAGACATCGTCCGAGGAGACGTAGGGGATAACGTCGAGCACCGGGCCGAACGGCTGTGCGACAGAACCGGGGATGATGAGGTTGATCGCGGCCTGGTTGACGTTGTTTCCAACACCACCACCGGCAGCGGCACCGCCACCACCACCGCCCTGACCACCGCCGCCGCCCTGGTTGTTGAGACCGGAGACGATGGTGCGGACGTCGGAGACTTCGACGTGGGCCTGACGACCGCTGAGGGTCGTGACCTTGGGAGCGGAGAGGAGGTCCACTCCGTCACGCTGCTCGAGCGCGCGGATGACCACCCGGAACTGGGGATCCGTGAGGATGCCGGTGAGGGAGAAGACTTCGGGGATGGACGAACCGTCGGCGGTGAGGTTCCGCAGACCCGACGTCACGCGCTGATCGTTGGCCGAAGCGCCGATGGTGTTGGCCGTACTGGTTCCGGGGAACACGCCACCGGGCAGGATCTGGGCGCCGCTGTTCAGGTCGATCGAACCGGGGTTGGCGGCGCTGGGAGCGCCAATGTAACTGGGAGCGCTTCCGCCGCTGAGGCCGAGGCGTCCACCGCCGAGAAGGGTGTTTCCGAGCAGCCAATCAAATCCAAGGGCCTTGCCGTCGGTTTGGTTGATCTCGGCGAAGCGGGCCTCGATTTCAACCTGGGGCGGCGCGACGTTGAGGATCTGGATCGCCTTCTCGATGACATCGAGGTCGGAGAGCGTGGCGCGGACAAAGAGGATACCTGTGCGGTCGTTGAAGAACAGGGCCTTCTGGTCCTGCTCGATCTGCTGGCCCTGGGCGCCGAACTGGCCTCCGAGGCCGCCGCCGCCGAAGCCGCCACCGCCACCACCGCCGCCGAAGCCGCCGGCGCCACCCAAGCCACCGCCGCCCGGGGCGAAGGTCTGCGGGAAGTTCAGACCGCAAGCCTGGAAGAACTGACGGACGAGCACCTGGACATTCGCCGTGAGATTTGTGCGGGTGACACCATTGATTCCGGAGCCTCCCTGGCCACCGGCGCCGCCGCCAGCGCCGCCGCCGCCACCGCCACCGCCGACACCACCGGCGACAGCGCCGCTGACCTCGACACGGGGAATGGTGAATACGCCACCCTGACCTCCGGCGCCACCGCCACCGCCGCCGCCACCACCGCCCTGACCGCCACCTTGGCCGCCGCCGACCACGGCGGGGCTGATTCCGGTGACGCTTTCGAGACCTTCGAGGAAGGTGTTCGGATTCACGCGCCACCAGCGTGTGTGGAGCTGGACGGGCTCGGGCAGGCGTTGGGTGAACATCACACCCCACTCTTCAACCGAGAACTTCAGAGGCCGTTCGGCCACCTTCGCAATCACTTCCAAAACATCAGCGAGGCGCATCTCGCGAAGTGGGGGATTGATGGCAATGCGGATCGCATTCAAATCGACCGCCTCCGCCGCCGGGGCAGCGGCCGTCGGCTGGCCCGTGAGAGGATCGATGCCACCACCCAGCGCCTGGGGAGGAGCATTGTCGATGGTCGAGTTGACGACGAAATTGATGCCCTTCTTGTCCGGGTCACGGAGCTTGGCCTGCTCGTCGAGGTACTTGACGACCTCGCTGAGCGGAAGGCCATCGAACTTGACCTCGTTGATGACGATGGTGTCGAGCTTGTGGTGGATCAGCTGGCGTCCCGATCCGGTGTAGATCCGGTTGGTCTTCGCGAAGGGATTTCCCACGGGAAGGTTGGACTTGGGCTGTTCCCAGTACTGTTCGACCTCGAGCAGCTTGTCTTTGTCCGTCAACAGCTTCTCCGTACGGGCCCGGGTGTACTTGGACTCGCGGATGATGTTCAGGTAGCTGTAAGCGGCTGCATTGTCGGGGTCGAGTTTGACAGCCTCCTTGAGCTTCGCCTCGGCTCGGTCGAAATGGCCCATCTCATAGGCGAGCTTTCCATCCTGAACTGCGATGGCGGCGGTGAGCTTGTTGGTGCGGTCCTGGCCGACGAAGGATAGGGCTTCCTCAGAAGGAACACGTCCGACGAGCCCGGCGAGACGCTGGTCATTCTCCCGCTTGAAGTTCTTGGCCTTGACGTTGTTGGGGTCGACCTTGAGGACCCGTTTCACCTGAAGGTCGGCCTCCTTGAAGTCGCCCTGCTTGGCGGCATTGTAGGCCAAGGTCATGCGAGTGGCAGTGAGCCCCTCGACGGTGGTTCCCCGTTCCTTCTCGACGTTGCCACCCAGTTCTTCGGTCAGATTCCAGGCATCTTCGTACGCCTTGGCAGCGGTGAGCATGTCACCTTGCTGGGTTGCCACGGCGGCACTGTCCAAAAGCTTGCGCAGGACAATGGCCTTCTCCTCGCGTCGGACCGCGATCTCGGCCGCGTCCTGGGCATGGACCGTGTACGAGACTGCATGCAGTGCGGTGACGACCGCGACGAGGCTCAGTAACGATGAGACTTTCGTCATGGGGTTCTTCTCTGGGTTTGCGGGGACGGACATGGGGGGCAAGGCTCTATTGGGCTGAGGCTCTGAGCACGGTAGTCCTCACGGAATTGGGCGCGGACACTACAAGCTCATCTTTCTCGATAGCAACAATCTTGTAGACTGCGCCAGACAGGTTGAGGGAGTCACCGACTCGCTTGGTATTGAAGCTCTGCTTATTGGCTTCGTACCGAAGATCGGCCGAGTAGCCCTGAGTTTTCCGAAAGGTCTTGGTCTTGGAGATGGTGAACTGTTCACGAGTTGAAACGAGTTCACAAATGAAATCGGTGGGGTCTTCCTTGGGACCCTTAGCCTCGAGCAGCTTGAAGATCTGGTCCTTGCTTTCGGCACCGACAGCCACGGATTCGACGATCGGGGTGCGTAGCTTGGGAGTCTTCTCGTAGTCGCGGCGGATGCTGAATTGGTACCGCGGGGTTTCCGGGGTTCCGGCAACCGCCGAGAATCCGATTTCCAGATAGAGATCGTGGGATTCGACGTAGGCGAGTCCAGCGGCACCCATATCAGCACGACCGCGAGTCGGCTCGATGCGCCCATTGGCAGTCCGCGCCCAGGTCACAGGATTGAAGGTGTAGTGGTCAGGGTCTCCGAGCACCACCGGCACATGCTTCACCACCCGAGCCAACTCCATCTCGTTGGTGACGAGATTGACCGACTGCAGGGACTTCTGTTTGGCACCCGCGGCTTGGGCGAGGGCGGTTTCCAGATCCGCCTTCACCTGGCTCACAGAGAGCACGAGGGAGATCGCCACCCCTGCCACGGCGAGGAGGACGACGCCGAGAACCAGCTTCTCGTAATGCTTCTTGATGAAATCCATGACGTTAGAGCTTGGGTTCCTAGCGGCGAGGGCGGGCGGAGTTTCCGGCGGCCGGTTCCGGTTCGGGGATCAGGCGAACGACCTCGATTCCAAGGGTCACCTTGATTGGTTTTTGCTCGAGGACGACCTCGCCGATCTTGCCGGTGCTGGCAGCCGCTGGAGCTGCGGCGGCAGGCTGCGGCATCATGCGACCATAGCGGGCCATCATCGCCTGCATGGGATTGACTGCAGCGATGGGCGGCGCTGCGGCCCCGGATTCGTCGGAAGCGGTTCCCCGTTCGATGTTCACCACCTTGATGACGTAGGCGTTCTGGGCTGCCACCAAGCGGTTGAAGACATCGTCCAGTTCGGAGCTGAAGCACTGAAACTGAACCTCGTAGGGGTGGATGCCGGCCTTCACCACCGAGTTGGTCGTTACCTTCTTGGAGAGCAATTCGCCTGACCCGGCGGTTTCGTTGGTTCCGATGGCGGTGCGGCGTATCGAAACCAAGGAGTGGATCTTCGAGGTGAACAGGAGATGGCAGAGATCCTTGATATCGGTGAGCGCCAAGGCCAACGGCTGCAGCGTGTTGGGAGCGAGGCGGAGTTCCCGGCGCTGAGTATCGAAGGTGAAATTGTACTTGGTCGAGCTGCCGATGGCGGCTGGCAGTTTCACGCCCTTGCGATCCGCTTCGCGTTCCAGCTCGGAGATCACCTGGGAGAGAAGCGCCTTGAAGGAGGCATCATCCAGCGTCTCGATCTTGGGGTACTGCGAGAAGGTACGGAGAACGTTGGTACGCAGGGCCAACAACCTGGCCTGCTCGGCCTTCGCCAGCTCGATGTTCTTCGAGTTGGGGTACGGGTCGCGCTGGACCAGCGTATCGTATTCGGTCTTCTTGGCTTCGAGTTCGCCGCTTGCGGTATCGGCATCTCCCTTAGCGGAGAAGATGTAGAAGGTACCCGCACCGATCAGCAGCAGTGCGACGGCCAGGCTGATCACGAAGACCAGATTGCGTTTGATCCAAGGCATATCAGAGCTTGATGGGGCGCTTCAGCTTGATCTTGAGCGGGAAGGTGAACGAGGTGGCCGTATCCTCGACCTGCTCCAGATTACCCGAGAGCTGAGTCTCCGAGGCGTCGAACAGCGGACTGGACTTCGCCTCCTTTTCCAGATCGTAGGCGAGCTGCCCATTGGCTTCCTGCTTCACCTTCTGGAGATTCACCGCGCGGATGTTGAGAGTCAGGACCGCCACCTCGTTGGTGGATGTGGACTTGGACTTGGCCGGCTTGGCGGCCGCCCCATCTCCACCCTCTTCCGAAGCGGCACCACCGGCCGGAGCTTTCAGGAGGCCGTAACGGATCATGAGCTCCTTGCTCATGGAGACGTATTTCGGAGCGTCTTCAGTGACTGAGTCAGCCACCACCGGAGTTGACGGTTCGGTGGAATAGAGGGTGTCGACCCAGATTCCGACCGGAACTCCCAGCTTCTGTGAGGAAACCCCTTCGGCGGATTTGAGCACCCGCCGGACCTCGGCCAACACCTCGGGCCAATACGTTCTTTCCCGCAGGTAGGACGACATCTCGTCGATCTCGCCTTGGATGGCCTTGAGCTTGGCTTCTTCGGCGGTGAGCGTTCCTTCCGTTGCGGCCAAAGGGCTTACCTTCTCCGCGATGGAGGCGACACCACCCTTCCGGACTTCGGCCACCTGGGCGTAGAAGAGCCCAGTGGCCCACACCCCGAAACCGGCGACGAATGCGGCCGCCACCAGGAAGGGCTTCTTGGCGTTGAACTCCTGTCGCGTCCGGGAGCTCTTCGGCATCAGGTTGAGCTCGATCGGACAGTCCGCGATGTTGCGGAGGCCCAGTCCGACGACCTCGCCGAAGCAGGAAGCGACCTTCTCCAGTTCTTCGACGTTGACCGAGGGGTCGATCTGGATGTTGCGGAACGGGCTGAAGTACTCGACCGGAATGTTGAGCTTCTCGAGGAAGAACTCGGCGGAGTAGGGCATCACGGCACCGCCGCCGCAGAGGTATACCCGCTGGGGAGCGCTGCCACCCTGCTGCGTCTTGTAGAACTGGATGGTCTGGTTCACCTGCATGTGCAGGCGGGTCAAGACATTGCGGGCCACCTTGGAGACGGCGGCGACCTTCGCGTCGTCCGGCTCCTCATAGGCGCCACCGAGGGAGACGAAGCCGTGGGCGATCTTGAACTTCTCTGCTTCAACGAACGGGGTCTTGGACTCCGCGGAGAACTCCTGCGTGATCGTGTTTGCACCGACGGGAACCGTCCGGACGTAGAACCGGTTCTTCTCGAACAAGAGCACGTTCGAGGTCTTGGCCCCGATGTCGATGACCATCGAGCAGCCTTCCTGATCGCCGTAGTTGAAACGGAAGGCGTTGGCGAGCGCGGACACGGAAGCGTCCACGATCTCCATCTTCAGGCCAGACCCTTCGCCATTTGCGAAGAGCTTCTCGACGACCTCGGACTTGATCGCGACCAGCAGGACCTCGAGTCCGCCATCGGAACTGGTACCGAGGATCTGGTAGTCCCAGGAACTTTCGGCCAACGGAAACGGAACGTTCTGCTGAGCCTCGTACTGGATGATCTGGGTGACCTTGGAGGTGTCAACCGGAGGCAGTTTGACGAACTTGGAGAAAACTTGGTAGCCCGGCGCCGAGATGTTGGCGACGCGGGAGGTGAAGCCTCCTTCGGCGATCAACTCAGCCAAAGCCTTCTTCAGGACTCCATCCCGGGCGGCATCCTGGGAACCCGGCAGCCCGAGAGGGCGGATGCCGAACCGCAGGAGCTTCAACCCGCCACCTTCGGCCGGTTCAAACTCGGCGATCTTCAGGCTTCCAGCCCCGAAGTCGACCCCCAGAAACGTCTTCGCTTTCAGCATGTTACGAATCGTGATTTCGGCGTCCCCAAGGACCAAAAATCGCTCGCCACGGCGTGCCCTGCGGCGAGCGATCACGGATTGCAACGAGCTAGCTAAAGAAAGCAGGTTGCATGGTCAAACAGAAAACGGTGGCGCACCCCAAATGTTGTTCACAGCTGTTCACAGTCAAGTCGCGGTCTTCCGCCGACGCCACCACAGCATCCGTTCGCGGTTCTCGCGGCCCGGGAATGATCGTGGAATCCATTCGGACAGAAGTTCGAAATGAGGGGTGAACCTTTCCAGGATCTCGGCTCTGGAAACGCCAAAGGGTGGTCCGGCCGGATCCCTCGGATTGAGATAGTGAATGGCGAGGAAATGCCCTCCCGGACGCACCTGCGCCGCGGCCGAATTCACATAGGCATCCCGCTGTTCCAAAGGTATGGCGCAGAACAATGTATGTTCGAAGAGACCGCCGAAACCGCGGGGACTTCCTAGTTGAAGGAAGTCTCCGGCTTGGAAGCGAATCGAACCCTTCCCGGAACCTTCGCCAGCACGTTGTACTGCGGTGGGAGCCAGATCCAATCCGGTGACTTCGTAGCCCCTGCCGGCCAAGGCTTTGGCGTCATGCCCCAGACCACAGCCAGGCACCAGGATGTCCGGTTGGTGAAACGGCACCTGGTGCTCGAGGAAATCGATGAGACCCGGGGCCGGTTCCCCTTTGTCCCAAGGCGTCTCCCCCGATTTGTAACAGCTTTCCCAATCAATCGGCCGGTTCATCGGCAGACCTCAGTGGCCCGGATGTGTTCCAAGGTCTCGGCCACCCAGGTGGCACCCGACTCCTTCAGCATCTCCGGGCTGCCTCCGCCGGTGGCGACGGCCAAGCACCGTGCTTCGATGGCCCGCGCGCAAGCCACATCCAGTACGGTATCCCCGATCACCAGAACCTCGTCCCCCTTCAGGCGCCGACCGAAATGCCGGGAACCCCTGTCCAAAGCAATACGCGCCAACTGGTTGCGATCCTCGTGATCGTCACCAAACGCTCCCAGCACCCAAGGATCCCAAAGTCCGTGCGGACGCAGCTTCAGTTCCGCGCCCAACCGGACGTTTCCAGTCAGCAGGCCCAGAACCGGTGGTTGCTTCATCCGGGTGAGGTCCTCGATGAACTCCAAAACCCCGGGGCAAACCTCGCCAGGATGCTCCTGCATCCGGTGATCCAAGAGGAAAGTGTAGGCGTCGAGGAAATGGCGGATGTCCCAATGACGTGCCCCTTTTCCGTTCTGAAGGAGGAATTCCCGGATGATGGCCGTGTCGGTGCGGCCATGGAAATGTGTCCGTTCCGAGGCTCCCTTCACTCCGAACAAAAGTTCCGCAGTTTGGCCAAAGGCTCCGACACCGGCGCCTCCGGTGCGGATCAAGGTTCCATCGATGTCGAAAAGGATGAGTCGGACCATTCTGGGAAAGGGGAGGGACGTGTTTGGCTACTCGAGGCGACCGCCGTTGATTTCCACCCAAAGGGGCTTCAGGTCGGAATCGGCGAGTGCCATGGATTTCACCGCACCTTGGTTCTTACTCAACGCCATGGCCTTGGAGAACCAGGACCGAGCGTCGTCGATTCGTTCCGTCTGGGCGCAATAGCAGGCCAGGTCGTAGGGGATCTCGAAGTTCTTGGGCCAGGTCTTGCGGACCGGCAACAGCAGGTCGAAGGCCTCAGGGGTACGACCCATCCAATGCAGCGCCTGTGATCGATAAAGCCAGCCCCACATCTCCTCAGGGGCCTGCTCGATCAATTGCAGCGCAAACTGGAACGACTCGTCGGGCCTGCGTCGGGTGCGGGCGACGTGGAAGCGCAGCTTCAGGACTTCGGGAGTCTGCTGGGCCTTCCCGGGAAGGGAGGCGAGCTCCAGCTCGGCATCGTCCGAAAGCCCCAGCTCGTACCACCCTTGTGCGGCACGAAGGACATGTTCGAGATGGGGTTGCCCTGGGAAGACCTCGCTCACAACGCTCTACTCCATCTTCGCGGAGTTCGAAGGCGAATAGAAGCCGGAAGCTCCGGAATCCTGGGAACCCCACCCCCTTGGGGCCTTTACCCTTTGCCCGGCCAACCGGCGCCCGATAGCCTTCCCGTTCCTTTCAACGGAGCGCGATGGACTACAAGAACACCCTGAATCTGCCGCAGACGCAGTTCCCGATGCAGGCCGGGCTGGTGCAACGTGAACCCGAACGCCTCCAGCGTTGGCAGGCGGCCGACCTGTACGGGCAGCTCATGAAGGCCCGTGCCGAGGCGCCTCGGTTCGTCCTTCACGACGGCCCGCCGTTCGCCAACGGCGACGTCCACATCGGCACCGCCCTCAACAAGATCCTCAAGGACCTCATCCTCAAGTCGAAGTCCCTCCGCGGCTTCCAGACGCCCTATGTGCCGGGCTGGGATTGCCATGGCCTTCCCATCGAATCGAAGGTCACCCAGGAACTCCGCGCAGCGGGACGCACCGACGCCGACGCCGCCACGATCCGCAACGCCTGCGACGCCTACGCCCGCAAGTACATCGATCTCCAGCGCTCGCAATTCCAACGCCTCGGCGTCCTCGGCGACTGGGACAACCCCTACCTCACCCTCATGCCACAGTATGAGGCCGACGAACTCCGGATGTTCGCCGACATCGTGGACAAGGGCTTCGTCTACCGCGGCAAGAAGCCGGTCTATTGGAGCATTCCCTTCAAGACCGCCCTCGCCGAGGCCGAGGTCGAGTACGCCGACCACGTCAGCCAGAGCGTCTACGTGAAGTTCCGCCTCGCCGGCGAACCGAACACCTTCGTCCTCATCTGGACCACCACCCCTTGGACGCTTCCGGCCAACCTCGCCGTCGCGTTCAACCCCAAGTTCTTCTACTCCTACGTCTTCGCCCAGGGGAACACCTACCTCGTCGCGAACTCCCTGCTCGCCGCCGTCAGCGAGAAGTGCGGGTGGGAAGGCTACCAGATCATCCGCACCGCCGGGGCCGACGAACTCGCCTCCCTCCAGTACGAGCATCCCTTCTGCGACCGCACCGGGAAGCTGTTCCCGGCGGAATTCGTCGACGACTCCACCGGCACCGGCTTCGTCCACATCGCCCCCGGCCATGGTCAGGACGACTACCAGCTCGGCCTCAAGGTCGGGCTGCCGATCTTCTGCCCGGTCGACGACGAGGGCCGTCTGGCCCACACCTCCGACCTGCCCAAGGAACAGCAGATGCCCGAGTCCCTGCTCGGCAAGTCGACGCTGGCCAAGGCCGGGAAGTCCGAGGCCAACGACGCCGTCCTTGCCCTGCTGGTGGAGAAGGAGGCGCTGATGAAGCGTGAGGACTACCACCACAGCTACCCGCACTGCTGGCGGTCCAAGACCCCGATCATCTTCCGGGCGGTCGACCAGTGGTTCATCCGGGTGGATCATGTCGGGGCCGATGGAATCCCTTTCCGGAAGCAGGCCCTGACGGCCATCGACTCCGTTTCCTGGATCCCCGACTGGGGCAAGAACCGCATCCGCGGCGCGGTGGAGACCCGGCCCGACTGGTGCATCTCCCGCCAGCGTACCTGGGGCGTGCCGATCCCCGCGTTTTACGACGCCACCGGCGAACCGATCCTCAACGCCGCCATCGTCCGCAAGGCCGCCGACCTCATCGAGAAGGACGGCTCCAATGTCTGGTTCTCCACCCCGGCCGCCGAACTCTGGCCCTTGTGCCGTCCCGAGGGCTGGACCGGTCCCGAGGCCGTCAACAGGGGCCAGGACACCCTCGACGTCTGGATCGACTCCGGTTCCTCCAGCCGTTCCGTGCTCCGGCGCCGGAAGGAGCTCCTGCACCCCGACGGCTCCTGGCAGGCCGATGTCTACCTCGAGGGCTCGGACCAGCACCGCGGTTGGTTCCAGTCCTCGCTGCTGCTCTCGCTCGCCGGAAACGGTTCCGCGCCCTTCAAGACCGTGTTGACCCACGGCTTCATGGTCGACGAGGACCGCGAGAAGATCTCGAAGTCCAAGCAGGGCCAGGGCGGCTATCAGAAGCCCCAGACTGCCGAGCGCTACATCAAGGACTACGGCTGCGACGTCGTGCGTCTCTGGGTCGCCTCGCAGGACTACCGCAGCGACATCGTCGTCAGCGAGGAACGCCTGAAGAAGGTCGGCGAGACCTACCGCCTGATCCGCAACACGCTGCGCTATCAGCTTTCCAACCTCTACGACTTCGACCCGTCGAAACACTCGGTCGCTTCCGGCGACCTCACCGGGCTGGACCGTTGGATCCTTTCCGAGTTCGCAGGACTCGAATCCGCCGTCGCCCAGGCCTACGAATCCTACGAGTTCCACGTCGTCTACCAGCTGGTCTCCCAGTTCTGCGCCGTCCAACTGAGCGCGCAGTACCACGACGTGGTGAAGGACCGCCTCTACACCGACCCGGCCGCTTCCGCCCGCCGACGCAGCACCCAGACCGCCCTGCACCACATGGTCTCGCGGCTCTGCCAGATGCTCGCTCCTGTGCTCGCCTTCACCGCCGACGAGGCGTGGGAGTTCATCCCGGGCACCGCCACGAAGTCCGTCCACCTCAGCCACTGGGAGCCCGCGTCAGGAACCGCCGTCGCCGACGATGTGTGGAAGTCCCTGTTCGCGCTCCGTGAGAAGGTCCTGCCGGAACTGGAGAAGGCGCGTCAGGCGAAGCTCATCGGCAAGGGACTCGACGCCGTCCTCGACGTCGGCCTTCCGGCCGCCGAACACGGCCGCGTCGCCGCCGAATCCGAGTCGCTCCGCGAACTCTGCAATGTGTCCGCTCTGTCCCTCTTGGAGACGGCCGAGCCGACCATCCGCGTCCGCGTGGCCTCCGAGACCGGCGCCCGGAAGTGCGAGCGATGCTGGCACTGGGAGCCGAACATCGGCGTCGAACCGGCCCATCCGACCCTCTGCGGCCGCTGCGCCGAGGCGGTGAAGCCGTTCGCGGCGGCTTGAATGGTGGATCGAACATGGTTCCGAGCTCGATACAGTCTGCGTTGGACCGCATCGGGTCGGAATCCGATCCCTCGGTCCGCGCAGCTGGAGAGTCACCGGCCTGTATGTCGATCTGTTAGGGCCGTTTGAATCGGTTGCCAGGACTCCATTCCGTGTCTTGGAAGGACCTTACGGACCGATTCGGTTGATGCAGCCCGAAGAGCTTCTGGTCGAAAGGATCCTCGTTTCGGAATACCCAGGTCCACATCCGCCGGCCCGGGACTGTGCTCGCAAGCTGGCGGCCGTCGCGCTGAATGGCGGAATGGAGATGGATTGGACGGAGGTTGCCCGGATCGCTGCCCTGCCTGAGTATCGTTCTGAAGAATCGACCCGTAAGCTGCTGGAGGACGTGCGACGTGAACTCGGAACCCATTCCACCTCCGATCCGAATGGACCGGCCGACCTCGTTTGAGGAGTGGCTCCAAGGTCGACGCTGGAGGCGTGAAATCGGCAACCGGGTCGCTCCGCAGGTGATACGGCGCACCGAAGGACCGGGTGATCGTCGACTCAAGGCCGACTTCAACGGGGAACGCGGACTCCCGTTCTCGCCAACGGACCGGCTGCCGGGAGTCCAGCCACCGGATTCCTGGAAGCCCCAAGACTGAACAGGGCTTCCCGGCGACAACGGACCCTCCGCTGCGCCAATCCGAAGCTACCTTCCCCTCCGATCCTTGCGCTGGAGTTCCCGCAGGGGCCGCCAGCCGATCCGGATCACCTTCTCCCGCTCCAGGATCGCCCGGACCTCGGGGTCGTTCGTGAAGGTCTCGAACTCCTCCGAACGCGTCTTCCAGCTGTTGGTGATGGCTTTCAGCTCGTCGGTGGGTTTCCCGGCGTGGATGTAGAGTTCGGTCACCCCGGGCTTCAACGACGCCAGCTTCCGCTTCCAGTAGCCGTTCGGATCCTTGGGCATGTCCTTCAGGTCCTCGTAGACGAAGTCGTCGGGGAACACGATGCCCTTGGCGGCGAAGGCGGCCCGCTGCCCGCCACCACCGAACTTCTCCAAGGTTTCCTGCGAGGCCATCCGGACCGGCAGGTCGAACTCCACCGCGAGCTTCAGGTACTGCTCCACGTAGGCGGGATTCAGCTGCAGCGTGCCCATGTGCGAGTCGAGGTGCGTGACGTCGACCCCATGGTCCAAGGCCTTCCGGACCTGGGCGCGGGCCTCGATGTAGGCCTCCTCCGGCTTGGCCTTGGCGTACACCTGCGGCACCTCATGCCAAAGATAGCCCTCGGGGTCGATGAGGCCGGGGACCTCGGTGCGCGGTGCGACCGGACCCCAGCGGTACACGCGCCACTCCGACGTCTGAACCAGATGCAGGCCGAAATCCCTCTCGGGATGCGCCTTCGCGTAGTTGGCGATCTCCAGGAACCACGGGCAGGGGACCATGATCGTCGAACTGGTCATCAGTCCCTTCTCCATCGCCTCGATCGTGGCGAGGTTGGCCGTGTGGCACATGCCGCTGTCGTCCCCGTTGACGATCAGCAGTCGGGAACCTGAGGGATAACCCAACCGCTCCACCAGACTGGGTACATCGGCGGCGTGGAGCCACGCGGGCAGGGAGGCGACTAGGGACACCACGGCTCGGGTCCAGCGGGAAAACATCATGGACCAGACCTATCCGCGTCGGACGGAGCTTGCACCACCATTCTGCTCGGCAAGCGGAGCGGACACGGAAAGGCCGGATGCCGCCGTCGACGGCAGCATCCGGCCCCGTCCCAGACCCCGGACCGCCGAAGCGGCTCGGAGCTCAACCGACGAAATCCTTCTCCTCCGGCCGGACCACCAGCACCGGACACGCGGCATGTCGGACGATCTTCTCGGCGACGCTGCCCATGAGCACGTGTTTGATGCCCGTGCGGCCATGGGTGGTGATGACGAGGAGGTCGACGCCCAACTCCGGAACCGCGGCGGTGATCTCCTGCCAAGGGCGTCCGATCCGGACCTCGATGCTGGAGCTCCTCGCCGAATCGAGGCCCTCGGCGACCTTCTGCAACCGGGCCTTGATGGCGTCGAGATGCTTCATTTCCTCCTCGGGGGAGGGCGCGGGCACGTAGCCGAATTCGGAGGGCAGCACGATCGGCTCCACCACATGGATCAACGTGATCGCCGCGCCGAAGGTGGTCGCGAAGGCGTCGGCGTAGGAAATCGCCTTTCCGCAGGAGGTGGAGAAATCCACCGGCACCAGGATCCGGGTCGGGTGCAGTCGTGGTGCCTTCGGTTCGGGCAAGGGAGCCACGGCGGCGCGGTGCCCGGTGGCGTCGGTGACGACGACCTGGGCCTTGGAACGACGGGGAGGGGAGGACTTGGATGGATTCGTCTTCATGTTCAGCCTTTCGTTTTTCATTCCACCTTCACACAGCAGTTGATTCCGCCGAAGGGGTTTGGGGTGGTGACGGCGGCGCCGGGATCGGAAAGCCAGCGTCCGTCCACCACGAAAAGGTACTCGTACACCCCGGGAGCCAGGAGGATCTCCTTGGCCCACCGGCCGTAGCCCATCGGGACCATCGGGGTAGCCGACGGGTGCCAGTCGTTGAAGCTGCCGGCGAGACACACCTCGGCGACGTCGTCGGCATGGAACTCGAAATGGACCGGGCGCAGGACGGGAACCTCGCCGGAGACGGCGGCCGAGACCGGTGCCTTGGATTTCTTGGATTTGCTGGAGCGTGGCTTCATGTCGGGCCTTTCTTCGCATTCACTACTAGGTCGGGTCACATCCACGCGCCTTACGCTTCTTGGCCGGCAATCCACGGAAGTTGGCCGACCCCATGGCAAGCAAGGGGTGGTCCCCGCCAAGACCCGGGAAGGCGGCTCGCTCGCAGGCGGCGAAGATCAACCTCGGGGACGGCACCGTGCCGGCCCAGACGAAAGGACCCATCCCATGATCGCGAAATACAAGGTCAGCTTCGACGTGGACCCGCATGGACAGGCCCCGGCATCGCACTTCAGCACCGACGATCCGGTGACCTGCGTCCAGTTCCTCGCGGATCTGCTGGAACGGAAGGCACACCTGCGCGAGATCCTGCACGAAGGGGTGGCCTTGGAACCGAAGGAGTTCGACGCGCTGGTCCATTCGGCCGCGCTCCAGCTGACCTCGCGCCACGTCTGCGCTTCCCTCCGGATCAGCTCCGACGAGGCGCACGTCCGATTCGGGCTGCCGGCCTGAGCACGTTGGGGTGGATTCGAGCCGGCGCCCGATACGGGGACGGATCGGGATTCCGTCGCCTCCTGCGCCGCGGCGTTGATGCGCCGGCCGCGGACGGTGCAAGCTGCTCCGGGAAGACATGCACCACCTGCTCCGCGACATCTCGGTCTGCATCGGCACCGCCTGGCTGCTCGGAGTCCTCGCGCAGCTGATCCGCCAACCCGCCATCCTGGCCTATCTGGTCGGCGGGTTCGTGATCGGCCCCTCGGCGTTGCGCTGGGTCACCGACGCGGAATCGATCGCCACCATCTCGGAGCTGGGACTGATCTTCCTGCTCTTCATGATCGGCCTCGAGATCGACCTGAAGAAGATCGTCTCGGCGGGACGTTCGATCACCGTCACCGCCGCATCCCAGATCGTGGGTGGCACCCTGCTCGGGGTGCTGGTGTTCAGCCTGATGGGTTTGCCCCTGGGGAAGAACGGCTGGGATGCCCTCTATCTCGCCATCGCGGCCGCGATGAGCAGCACGGTGGTGATCGTGAAGATCCTCTACGACAAGCGGGAGCTCGATACCCTTCCCGGTCGGATCACCCTGGGAATCCTCGTCCTCCAGGACCTGTTTGCGATCCTGTTCCTCGCCATCCAGCCCAACCTCAACAACCTCGAGGTGACGGTGCTCCTGCTCTCGCTCGGGCGTGTTCTGGCCCTGGTCGCGATCGCCTTGTTGGCCAGCCGTTACCTCCTGCCGACGATCTTCCGGCGCGTCGCCCGGCTTCCCGAACTGGTGCTCGTGGGGGCCATCGCCTGGTGCTTCCTCGTCGGAGAACTCGCCGAACGCCTCCACCTCTCCCGCGAGATGGGGGCCCTCGTCGCCGGCGTCACCCTCGCCACCTTCCCCTACGCCCTCGACGTCACCGCCAAGGTCACCGGCCTGCGGGACTTCTTCGTCACCCTCTTCTTCGTCGGCCTCGGAATGAAGATCCCCGTGCCGACCGCCTCCCTGGTCGCGGCAGGCGCCGCCTACTCGGTCTTCGTGGTCGCCAGCCGACTCCTTTCGACGGCGATCCCGCTCCACCGCATGAAGCAGGGCCTACGCACCAGCCTGCTGCCGGCGATCAACCTCTGCCAGATCAGCGAGTTCTCCCTCGTGGTCCTCGAACTGGGAGTGAAATCGAAGCACATCCAGGAGGGAACCGCCGGCCTCGCCTCGCTCGCGTTCGTCCTCCTCGCGGTCGGATCCACCTTCGCGATGACCCGCTCGGACGGCATCGTGCGCTGGACCATCCCGTTCCTGAAGAAGCGCGGTGTCGAGGATCTCGACACGCTCAAGCGCTCCGAGCTCGACCAGGCGGCACACGGACACGGACACGGCTCGAAGATCCTTCTCCTCGGATTCTTCCGGACCGCGAGTTCGTTGCTCGCCGAGCTGGAACGCCACGCGCCGGACCTGCTCCCACACGTCGGCGTGGTGGACTTCAACCCCGAGGTCCACGCCGAACTCCGACGCCGCGGCGTGCGGGTCATCTATGGCGACATCAGCCAGCGCGACACCCTCGTCCATGCCGGACTGGAGTCCGCCGAGGTGCTCGTCTGCACCATCCCCGACTCGCTGATCAAGGGCATCACCAACGAGAAGCTCGTCCGCCAACTGCGCGAACTGAACCCGAAGGCACGGATCATCGCACCCGCCGAGGAGCTGCGTTCGGTGAAGTCTCTGTACGCGGCCGGCGCGGACTTCGTGACGATCGCGCGGTTGCAGGAGGCGGCGGGCCTTTGCGAGGCGGTCCGGGCCGCGGACGAGAACCTGCTCGAATCCCTCCGGACCACCCAGGAGTCCCTGCTCGTGGGCCGACGCGAAGTCCTCCCCTGATCCGTTGCGACAAAAGGCCGTCTTCCCATCCCACATCCCGAATCCAATCATGCCCGCATTGCCCCTGAACCGGATCCTCGCCGCCGCCACCGAAGCCGCCCATGAGGCCGGCGCCCTCATGAAGGCGAACCTCCGGAAGACGAAGCGCGTCAACGAGGCCAACCAGCACGACATCAAGCTGGAACTCGACGTCCGCTGCCAGCGGCTCATCACCAAGCGGCTCGCCGCCTCGTTCCCGCAGATTCCGGTCCTCGGCGAGGAGGGGATCGACGAGGCCGTGGAAGCGGCCGAGGCGAGATGGGTCGTCGATCCCATCGACGGCACGGTCAACTTCGCCTACGGCATCCCGCACGCCGCGGTGAGCATCGCCCTCGAGGTGCGGGGCAAGACGGGGCGGCGTGCGTTCCAGTCCGTGGTGGGCGTCGTGTACGATCCGTTCATGGACGAGCTCTGGACCGCCATCCGCGGCCGCCCGGCCAAGC
>CAMASJ010000058.1 GCA_945860685.1 Akkermansia muciniphila
ACCACGATCTCGAACCGCTCCTTGCCGGATTCCTGGAGGGAAAGAATCGCCTCGTTTTCCCAGGCGATGAGCACGTCGCCCTGGTTGCGTTCGACGAAGGTGACCGTCGCGCCACGGGCGCCGGAATCGAGCACCGGAACGTTGGCGAACACCTTCTTCGCGAAGGCCAACGCGGCCGCGTCGTCGCCCTTGGACTGGCGCAAGGCATAGCCGTAGAGGGCGAGGTAGTTCCAGCGGGCGCCTCCGGAGGTCTTGGGATTCGGCGTGATCACCGAGACGCCCGGACGCGCGAGGTCCGACCAGTCCCGGATGTTCTTCGGGTTCCCCTTCCGCACGAGGAACACCACGGTGCTGGTGTACGGGGAGCTGTTGTCCGGGAGATCCTTCTGCCAGTCGGCCTTCACCAGTCCGCCCTTCCGCGCGATCGCGTCGATGTCGAAGGACAACGCCAGCGTCACGACGTCGGCCCTCAGTCCGTCGATCACCGCGCGGGCCTGCTTGCCGGAGCCGCCGTGCGACTGCTTCACCGTCACCGTGTCCCCGGTCTTCTGCTTCCAGTGGCGGGCGAACTCCGCGTTGTAGGCGGTGTACAGTTCACGGGTGGGGTCGTAGCTGACGTTCAGCAGCTCGATGTCCTTGGCGAGGGCGGTGGCGAGAAGGCCGAGCCAGGAAAACAGGAGAATCGGACGCATACGGTTCAGGTTTCGGGAAATTGGGAGTTCGGAAGGACAGGTCGGCAACGGGGTCAACTCAGGATTCGGTCGCGGTCTTCGAGGGGATGCGGAACTTCTCCGTGCGCTCGATCTGCACCACGCGGCCCTCGTGCACCACGATCTGGATCACCCCGAACCGCATCGAGGACACCTGCTGGCGCAAGGCGTCGAACCAATCCGTGGCTCCCGGGACCGGGTTCTCCACCTTCACCGATGTCGAGTTTGACGACGGGGCGCTCATCTCGTGAAACAACTAACCAGTGAATCTCTATTGAGTCAACCTGTTTGATGTAGATTCATCTAACTCACTGGAAAACCCCGTTTTCATGGGGAAACGAGGGACTTTGAAACTTGATTGATGGACTCGGGATTCTAGGGTGTTGGGCGATGAAGTTGACCGTCCGAGGGGAGTATGCGTTGCGGGCGCTGACCCATCTGGGTCTGAAGTACAGTGCCGGCGTGATCCAGATCCCGGTGATCTCGGCGGTGGAGAACATCCCGAAGCGCTTCCTCGAGCAGATCCTGAACGACCTGCGCACCGGCGGGTTCGTGGAAAGCCGACGCGGTGTGGCGGGTGGCTATCGTCTGGCGAAACCGCCGTCGAAGATCCCCTTGGCGGCGGTCATCCGGCACATCGAGGGCGCCCTCGCGCCGATCGGATGCGTCAGCGAGAACTACTACGAGAAGTGCAACTGTCCGGACGAGGCCCGTTGCGCCCTGCGGTCGGTGATGAAGGAGGTCCGCGACGCGATCGCGAACAAGCTCGAGGGAACCACGGTGGCGGACCTCGTCGAACGGGCCGAAGCCCTGCGGGCGGCCAAGGAAGTCGACTCGGACTTCGTGATCTAGGCCAGGCGCCCCACCGGGCCGTTCACGGCTACTCCGGTTCGCGGAAGGTCACGGTGACCTCCTGCACCTTCGGCTCCTTCTCCGGCATCAAGGTCAGGAAGACCTCCACGGATCCTTTCGCGCCCCGCAGACGGAACCGCCCGCGGAGTTGGTTCTCCGCCGTGAGCGGGGTCACTTCGATGATCGGGCCGGTCTTCGCCAGGAGTTCCCCGCACTTGCGACGCCACTCGGTCTCGGGATGGTCGAGGAAGAAGTTGGACGCCAGGGCCTCCCGGTCGGCGACGGAATCCCAGTCCTGCAGCAGACGCGCCACCTGCCCTGCCCTGCGTACGAGGATCGGCGACGGAACCACCGTCCGCGCCGGAATCTTCGCGGCGCCGACGAGGACTTCCATCGCCTTCACGTTGGCGGCGGTCATCGGGGCGTAGGTGCGGTTGCCGAAGGCGATCAGGGCCACCCCGTGGTCCGGCAGGAACCGGAACTCGCTCCCGAATCCCGGCAGACCACCGGCGTGGCGGACCCAGATGATGCCGCGACTGTCCTGGTTCCAGCTCAGGCCGGTGCTGTAGCCGGCTGCCCGCGCCACGGGTTTGCCCTCCAGGTCGGAGAGGTCGGTCGGCACCGTGACCACTTCCCACGGCCGATGCATCTCGCGCCGGGTGGCCCGCCGCAGCGGAGCACGGTCCGGCTCGTCCCGGGGCGGCCAGGCGTCCAGATGGAAGGCCGCGTAGCGCGCGAAGTCGTCCAGCGTGGTGACCATCCCGCCCATCGCGCCCCAGGCGCCGTCGTGGAGCATCGGTTCCGCCAGCCAGACGCCATCCTGCCAACGGTAGCCATGGGCCAGTTCCCCGGAGGCCACGGAGTCGATCTCATAGACGGTGTTGGTCATGCCCAACGGTTGCAGGATCTCGCGGGTGACGTAGCTCTGGTAGGGCATCCGGGCCACGCGGGTGACGATCCGGCCAAGCAGCGTGTAGCCGAGGTTGGAGTATTCCCAGCGGATGCCGGGAGGATTGGAAAAGGTCAGCCCTTCACGGACCAGGGCATCCAGCTGGGCGTCGGTCTCCGCGAGCTTGCGGTCCCCCCAGGGATCGTCCTGCGGAAAGCCCCCGGACATGCGCAGCAGATGACGGATGGTGATGACCGGGGAATCCAAGGTCAGCACGCTCACGCGTCGGAACTCCGGCAGGTGTCGCGAAACGGGATCCTCCAGCGAGAGCTTGCCGAGGTCACGCAGGCGTAGGATCGCCGCGGCGGTGAAGCTCTTGGACATCGACGCGATGCGGAACCGGGTGGACAGCCCCACCGGACGTCCCGACGCGGTCTCCGCGACACCCGCTGCTCGTCGGTGGATTAGCTCTCCGTCCACGAGCACGCCGTAGACGTAGCCCGGGATGTGGTTCGTGGCGGCGTGGTCGGCGTAGAGCGCGTCAAGGCGCGGCAGCACCTCACGGATGCGTCGGACACGATCAGGATCCTCGAACCGGGGCGGCGTGTATGGCGTCGCCCCATGGAGGACGACGGTGGCGACCCAGGACGCGAGGAACAGCAGGAAGCACCGCATCCCCGACGCTGGTTGAAGAGTTCAACCGTTGGAAAGGTTGAAGAGGTGAAGGGGTCTGGCGAGAGCCTGACTTTTGCAAGAGGTGGAACGGCCGCCTCGCCTTCCATGACTCCCCTGATGACCCGCTCCCCCTGTCATCGGTGTCCCCTGAGAGCGGAAGTCAGCCCCCTCAAGCCACCACCGCGCGGATCACCTCACCGTGGACGTCTGTCAGCCGGAAGTCCCGGCCGCCGAAGCGGTAGGTCAGGCGCTCGTGGTCCATGCCGAGCAGGTGCAGCACGGTCGCCCAGAGGTCGTAGGTGTTGCAGACGTCCTGCACGGCATAGTAGCCGAGGTCGTCGGTGGCCCCGTGGACCGTCCCACCCCGGACGCCGCCACCGGCCATCCACACGCTGAAGCCGAAGGGATTGTGGTCCCGTCCGCTCGCTCCTTGTGAGAAGGGCGTCCTGCCGAACTCGCCGCTGAACAGGATCAGGGTGTCGTCGAGCAGGCCGCGAGCACGCAGATCCTGGATCAGGCCGGCCAACGGCTGGTCCACCTGGCGGGCCATGGAGCCGTGTCCTTCCAGGATCTGACCGTGCTGATCCCACGGGTTGCCGGGACCACCGGCTCCGATGCCGGAAGAGATGCAGCTCAGTTCCACGAAGCGGACTCCCCGTTCGATCAGGCGCCGGGCCACGAGGCACTGGCGTCCATAGGCCGCGGTCGCCGCATCGCCGGACTCGAGACCGTACAGCCGCTTCGTCGCCGCGGTCTCCCCCGCCAGGTCGCACAGCTCGGGCACGGCGGTCTGCATCCTGTAGGCGGTCTCGTAGTTGCGGATCGCAGCCTCGACCTGCGGATCCGAAGCGGCCGGGAAGCGACCGTCCGCCTCGCGAAGGAACTCGAGCCGGCGCCGCTGGAGGGAATCGGCCTCGGCCGGCCGGATGTTGGCGAGGGCCGGGTCGCGGTCCACCTGGAGGACGGACGCCTGGTGCTCGGCCGGAAGGTAGCCGCTGCTGAACACGCCGACGCCGCCGTGCGGAACGACCGCCCCGCCGCTCTGCAACACGACGAAACCGGGGAGATTGCGGTTGCCGGACCCGAGTCCATAGGCGGTCCACGCACCCGCGCTCGGATGCCCGGTGAACGGGAATCCGGTGTGCATCATGTAGTTCCCCTGCGCGTGCTCGTTGACCTTCGTGGTCATCGAACGGATCACCGCCAGCTCGTCCGCCTGGGCCGCGATGTGCGGGAAGAGGGTCGTCATCTCCAGGCCGCTGCGGCCCCAGCGACGCGTCTCCCAGGGGCTTCCCATGATGTTCCCGTTGTCGTTGAACATCGTGGGCTTCACCGGCACGGGCATGGGCTGGCCATGACGGCGACGCAGCTCGGGCTTGGGATCGAAGGAGTCGAGGTGCGACACGCCGCCGCTCATGTAGGCGAAGACCACGTGCTTCGCCCGCGGACGGAAATGGGCGGGTCCCGGGAAGGACGGCCGGTCGTCGGCCAGCAACGAGGACAGGGCGACCGAACCGAAGCCGAGGGAACACCGCCGGAGCATCTCCCGGCGCGAGCAGGCGGCGGAGAGGGACGGCGGGGCGGATGGGGAACCCGGGTTCATGGGATCAGCGGAGGAACAGGAACTCCTTCAGGTTGAACAGCGCCTGCGCGTAGTCGCGCCACGCCGCCGCGTCCGCATCGGCACCGGAACCGTGCAGGCGCCGGAGATCGGCGACGTAGGCCTCGGCGGCGGCGAGTTCCGCGTCCGACGGCGGACGTGCGAACGCCTCGGCATGGAAACGCCGGATGCGTCCCGCGGCGGTGGACTCGCCCCGGGTCACCACTTCAGCCCAGCGGGCGGCCTGGGCGACCACGAACGGATCGTTGAGCAACGCGAGGGATTGCGCCGGCACGTTGGTCACCTCGCGCTGGCCCAAGGTGGTGAAGGGCCGCGGCTGGTCGAAGGTCTCCAGGA
Source organism: Akkermansia muciniphila (assembly GCA_945860685.1). Taxonomy (GTDB): domain Bacteria; phylum Verrucomicrobiota; class Verrucomicrobiia; order Limisphaerales; family UBA9464; genus SXXZ01. The sequence continues at coordinate 5,084 of CAMASJ010000058.1, forward strand.
ACGGGCTCAGGAAGTTCCGCCTCACGGTCAGGTAAAGGCTGCGCCGCGTCTGCCGGTCCACCGGCGCCAAGGCGTCCGAACCCGCGCCGAACTGGGTCAGTTCGAGCCGGCGTCCCAGGGCCAGCAGCGCATCGCGGAGCATCTCCGCCTCCAGGCGACGCACCCGGGCGTGGGTGAGCAGCGTGTTCGCGGGATCCTTCTGCGCCGAATCCGACGGCGGTTCCGAGGAGAGCCGGAAGGCCCGCGAGAACAGCAGCTCGCGCAGCATCGCCTTCGTCGACCAGCGCTCCGCGACCAGGCGGCGGGCCAGCCAGTCGAGCAGCTCGGGATGGGTGGGCGTCTCGCCGAGCCGGCCGAAGTTGTCGAGGGTGCCGACGAGTCCGCGACCGAAGACGTGGTACCAGATCCGGTTCGCCATCACGCGCGCCGTGAGCGGGTTCGACGGCGCGGTGAGGTCCTCGGCCAATTCCAGCCGACCGCTCCGTTCGGTCCGGTAGGGGCTCGTGGACACCAGCCGCAGGTAGCCGCGCGGGACCGTCGCCTGGGGCTTGCGCGGATCCCCACGCGAGTACAACGGGGAATCGGCGGCATCCGCCTCCACCACGCCCGGCACACGCCGCGGCACCGGTATCTCCGACTCGAGCCGGCGATACTCCGCGAGCGCCGGCAGGACCTCGGGAAGGTCGTTGGTCGTGGACGGAAGCAGTCCCGCCCGGACGAAGGAGTCGAGGAACAGCCGTTGGTCCTCGGAGGGATTCCCGGAGCGCCACGCGGCGACCGCGGATTTCAGCCGGCTCCGCAGCCGCCCTCCCCATTCGGCCAATGAGGCCGGCGGCGCTGCGGAGTCCCACCACGGTTCCCCGGGGTCCGCCGACTCGGGTGCGGCGCCTGCGTCATGGAAGACCACTTCCATCACGCCGAAGAACGAGCGTCCGCCGGGGCCCGCCGGCGAGCGGTCGCGCGAGGTCACGTCGTCCGCGGTCGCGAACTCCAGGTAGGCGGTCGAGCCCTTGCGGTAGGCGGTGTCGAGCCGGATCCAGGTCGGTGCGTCGGAATCGATGTTGGACTGCGGGAAGATGTTCCCCTGTCCGATCGGATAGAGATCAGGAATGAGCCGTACCCGCGCGCCCTTGCCGCCGACGACGCGGACGCTGATGCGGTCGGTCTCCACGCGGAACCGGGGCGAGGCGAACACCCCGTTGTGCTTCTGCGAAAGGCGGTGGCTGTGGACGCCCGCAGGAAGCAGTCCGGCGAGGATGCGTTCCCCGACGGGTTCCACGGCGAAGTCGCCGCCCACCGGGATCGATTCCGGCGGGTTGGCCCCGTACCGGAACCAGCCTTGGAATCCGCCGCCGGAGAAATCCCACTCCGGCTTCAAAAGGCCGTTTCGTCGGGCCAAACGTTCCCCCCGGATTCCCTCCCGGCGTTTCACGTGCGCTTTCCAGGCCGAGGCGAACCTGTCGCCCTCAAGGCCGGCGAACCGTCGGAGATCGGAGAGCGGATGTCCTTCCTGGGCGACGACACGATCCAGCGCCGCCTGCCAGCGGTTGCGCTCGGCGAGCCGCGTCGGGAATTCGGGGAAACGGCGTTCCAATTCCGAACGACGGGTGGCCAGTTCCGCCTCGACCGAAGCGAGTTCCGCCGCCTGCGCCGGCGTCAACGCCGCCACGATCTGCTCGCGGCTGACCTGTCCCGGACCCGAGAGGTAACCGGCGCGGATCTCCTCCGCTGTGAGGGCACGGTCGAAGAGGCGCGCCTCGTCGATCGCCCCGGAAAGGAAGGCGTTCGAGCCGCCCGTGTGGCGGCGTCCCAGGAGCACCCGCGCCCCGCCCGCAGTTAAGCGCTTCGGCGACCCGGGCTTGCGTGGTTCGCCGTAGGGCTCGCCGTTCCGGTAGAGGACGACGGTGCCGTCCTGACGGTAGACCACTGCCATGTGGATTCGCTCGCCCGGCGCGGCAGTCTCGGCGGGTCCTCCCGCGGAACGGGTGCGCACGAAGCCTTCGCTGCCGGCCAGCCAATGACGGGCCTCCTGCTCGCCGAACACGAGCGCATCGAATTCCCCGCCGCCCGACGTCTCCACCGTGACCACACCGCCGCCGCGTTGCGTCAGGTCGGTCAAGAACACCCAGGCTTCGAGGGTCTTCTCGCCGAGTGCCGTCGCCAGCGGAGGCGTCTGCAGGAAGGCCGACCGGCCGTCGAGCACCAGCCGACCGTCGAGCACCTTCGCGCCGCCTTCGAGGGAGCCATGCAGGTTGCCGACAGCATCGCGGGCGTCGGTGTCGAAGGACCAGGCCGCGATCGGCTTGGGTCCGGCCACGACGGCCTCCTTACCCACCGACTCGCCGCCCCGTTTCAGGGCGGCCGCACGGCCGAGGGACTCGAGTCGGACGACTTCGGTTTCCAGCCGCCGGATCTCCGCCTGGATCCCGGATCCTGGAAGCGCGGTCCGGGCCGCGGCACCGGCGTCCACGGGCGCCATCAGGCGTTCGATCAGCGGGTCCACCGCCCGATCCCAGGCCTCGCCGAGGTTCCCACGCAGGATGGTCCTCAGGCTTTCCAAGCGATCCCGATGGACCGTGAGGCGCTCCGGAAGGTCGACGGTGAGCCGCGTGGGACGGACGCTGGCGAAGACGCCCTGGAGGGCGGCGTAGTCCCGGTCGCTGATGGGATCGAACTTGTGGCTGTGGCACCGCGCACAGGACGTGGTGAGCCCCTGGAACGCCTTCGACACCACATCGATCTGGCTGTCGAGGGTCTTCATCTGCTCGTCCAGGGTGTCGACCGGGTTGAAGCCGTGTTCGACCAGACGGAAGTGGGCGAGACCAATGAGGGATTCGTCGACGCCTTCGGCCGCGTTCCTGCGCGGTGTTTCCAGGAGGTCGCCGGCGACGTGTTCGCGGATGAGCCGGTCGAGTGGGACGTCGGCGTTGAAGGCGCGGACCAGGTAGTCGCGGTAACGCCAGGCGTCGGGGATGTCCGGATCGCCTTCGCTGCCGTGGGTCTCGGCAAAACGCATGAGGTCCATCCAATGGCGCGCCCAGGTCTCGCCGAACTGGGGCGAGCCGAGCAGGCGGTCGACCACCCTGGCCCAGGCGCCGGTCTCCGCGTCGCCCATGAACGCCTCCACCTCCTGCGGCGTGGGAGGCAGTCCGGTCAGGAGGAACGTCGCACGACGCAGCAGCGTCCGACGGTCGGCATCGCCGCTCGGACGAAGGCCACGCGCCTCCATGGCGACGAGGAGGAAACGGTCCACGGCCCCGGACGGCCATGCGGCATCGCCGACCTGGGGAACGGGCGGATCGGCGATGGGACGGAAGCTCCACCAGTCGCGGCGGGTGGCGAAGGTGGACTCCCAATTGGACGCGCCAGCCGCAGTTCCAGCAGCCGGGGGCTGATCCCTCGGATCCTCGGCACCGGCGTCGATCCACGCTGCGAGGTCCGCGATGGCGGCATCCGGCACCCGTGGTCGGTCCTTCGGCATCGGCTCGACCCCGGCGTCATGGCGCACCGATCGGACCAGCAGGCTCCCTGCGGAGTTGCCAGGGACCAACGCGGGACCGCTTTTCCCGCCCCGACGGAGGCCGTCGCGGAAGTCCACCCTCAGACCGCCCTTCTGCTTCTCAGGCCCGTGGCATTCCACGCACTCGGAGTGCAGCAGCGGACGGATGCGTTGCTCGAAGAAGTCGGGCCCGGCGGTGGGGGTGGCGGCCCTGGCCGGCGCCGGTGCCGCACCGGCGAGCAGGATACCGAGGACGGCGCCGATCCCGGTGTTGCGGAACCTCGACTTCGGCTTCGTGGAGACCTGTGATTTCAACCGGGAAAACTCCCGGGCTTCCGTTGTGGAAACGGCCCGGGGATTCCGTTGAGTACCGGAGCGCGGCCCGGGGTGTCAGCCCGAAACGCCGTTGGACGGCAAATATGGGGCGGCCGGCCTGAAGCGGTCCGGAGAAATCGGCGCAAACGCTCCTTTGCGCTGGTTTGTGAGGTCCCTTCCCGCTTCCCCGGAACGCATCCGGTTCAGGCGACAGAGGAACGGGCCCTTGCGACCTGCTCTGCGAGACGGATGGCGGCCTCCATGCTGGAAGGATCCGCCAACCCCTGCCCGGCGATGTCGTAGGCGGTGCCGTGGTCGGGCGAGGTGCGGACGAACGGGAGCCCCAGCGTCCAGTTCACCCCGTTGTCGAACGCGACCATCTTCAGGGGCGCGAGACCCTGGTCGTGGTACATGGCGACCACCGCGTCGTAGTCGCCGCGGAACACGCGGTGGAACAGGGTGTCGGCGGGGAACGGACCGTGGACGTCCACGCCCGCGGCCTTGGCCAGGTCGACGGCGGGCCGGATCACCGCGATCTCCTCGCCTCCGAGGAGGCCACCTTCGCCGGCGTGGGGATTGAGACCGCAGACCCCGATCCGACGACGCGGCAGCCCCAGCAGTCGGCAGGCGTCGGCAGCCAAGGCGATGACGTCGACGATTCCGTCGCGGGTCAGCGAGGCCGCCACCGCCGAGATCGGCACATGGGTCGTGGCCAGGGCCACCCGCAGCCAACGTCCGCGGTCGTCGTGGCCGAGGAGCATCATGGCGAACCGTTCCGTGCCGGACAGTTCGGCGAGGAATTCCGTCTGGCCGACGAAGGGCGTCCCGGTGCGGAGGATGGCCTCCTTGCTGACCGGGGCGGTGACGAGCGCCTGGAATTCCCCGGAGAGACAACGGCGTGCCCCTTCGGAAAGCGCCCCCAGGGCGGAGAGGGCCGCGCGCGGATCCCCGGCGGGCAAATCCTCGGGCAGACTGTCCCCGGCTACCGGAAGCCGATAGACGCGGCACGGTTCGGAATCCGCCCCACGCCATTCCGGAAGGTCCGACTCGAGGCCCATCAGGCCACACATCCGGGACGCCGCGCCGGAGTCGCCGATGAGCACGTACCGGGTGTCCGAATCCTCGCCGGCAAGCCCGGCGACCGCACGGAAGGCGACCTCGGGGCCGACACCGGTGGTGTCGCCGAGGGTGATGCCGAGGATCATCGCGTTCGCGTGGGGATACCCAGACAGGTGGCCGGACTCAGAAGTAGCGGACGAAGGCCTTCTTGCGCATCCGGGTCAGCCACTGCTTCTGAAGGCGTTGCCGTTCGGAGTCCTTGAGCGTGGTCTCGACCTCCTGACGGACCTCCGCGAGCGGCTTCACGCCGGCGGGCTGCTTCTCCTCGACCTTGAGCAGGAATCGGGTGCCCTGGATTTCCAGCACCTCGCTCAGCTGTCCGGGCGGCAGCGCGAAGGCCAACTTGCGCAACTCCTCGCGCAAAGAGCCCTCCTCCGTCCACCCACGGTCGCCGCCCTTGAACCGACGCGCATCATCCGACAGCTCGTCGGCCACCTTGGCGAAGTCCTCGCCCGCCTTGAGCCGCTGGACGGCGGTCTCGGTGATCTTCACCGACTCGTCCGGAGCGTGCTTGGCGCGGTCGATCACGATCATCCGCAGCTTCACGCGGTTCCCCACCTTGTACTTCGAAGAATTGGTCGCGTAGTAGTTCTCGATCTTCTTCGGCGAGATGGTGAGTTCGTCGCGGACGTTCTTGAGGGTCATCTGGAAGATGATGAAGTCCTCCTTCTCGTCCTTCTTGAACTGCTCGTACGTGCGGTTCTCGGCACGCAGGGTCTTGGTCAAGGCCACGCGGTCGCCGCCGAAGTCCTTCTTCACCCGCAGCTTGATCATGTCGTCGATCAGGGAGTCGGGGAAGCCGTAGCCCTTCTCCTTGAACTCGTCGACGATCAGCTGGCGGTCGATGAGCTGCTCGAGCTGGTCCTCGAGGATGCGGGCACGGCGCTTGAGGTAGTCGTCCTCGGTCGTCGCCGTGCGCGCCGCGGCGGCGAGCTCACGCTGGGCGCTGCCGAGCACGTGGTCGCGGGTGATGACCGTGTCGTTGACGATGGCCTGGATGCCGTTGAAGGGCACCGGCACCTGTCCCCGAACGGATGCGGCGGCCAGACCGATCGCGGCCGCGAGCACCCACAGACGATTCCGAATCATGGGGACCAGCCTAGGAACCGCCTCCGGAAGGGTCAACCGGGCGATGAAGGCGGTGGGGAACGGCGCGCAGGTCACGATTCTATGTCGGAGGGCGAAGCGCCTTGACCGGGTCGCCGGACAAACGCCAAGGAGGGGATGTTCCGCAGGCCTACCAAGCGGCTTCCCTCCATGCTCACCCAAGGACCGATCCAAAGCGCCCTCCGCCATGAAGGCGGACTGACCCGACGTCTCTTCCTCGCACAGGCCGCGGCCATTGCCGCACTGCCCGCATTCGCCGCCGCCCGGCCGGGGCCGGTCGGCCGTCCCACGTTCGACAGCGATCCGTTCCGGCTCGGTGTGGCCTCCGGGGATCCGTCCGAAGACGGCATGGTCCTCTGGACCCGGCTTTGCCCGCGTCCATTGGAGCCGGACCATGGGATGCCGCAGGAGGCGGTCGCCGTGCGATGGGAGATCGCGGAGAACGAATCCATGAGCCGCGGGGTGCGGCGTGGGACGACGCTGGCGACGCCCCAACTGGCCCATTCGGTGCACGTGGAGGTGACGGGCCTGCGACCGGGACGCACCTACTGGTACCGCTTCCACGCCGGCGGCGCGACCAGCCCCGTCGGGCGGACCCGCACGCTGCCACCGAAGGAAAGCCTGCCGGCGAAGCTGCGATTCGCCTTCGCCTCGTGCCAGAACATCGAACACGGCTACTACACGGCCTACCGGCACATGGCGGCGCAGGACCCCGACTTCGTGGTCCACCTCGGCGACTACATCTACGAGGGCCCCGGGAAGGAGGGTCTGGTCCGCCGGCACAAGGGGCCGGAGAAGGGCCGGCTCCAGACGCTGCGCGACTACCGGATCCGCCATTCCCAGTACCGTTCCGATCCCGACCTACAGGCCATGCACGCGCGGTGTCCGTGGTGGGTGACCTGGGACGACCACGAGTTCGACAACAACTACGCGAACACGATCCCCGACACCAAGGACGCCGATCCCGCGACCTTCCTGATCCGGCGTGCGGCGGCGTACCAGGCGTACTACGAGGCGATGCCGTTGAGGTCGTCCTGCATTCCAACCGGACCGGACCTCCGCCTCTATCGTGGGATGGCGTTTGGTCGTCTGGCGGAGTTCCAGATCCTGGACACCCGCCAATACCGGACCGACCAACCGAACGGCGACGGGCCCAAGCCACTGAACGAGGCGGCCCTCGATCCCGCAAACAGCCTCCTCGGGCGCGAGCAGCGCAACTGGCTGGACAGCCGGCTGATCGCCTCGCAGGGACGTTGGAACGTGATCGCCCAGCAGGTGATGATGGGCATGGTGTCGCGTCGCCCCAAGGTCGACGGCGCGGAGCGGAACTACTCGATGGACCAGTGGCCGGGTGCCGCGCACGAGCGCATGGCGCTGGCGAGGTTCTGGCAGGACCGCCGCGTCCCGAACCCGGTGGTCCTCACCGGCGACATCCATTCCAATTGGGTCAACGACCTCCGCGTGGACGACCGAATCGGCGATTCGCCGGTCGTGGCCACCGAATTCGTCGGCACCAGCATCACCAGCGGCGGCAAGGGAAGCCTCGCCGAGGTGGAGTTGGGGAAGCTGCAGGCCGAGAACCCGTGCGTCCGGTTCTTCTCCCGCGAACGGGGATACGTCCTCTGCACGGTCACCCCCGAACTCTGGCGCAGCGACTACCTCACCGCCGAGGACGTGACCCAGCCCAACGGACCGGTAGTGCTCCGCGGATCGTTCGTCGTCGAGTCGGGCAAGGCCGGCGCCATCAAGGCCTGATCCTTGCGCAGGAGCCTGCGCTCCGCCGGGAGGGCGGGTTTGTCTTGGATGCGGCCTCGGTGCCGAAGAGGTTCAGGATCCGCGTGGCCAACAAGTTCAACTTCCAGCTCCGCAGCGAGGACCGGCGCCGGCCGTTCCCGCACAAGGTCCTCGTCGGCCAAGGCGACAACGAGTCAATCCGTCACGTCGCATTCAAGTTCCTGGCCTACCTGCTCTTCTTCCGCGAACGCATCCAGATCGAGACCGACGTCCAGAACGACAACATCCCCTTCGTGCCCGACCTGGCGGTGCTTGCCTACGACATGCGGCCGATCCTGTGGGTCGAATGCGGCGAATGCACCGTCTCCAAGCTGCACAAGCTGGCGGTGAAGTGTCCCGACGCGGAGATCTGGATCGTGAAGCGTTGCCAGGCCGACGCCGAACACCTCCTGGCTGCCATGGAGAAGGAGGAGCTCCGCACCGGACGCTACGGCGTGGTGGCGTTCGATCCGGAGTTCTTCGACGAGGTCTGCGGTCTCATCGGGGAGAGGAACTCCGTCACCTGGTACCGCGGCGGCTTCGACCCGGCGGAGATGCAGTTCGAGCTGAACGGGCTCTGGTTCGAGACGACGTTCGAGATCCTACGCCGCTGAGGCCGGTCCGCTGGAGCGGCGGTGGATCTCCCGGATGGCCCACGCGGCATGTTCCGCGACCAGGGGCTCCGGATCGGAGGCGGCCCGTTCCAGGACAGGCAGGTCGGCGAGTGTGCCGGTGTTGCCGAGGGCGACGCAGGCGTTCCGCAGCAGCCCACGGCGCTTCGTCCGCAACATCGGCGTCCCGGCGAACATCCGCCTGAACCCGGCGGCGTCGAGGGACAAGAGGTCGGCAAGCGAGGGACGGACCAGGTCCGCGCGGCGGTGTTCCCGCATCAGCGCCCCCTCCCGTGCGAAACGGTTCCAAGGACACGCCGCGAGGCAGTCGTCGCAACCGTAGATCCTGTCGCCGATCAGCGGACGGAGGGACTCCGGGATGGAGTCCTTGAGTTCGATGGTGAGGTACGAGATGCACCGTCGGGCATCCAGGGTGAAGGGCGCCGGCAGGGCGCCGGTGGGACAGGCGTCCAGGCAACGGGAACAGGAGCCGCAGCGGTTCCGTTCCGGTTCGTCGGGCTCGAGTTCGAGCGTGGTGAGCACCTCGGCGAGCAGGAACCAGTTGCCGAGGTTCCGGGAGATGAGGTTGGTGTGCTTCCCCACGAACCCGATACCGGCTCGCTGGGCGAGGTCCCGTTCCAAAAGAGGGCCGGTGTCGACGTACCAAAGGGAACGCGTGCCGGGGCCGCCCAGGAGGTCGATCTCGGAGGCGAGGGTCCGGAGCGGCAACGCGAGCACGTCGTGGTAGTCGGCATGACGGGCATACCGGGCGACGACCCCGGCACCCGAGGGGACGTCCACGGGCTCCGGTCCATGATAGCTGACGGCCAGGGCGACGACGGAGCGGAGCCCTGGAAGGACCCGGTCGGGATCGACACGCCGCTCGGCGTTGCGCGCCATCCACGACATCCCCGCATGGCGCCCCGCGTCGAGGGCCTCGAGGAACCGGCCGGCGGAAGCCGGAGGCTGGGGGCCGGTGATGCGGCAGGCGTCGAATCCGAGTTCGATCGCCCGGCGGCGGACGGTTTCCTTCATGGGGACGGAGTGCCCCGGATCAGCCCGGGGAGTTCGCGGCCGACTTCAGCACCAAGGAGGCGACAAGGCCACACCGCTCGCCGTTGCGGAGTTCGAGGCGTCCCTGGCAGGCCTCGACGCAGGTCTTCACGATCGCCAGCCCCAGGCCCGTGCCGCCGGTCTCCCGGGAACGCGCGAGGTCCGGGCGGTAGAAGGGTTCACCGAGCCGGGGCAGGCATTCCGGTGGGACGCCCGGTCCGGAGTCGGCCACGGAGAGCCGCACCGAGGCGTCCGGGAAGGCCTCGGCGGCGACGGTAATCGGTCCGGCGGAGCCGGCGTGGCGGAGGGCGTTGCGGACCAGGTTGCCAAGGGCCCGGGCCAACAACTCGGGATCGCCCAACACCTCGAGGCCGACCGGAACCTCCACGACGAAGCCCGCCGCACCGGGGGCCTCGCGATCGAGCACGCGGTCGACCAAAGGACGCAACGGAACGACTTGGAGCGGGATCTCGCGGGCGCGGAGACCGGCCTTGGAGAACTGGAGGAGCTCGTTGACCAGACCGGACATGTGGCGGACCTCCTCGCGCACGTCCTCGACATACTCCCGTTGCGTGGCGTCCGACCGCTGTTCGAGGACGCCGAGCGCCATCTCCATCCGCGCCAGCGGGGAACACAGTTCGTGGGCGATGTCCCCGAGGAAACGCTTCTGGCCGCCCACGTAGCCGTCGAGTCGGGCGGCCATGCGGTTGATCGCGGCGCCGAGCCGCCCGAGTTCGTCCCCGCGGTCGTCGGTGACCTGTTCGTCGAAGCGTCCCTCCGCAATGGTCTCGGTCACCCGCGACATGCCAGAGATGGAACGGGTGATCCCCCGCACGAAGGGCATCCACCAGAGGATCGAGAGCAGCACGGCGCCGGAGCCGGCGAACACCCACGGGCGCACGTCGAAGAAGAGTCCGCCGGCCGACCAGGAGTCGGAAACCAAGACCACACGGATCGGGCCGCGGTTCCTGGACACGAAGAGGGTCCCTCCGGCGACGAGCCAATACCGGGCTGGTTCGCCGGCGCGCAAAAGTGCCCGCGGTGCCTGGGGTGGGGGACGACGGCCGCCTTCCGGACCCGGGAGGTCCTCGGGCAAGATCCCGGGAGGCGGATCCATCGGTCCGCCGAATCCCGGCGGGGGACCGCGTCGCTCCCCGCGGGGCCCGGCGGAGCCTCCACCCGTAGGACGCAGGCGACGGACGATCTCCTCGGGCACGTCCAGCTTCGGGCCCGCCACCCACTGGCCGTCGTCGCGCAGGAGGATGGCGTTGATCGAATAGGCGTTCGTGAACCGCGCGAGCGCGGGCTCCCATTCCGATTGGGGCCGGTCTCGGAGCTCCGACATCAGGACTTCCGCGGCCCGCTGGGCGCGTTCCCCGACCAGCCCAAGCATCAACGGCTCGATGCGGAACTCCGTGAGCAGCACCAATCCGATGACCACCGCCAACAGCAGGAGATTCAGCACCAGCCAGACGAGGATCCTTCCGAGCAGGGGCAGGCGGAGGATCATGGCAGGTCCTCGGGATCGACCATCATGTAGCCTGCGGAACGCAACGTCCGGATGAAGCGCGGGTTCTTCGGATCGTCGTTCAGCTTCTTGCGCAGGGCCGAGATGTGGACGTCGATGGAACGGTCGAAGACGTCGTAGTCCCGGTCTCGGATCTCGTCGAGGAGGGCCTCGCGGGTCTTGACCCGGCCCTTGGCTTTGGCGAGCGAGGAAAGCAGGTCGAACTCGACCGGCGTCAGCGTGAGCGGATGGTCGTCGAGCACCGCGGTGCGCGACGCCGGACGCACCCGCAGGGGACCGACGACCCACTCCTCAAGCACCTCCGTTCCGGGCGGGGCGCCGCGTCCGACACGACGTGTAACTGCCCGGAGGCGCGCCAACAGCTCGCGCGTGGAGAAGGTCTTGGGAAGGTAGTCGTCGGCACCGATCTCCAGCCCGACGATCCGGTCCGCCTCGTCGCCCCGGGCCGTGAGCATCAGCACCGGTAGGTCGGTCTTGGCGCGGATCCGCTTGAGCACCTCGAACCCGTCCATGCCGGGAAGCATGAGGTCCAGGATGACCGCCTGCCACCCGGGCTCGAGCGCACGCTCCACGCCTTCGGGCCCGGTGTGGACCGCCTCCACCGCGTAGCCCATCGGCAGCAGGTAGTCCCG
>CAMASJ010000059.1 GCA_945860685.1 Akkermansia muciniphila
GCTTCTCCTTCGTCTCCAACTCGTAGCCGGCCCCGCGGGGCCTCACGGAAAAGGCCCAGACGCCGCCCGGGAAGTCGCAGTGGACGAACTTGCCGGCCAGACGCGAGCCCCAGCCGGTCCCCGGGTAGAAGGCCAAGCCGCTCGGCCCTTGGCTCACCACACCGGCCAGCGGTTGGATGGCGTCCCGCCCGCCCTTCCACAATCCCTCGAGCACCCATGGACCAAAACCTTCCTGATGCTGGAAGGCCGTCCGCCAGCCGTACTCGCCACCCTTCACCAGATGGAGGACCCGGCAGTCGTCGGGACCCGCCGTGTCGTTGTCCACGGTCCACAGGTTCCCGAGGTCGTCGAAGGCGAGCTCCTGCGGATTCCGGAGACCGGAGCAGAAGACCTCCAGCCGCGAACCGTCCGGCTCGCACCGCAGCACGCCGCCGCGGTCCGGCAGGTTGATGACCACGCCTTCGCGATTGGTGAGGCAGACTCCCCGGTCGCCGAAGCTCATGTAGATGCGGCCGTCCGGCCCGCGAATCAGGCCGTGCAGGTCGTGTCCGGTGACCCCGATGTGCACGCCGAAGCCATACAGTGAGTTTTCAGTTTCAAGTTTGAGGTTTTCAGCGCTGGCAACGGAAGCATCCGCCGCGGACTTGGCGCCGGTTTGCAGGGAACCGGAATGCCCGAGCCGGAAGATGTGGAGCGCTGGGATGTTTCCGAAATAGACGCGGTCGGCGGAGGCCAACACGCCGGCGGCGGTGCCGTCGACGACGGTCGACGGGGTGTCGACCACCACCTCCGAATGGTCCGCTCGGCCATCGCCATCGCGGTCCTCGACACGACGGACCTTCTCGCGGTCGCGGGTCAGGATGGCGAGGTTCGTCCTGAACTGGTTGGTGAGGAAACGCGCACGGTCGTCGACCGAGCGGAAGGCCATGTCGGCGAGCAGCCAGTTCGTGTTCTGGGTGATGTCGAAGACAGACGGCCCGTAGCGATGGGTCTCCGCGATGTACACGCGGCCGCGGCCGTCGAAGCTGAACGCGACGCCGTTGCTGAGCTGGGGCTCCGCGGCCCAGACGTCCAGCCTCAGGCCGGGAGCCAGCTGGAAGCGACGGGCCCCGTCAGAGGCCGTGTCGAAGGCCGGTTCACCGCCGTGTTGGGCCCGGAGGACCACCGCCGTCAGAACACTCAGGAACAAGCTCCACCACATGGTCCGAACCTAGACGGACAGCACGCACCGGTAATCACCAATTCTCCCGAAGCCGTATCCGCTCCCCGCTCCCTGCTCCCTGCTCTTGGCCGTCTCAGAGTGTCCTCAGCACCTCGGACGCGGCTCGGACGGTCGCCTCGATCTCGGCGTCGCCGTGGGCCGTCGAGATGAATCCCGCCTCGAACTGCGACGGGGCGAAATAGACGCCACGGTCCAGCATGCCGTGGAAGAACCGCGCGAACCGGGCGCGGTCGGACTTCATGGCGTCGGCGAGGTTCCAGACCGGGCCTTCGCAGAAGTACCCGCAGAACATCGACCCGATCCGCTGCCAGGTGACTGCCACCCCCGCCGACCTCGCCGCCGCGACCATGCCGGCTTCGAGCTGGAGTCCGAGCGTCTCCAGGCGATTCCAGGCGTCCGAGGACTCCAATCCGTCGAGCGCGGCCAACCCGGCGGCCATCGCCAACGGGTTTCCGCTCAGGGTCCCGGCCTGGTAGACGGGTCCCAGCGGCGCGAGACGGTCCATGACGTCGGCCCGTCCGCCGAAGGCCCCGACCGGCAGGCCGCCGCCGATGATCTTGCCGAAGCAGCTCAGGTCCGGTGTCAGCCCGAACACCCCCTGAGCGCCGGCAGGCCCCAGACGGAAGCCGGTCATGACCTCGTCGGCGATGAGCAGGGTTCCGTTTTGGAGGGTCAGTTCCCGGAGCAGTTCGAGGAAGCCGGGCATGGGCAGGTAAAGGCCGGCGTTGGCGGGGACGAGTTCGAGGATGACCGCGGCGAGCCGGGAACCGTGTTCCTCGAAGGCGGCCCGGAGCGCTTCGGGATCGTTGAAGGGCAGGACCAACGTGTGGCGCGCGAAGTCCGCCGGCACCCCAGCGGAATCCGGGTTCCCGAGCGTCAACGCGCCGGACCCGGCCTTCACCAGCAGCGAATCCGCATGGCCATGGTAGCAGCCGTCGAACTTGAGGATGGCGTCACGGCCGGTGAAACCGCGGGCCAACCGGATCGCCGACATCGTCGCCTCGGTGCCGGAGTTGCAGAACCGGATCTTTTCCACCGAAGGCACCATCGACTTCACCCGCTTCGCCAGGGCGGGCTCCATCGGATTGGGGATGCCGAAGCTGGTGCCGCGATCGGCCGCCGCCTTCACCGCCTCGATGATCCCCGGGGCCGCATGTCCGAGGATGGCCGGTCCCCAGGTGCCGACGTAGTCGATGTATTCATTGCCGTCCACGTCGGTGATCCGGGCCCCACGGGCCGATTGGACGAAGAACGGCGTGCCCCCCACCGCACGGAAGGCGCGCACCGGCGAATTCACCCCGCCTGGGATGTGCTTCAGCGACTCGGAGAACAGCGACTCGGATTGGGTGCGCATGGGCGGGGGAGTGGAAGGGTTGAAGCGTGGAAGCGATTAGCGGCCTGGGGATGCAGGGATGGAGTGGGAGAAGAATGACCGCAAAACCAAAACGCACCACAGCCAACCTAATGGCCCCAGAAACGGCGCCAGCCCCTTTCAACCCTTCATCAGTTCAACTCTTCACCCCTGAACGAACCCAACCCCCAAGGCATAACAAAACAACCCCGGGGCTTTTGACCCCGAGGTTGTGTCGAAAAGGGACGGAAGCGACCGTTCAGGCCGCGACGGCAGCCTTCTTCCAGGTGCGCTTGGGCGCCTTGGTGACCATGCCGGCCTTCAGGGCCTTGGCGGAAACGCGGATGAAGCGGACCTCGCCCGAGGGCAGGAGGACCTTCACGCGCTGCAGGTTCGGGAAGAACCGGCGCTTGGTGATGGCGGTAACGTGCGTACCGATACCACCCTTCTTCTTCGCCTTACCGGAGCGCCAGATGTGATTGCCTTTCACCGGGCGGCGACCCGTCAGCGGACAAATACGTGCCATAAATCGGAACTTTCTCGTTTAAAGGAGCGGTGGAAGTACCAGTGCGCGACCCGATGGCGCAAGAACCTTTTTGGTTCACCCGCCGGGAACGACCATCGGCGAAGGCCTCCGAAACGCCGTCCACACCCTTGTCCGGCTTCCCGGACTGCTCCAACCTGCGCCCATGCGTTTCATCGGAGGCGTCATCGAAAAACTCCAGCGGCATCCCAAACGGATCGTGTTTCCCGAGGGCACGGAACCGCGCGTCCTCCAGGCCGCACGGCAATTCTTCGCCCTGCGCCTCGGCGTGCCGATCCTCCTGGGCGACCGCGCCCAGATCAAGGAGGCCGCCGCCGGCCTCAACGTCTCACTCGAGGGCATCCGGCTCATCAATCCGGCCGAAAGCCCGGACCTCGAAAGCTTCGTGAAGCGCTTCATGCTGCTCCGCCGCGGCAAGGGCATCGAGGAGCAGGAGGCACGGGAAGCCATGACGAAGCTGAACTACTTCGGAGCCATGATGGTGGCGATGAAGCAGGCGGACGGCATGGTCTCCGGAACCAACGAGATCTCCGGCAGCGTGCTTCGGCCGCTGTTCCAGATCATCAAGGTCGCACCCCGCACCACCACCGCCTCCTCCTGCATGGTCATGGAGGTCGAGGACACGCGATTCGGAGAGCGGGGCGTGCTGTTCATGGGCGATTGCGGCGTCATCCCGGAACCCAGCGTCGACCAGCTGGCCGACATCGCGGTGTCCACCGCCAAGCTCGCCCGTCAGATTTCCGGCGTCCGTCCGCGCGTCGCCCTGCTCAGCTACTCGACCAAGGGCAGCGCCACGCAGCCCAGCCTGATGAAGGTCAAGGCGGCCACCGGCCTCGCCCAGCAGAAGGCCCAGGAGGAAGGCTTCGAGGCCGACTTCGACGGGGAACTCCAGGTCGACGCCGCATTGATCCCCGAGATCGCGTCCCGCAAGCTCCCCGACAGCAAGGTGGCCGGTCACGCCAATGTGCTGATCTTCCCCGACCTCAACTCGGGCAACATCGCCAGCAAGCTCATCCAGCACGTCGCCCGCGCCAACGCCTACGGCCAGATCCTGCTCGGACTCGACCGTCCGGCGGCGGACGTCTCCCGCGGCAGCAGCGCCCACGACATCCTCGGCGTGGCCGCCATCGTCGGCCTCCAGAGCATCGAGTACCAGAAGCTCTACCCCGGCTCCGGCGTGAACCTGCCCGGCGACCTGTGAGGTGAACGGTGGGACTCGCGAACCAAGGAACCGAACGCCCCAGGCTGATCGTCATCGCCGGGTGCAACGGCGCGGGAAAGACCACGTTTGCGAGGGAATTCTTGCCGAACGAGGCCCGGGTAGAGCGCTTTCTCAATGCAGACCTGATTGCAGCCGGAGTTTCCCCGCTCAATCCGGAACTTGCCGCGCGAAAGGCAGCCCGGATCTTCCTCGATGAGTTCGATGCCATGATCCAAGGGCAGGTTCGATTTGCGATCGAGTCGACACTGAGCGGGAAGTCCTACCTGCCGCTTTTCCGGGTGGCGAAAGCCGCCGGGTATGAATTGGTCATCCACTTTCTTTTCCTGCCGGATGCAGACCTCGCGGTTGCCCGGGTTAGGGAACGGGTCAGCAAAGGCGGCCATCACGTTCCGGAGCGGGATGTTCGTCGGCGCTTTGAACGAGGTGTTGTGAACTTCTCCAACCTTTATGCGCCGATTGCCGACCTCTGGTTGGTCTGAAACAATCAAACCAGTCCTCCGGGACATCTGGCCGACCAACGCTCGATGCCTCCGTCGGGCCTGATGCCACTGTTCCGCAGGAATGGTCTCCGAATTCCATGAGCACAAAAGACCGACGCATCGTTGAAGAGATCGAAAAGGCGCAGCGGGCGTTTGAACGCGTTGCAAGGAAGCTTCGCGAGGAGAATGCCCGCTTGGGACTGCCGCTGCTCACGACCTCTCCAACCTTTGCCACGCCGCCCAAGCCAGACGCTCAGCCGCGATGAACCTTCGTCCGTCTGCCTCACCTTCCAACGACCGGCGACTCCCAACGCTGGCCACGTTCTTGGCGTTGGGCGGAGTTGGAATCCGGGAGGTCCTGATATCCTTCAAAGTGCAGTCCGCAGACGTCTGGTCGGTCCCGATCGTCGTGTCCGGAGCCTTTTGGGGGATCTTCATCACGATCCGCGCGGGCAGATATCTACATGGCGTTGTGGGCCTCGCCTTTCTTGCCTGCTGGCTTGGCCTTGCGCACACCAATGACCGGGGCCACCGAAGCGGACCGGCCAGGGATCCTTCAGTTGGGTCCACGCCGGCAATGAAGCCTGCCACCACCAATCCCGGCTGCTGAAGCCCATCCAATGCTCCAGAATTCCCTCACCCCCCGCGTCTTCATCGCGGCGACCCGCCAGAACGACGGCAAGACCACCACCTCGCTCGGCCTGCTCGCCGCGCTCCAGCGCCGCTACGGCCGCGTCGGCTACATCAAGCCGGTCGGCCAACGCTTCGTGGAGATCGACGAGCAGAAGATCGACGAGGACGCCGTCATCATGGACCGCGTCTTCCGCCTGAACTGCCCGCTGGTGGACATGTCGCCCATCGCGGTCGAACCGGACTTCACACGGAAATACCTGCAGTCCGCCAACCTCGAGGCGCTCGTCAAACGCATCCACAAGGCCTTCGACCGCGTGGCCTGGGAGAAGGACTTCGTGCTCTGCGAGGGCACCGGACACGCCGGCGTCGGCAGCGTCTTCGACCTCTCCAACGCCGCCGTCGCCAAGCTGCTCAACTCCAAGGTCGTCATCGTCACCCGCGGCGGCATCGGACAGCCCATCGACGAGACCGTCATGAACCACGCCCTCTTCAAGCAGGAGGGCGCCCAGGTCATCGGCGTCATCATCAACAAGGTCCTCCCCGAGAAGCTCGACTACATCACCGAGTTCGCCCAACGGGGTCTCAAGCGCAAGGGTCTCGAACTGCTCGGCGTGGTCCCCTACCAGCCGATGCTCTCCCGGCCGACCCTCGGCGCCATCGCCGACGAACTGCAGGCCGAGATCGTCGCCGGCAAGCCGCCCCTCACCCAGATCGTCAGCCGCGTCGTCGTCGGGGCCATGGGCGCCGCCCGCGCCCGCGAGATCCTCAAGCCCGGCGTCCTGCTCATCGTCCCCGCCGACCGCGAGGACATCATCGCCGCCGCCGCCGACTGGCTGAAGTCCTCCAAGGAACCCATCGCCGGCATCGTGCTGTCGGACGACGTCAAGCCGTCCGACGCCGTCCTCAAGCAGCTCCGCGGATTCCCCTGCCCCGTGCTCAAGGCCAGCCAGGACAGCTACCGGGCCGCCTCCGAGGTCCACGACCTCATCATCAAGACCCGGCCGGACGACGTGCAGAAGATCTCGCTCATCCAGGAGATCATTTCCAAGCACGTGAACCTCGACCGGATCCTCGACGCGCTCTGATCCCGAACCGGCCGCCGGCAACGGTTCTGCCCCATTGTCCCCGGGACTTCCCGTCGTGGGGCCGTCAGCCGCTTGCACCTCGGACGGTCGCTCCCTACGGTCCAGCAGCACCGGCGTCCCGGAATGAAAAAGCGACTCTTCTATCCCGTCTTCGTGGCCGCCTTGGCGGTCTACACGCTCTTGGGAGCGCGGATGTTCCAGCTCAGCGCCGCGGACGACCGCGACGACCCCTACGAGCAGCTGGAGCTCTTCACCCGGGTCCTCGAACGGGTCCGCAAGGACTACGTCGACGGCGAGAAGCTGACCTACAAGGACCTCATCCAGGGTGCGATGAAGGGCATGCTCTCCACCTTGGACCCGCACAGCGAGTTCATGGACGTCTCCAAGTTCACCGAGCTCCGCGAGGACACCGGCGGCACCTACGGCGGCGTGGGACTCCAGGTCAACGTGCGCGACGGCGTGCTGACCGTGATCGCCCCCATGGAGGACACCCCGGCGTTCGAGGCCGGCATCCTGCCCGGCGACCAGCTGGTGAAGATCGACGGCCGCTCCACCGAACGCCTCGGCATGAACGAGGCCGTGAAGGTCCTGCGCGGCGAACCCGGTTCCAAGCTGGTCGTTTCCATCCTCCGCCCCTCGATGTCCGAACCCAAGGACATCACCCTCACCCGGCAGGACATCCGGGTGTACTCGGTCAAGGACATCAACAACCGCCGGGAATTCCCGGTCGGCGCGGACCGTCTTGGCTACGTGCGCCTGACCCAGTTCGGCGAGAAGACCGCGGACGAACTGGAGGACGCCCTCAACCGGATGGAATCCCAAGGCGTGGACGGATTGGTCCTCGACCTGCGCGGCAACCCCGGCGGCCTGCTGGACCAGGCGGTCGCGGTCGCGGAGAAATTCCTGCCCAAGGGCAAGCCGATCGTCTCCACCGAGGGGAGGAACCGCGCCGCGGACTCCCAGAAGCGGGCCTCGGGCCGCGGCAAGATCCGGACTTTGCCCGTGGTGGTGCTGGTCAACGGCGGGAGCGCCAGCGCCTCGGAAATCGTGGCCGGTTGTCTCCAGGACCTCGAACGCGCTGTCCTCGTGGGCGAACAGTCCTTCGGCAAGGGCTCCGTCCAGAACATCCTGCCCCTCGACGACGGCTCCGCCCTGCGCCTGACCACGGCCAAGTACTACACGCCCTCCCACAAGGTGATCCATGAACACGGCATCACGCCCAACATCGTCGTGCCGATCACCGAGGAGGAGGAGATGGCCATCCAGCTCCGGCGCATCCCGGGCGGCCGCACGAACCTCGACGACGCGCTGCAGAACTATCCGGCCTCCCAGCGCGGACGCCTGCGGGACCTGGTGATTTCCGACGCCGATCCCCAGCTCGAACGCGCCATGGACCTGCTCAAGGCGGTGCGGCTCATGTCCAAGCGCAACGACGAGAAGTCGTCCCGCAAGGCCCAGGCGGTCGACACGGTCCGCTGACCGGACCGACCAGGATCCCCACCGAGATGCTGCTGGCCATCGAATCGTCCTGCGACGAAACGGCCGCCGCCGTCGTCCACGAAGGCGCCGTTCTTTCGAGCGTCGTTTCCTCACAGGTAGCCCTGCACGCGGAGTACGGCGGCGTGGTTCCCGAACTGGCCACGCGGGAACATCTTCGGAACCTCCTCCCCGTCGTCCGAGAGGCCCTCGCGAAGGCGGGAGTCGCACTCGACGACCTCGACGCGATCGCCGCCACCCTGGGCCCGGGACTTCCCGCCGCGCTCATGGCCGGCTGGACCTCCGCCCAGTCCCTCGCCTACGTCCTCAGGCTGCCGATCGTCGGCATCCACCACCACGAGGCCCACCTCTACTCGCCCTGGATCAGCCCCGGCAACCCGCCCCGCTCCCAATTGGCGGAACTGCGTCCCCACGTATCCCTGATCGTCTCCGGCGGACACACCCTGCTGGTCCATGTACGGGGTCTTCTCGACCACCGGATCCTCGGCGGGACGCTCGACGACGCCGCCGGCGAATGCTTCGACAAGGCCGCCAAGCTGCTCGCGCTGCCGTATCCCGGCGGTCCGGTGCTCGACCGACTCGCCGAGGAGGGCGATGCCGCCCGGTTCGCCTTCCCCCGCCCCCTTCTCCACGAACCGAACCACGACTTCAGCTTCAGCGGACTCAAGACCAGCGTCCGCGTCTTCCTCCAGAAGCATCCCGGGATCGCCGACGACCCCACCGGCCTGCGGGACGTCTGCGCCTCCGTGCGCGCGGCGATCGTCGAGACGCTCTCCGGCAAGCTGCTGAAGGCGGCCGCCAGCTGCGGCGTGGACACCCTCACCGCGAGCGGCGGCGTCACCTGCAACCGCGGACTCCGCCGCGCCCTGACCGCGGCCGCCGCCCGTCGCGGATGGCACCTGCGCCTCGCCGAACCGACCCACTGCACCGACAACGCAGCCATGATCGGGGTTCTCGGCGAACACCGCCTGCGCGTCGACGGCCCGACTCCGTTCGACACCGAAACCGATCCAGGCTGGGAACTGGCTTCCGGGAAATAGCCACGGACGCACGGAGGACACGGAGAGATCCCGAAACACATCGGAGAATGTCCGGTCCGAGCTCCGTGCCCTCCGTGTCTCTGTGGCAAACACCCTTCACCGATTGAAACTCTCGATCATCCTGCCGGCGTTCAACGAGGAGAAGCTGCTCCCCTCGACCCTGGAAGCCGTCCACGCCTCGCGAACCGCGCTGACCGCGGCGGGCTGGGAATCGGAGGTGGTCGTCTGCGACAACAACTCCACCGACGCCACTGCCTCCGTGGCCAAGGCACATGGGGCGGACAAGGTGGTCTTCGAACCCGTGAACCAGATCGCCCGCGCTCGTAATGCGGGCGCATCGGTCGCGACCGGCGACTGGCTGCTCTTCATCGACGCCGACTCGCGGCCTTCCCGCGAACTCTTCACCGCGACCGTGGAGGCGATCCGATCCGGCCGTGTGCTCGCCGGCGGGTCCACCGTGCGGATGGATTCCGAAGAGTGGCGGGCGCGGGTGGGTGGCGCAGTCTGGAACGCCATCAGCCGACTGCGCGGACTCATGGCCGGCTCCTACATCTTCGTCGAGGCGGCCGCCTTCCGTGAGATCGGCGGGTTCAGCGGAGCCCTCTACGCCGCCGAGGAATTGGACTTCACCAAGCGACTGCGTCCCCTGGCCCGGCGGAGCCGGCGGAAGATCGTCATCCTCAGTGCGGCGCCCTTGGTCACCTCGGCCCGCAAACTCCGCCTCTACACACCCAGGGAGATCCATCGGCTCATCCTCGGGGCGATCTTCCGTCCGAAGGCGACCCTGACCAACAAGGAGGCCTGCCACCTCTGGTACGACGGCCGCCGCTGACACTTCCCGTAGCCGCGACCACCAAGTTGCGGATCCCCCCTTCCTAGCCGCGGTTGTGAAACCGCATCCCAAAACCGGCGCCCTATCCCGCCACTCGCGGCGTCCGGTCCGCCAACACCGCCGCCGTCTGCCGCGTCCGGAACGCCTCGTAGGCGGCCCGGAATTGGGGATGCTTGTTGCCCAGGATCGCCGTCGCCAACAACGCGGCGTTGATGGCCCCGGCCTTGCCGATCGCCATGGTTCCCACCGGCACGCCGCCGGGCATCTGGACGATGCTCAGCAGCGAGTCCATGCCGTTGAGGGCCTTGGACTGCACGGGGACTCCCAGTACCGGAAGGGCCGTCTTGCTGGCGCACATTCCGGGCAGATGGGCCGCGCCACCGGCACCGGCGATGATCACCTCCAGCCCGCGGCCCGCGGCGGACGCGGCGTACTCGAAAAGCAGGTCCGGAGTGCGATGCGCGCTCACCACCGAGGCCTCGAAGGGAACCCCGAGGGACTCCAACTGGTTGGCGGCATGCTGCATCGTCTCCCAGTCCGACTGGGATCCCATGATGATGCCGACAAGGGGAGCGCTCATTGGATGGTGCGAGTGAACCCGGTCCCCGGCACGGCATCAAGTCGGCCGGAACGGCACGTCCTCACAATCCCGCCAGCGCCGCGGCGAACCGCTTCGCCACCTTGTCCCGGCCGAGCACCTCGAGCAGGTGGTACAGGCTCGGTCCAACCAGCTTGCCCGTGCACGCGACCCGGCACGGCTGGACCAGCGCACCCACCTTCACGCCCAGTTCCCCGGCCAAGGCCTTGAGGGTCGCCTCCAGCGCCGCCGCGTTGAACTCGGGCAGCGCCGCGAAGGACGCCGCCAACCGCTCCAACACGGGCCGCGCGGACGCCGTCAACGCCTTGGCCTTGGCCTCGGGGTCGATCGGCACCGCCTCGTCCGACACGAAGTAGAAGTCCACGAACGGCGGCAGGTCCTTGAACAGCTTGCCCTTCTCACGGGCCGTCTCCAACGCCGCCGCCACGTAGCCCGGGGCGAAGCCGGAGGTGTCGATGCCGGCCTTGGCCAGGAACTCCACCCCGGTCCTCGCGAACCGGGCCGGATCCAGGATCCGCGTGTGCTCGAAGTGCAGCGCCTCCAGCTTCTTCGCGTCGAACTTCGCCGCACTGCGATTGACCCGGTCCAACCCGAAGCGCGCGACCAGTTCGGCCACGGACAGGAACTCCTTGCCGTCGACCGGCGCCCAACCCAGCAGGGCCAGGTAGTTCAAGACCGCCTCGGGCGTGAAGCCGTCGTCGAGGTAGTTGGTCACATGCGCACCGCGGTCGCGCTTGGACATCTTCGAGCCGTCCGGATTGAGGATCAGCGGGATGTGCGCGTACTTCGGAGGCTCCGCCCCAAACGCCCGGAACAGCGCGATGTGCTTGGCGGTGTTGGCCAGGTGGTCCTCGCCCCGGATCACGTGGGAGATGGCCATCTCCAGGTCGTCCACCACGTTGACCAAGTGGAACACCGGCATGCCGTCGCTGCGCACCAACACCCAGTCGGGATCCTGCTCCTCGCGGTCGGTCAGCGGCCGGACGACATCCCCGATGATCATGTCGGGAATGATGACCGGATCGCGGGTCATCCGGAAGAACACCGCACCGTCGCGGTCATAGGCGAGGCCCTTGTCGCGCAGCTCCTGGATGCGACGGCGGTAGTTCTCGCCGCGGCGGCTTTGGAAGTACGGACCGTGGTCGCCCCGGCTCGGGCCGGAGGTGTCGCCGGTGGTCGGACCTTCGTCCCAGTCGAGCCCCAGCCAGCGGAGTCCCTTGAGGATCACGTCGATCGCCTCCTGCGAGTTGCGCTGGGTGTCGGTGTCCTCGACGCGCAGGATGAAGGCGCCGCCGTGGTGCCGGGCGAACAGCCAGTTGAACAGGGCGGTACGTGCACCGCCGATGTGCAGGTAGCCGGTCGGCGAAGGGGCGAATCGGACTCGGATCGGTTGGGCCATGAGCGCCGTGAAGATAGGCTCGGGGCGGACCGAAGTGAACAGGGATTGAAACCCGGATGCCCGACGCCCCGCCCCCTGACACCCAGCCAGCAAATTGCATCCTCGCCATCGGGTGCCTCCGGCCCCACGGTCCCGGCGTCTTGGAAGGGCGGAGGGTCGCTCGCGGCGCAAGTCGCGGGAGGAAAGTCCGAACACCACAGGGCGCGGGGCCGCGTAACCCCGGTTCAGCCGGGGATACACGCGGGAGGTTGTGGCGAAAGCCATGGCCGACAGACAGTGCCACAGAGAAGATACCGCCTGGGCCGCAAGGTCCGGGTAAGGGTGAAAAGGCGGTTTAAGAGACCACCGCCCGCAACGTAAGAAGCGGGGCATGGAAAACCTCCCCGGGTGCAAGACCAAATAGGGAACCCTTGGCGCGGCCCGCGTCGATTCCGCGCAAGCGGGACGGGTTCCGGGTATCGGTTGCTCAGACAAATGGCTCTCTCCCCGGCGCAAGCCGGGAAGACAGAATTCGGCTTACAGCCCTTCCAAGACGCTTTCCGTCCGCCGAATCCGGGTTCCCCGCCACCCGCCACCGCGGGCCACCTTGCCCGCCGTTCACTCACGGCTCAGGTCGAACCGTTCGAACACCCCGCCAAGCAACCACACAGCCACCGCGAACTCGGACAGGAACACCAACAGGCCACCCAAGCCGCCAATAATCCACGACGGTTCCGCCGGCAGCGACAGCATCCGGAAGAGGTACACCACCGCGGCAACCAGCAGCGCGGCGGGAAACAGTCCCACCACCAGGACGAAGAAGGATCCCAACGCCACCACGAGGCGTTGCCCCATCACCTCGATTCCCATCGGCCCCTCCTTCCCGGTCTGGACCCACGCCGGGAAAAGCAGCACCAGGGCGTTCGGAATCACCAATGACATCAGGTTGAATCCCGGCAGCATCAACCCCACCGAGAGACCCAGGACCAATCTCGCCGGGAAAGGCACGGGGTCACCGCCGAACCGGTGGCCTTCCGTCGTGCTGACCAGGATCCCTATCATCGCCCACTGCAACACCGTCAGCAGGAAGGCCGGCCCCACCAACTGCCCAAGCACCACCTGCCAGCCCGGCAAGGGCAGCGCCTTGAGCACGTCCATCGACTCGTAGTCCTGGCGGAAGTCGCCGCGCAGCACCTGCGGTCCGACGAAGAGGGACGCACCCAGCGCGATTCCGGTGAACCCGGCGACGAACCAGGTTGGGTTCCATCCTTCATTCCCGCTGAAATCGCCTGCCAGCCCCCAACCCATCAAGGCGATCCACACTACGATGCCGATCACCAGGCGCTTGTTCAGGCTGGAACCGGTGGCGATCAGGTTTTTCCACACCAACGCCACCGCCGGAAACCCGGTCGGCGCGAGCCGGAACAGGGGCCGCAGCGGACGTCGGGCCTGGGTGGTGAGGGGATTCCGTCCGGAACGCGCCACGGCGACGAGTTCCGCCCGCTTCCGCGCCGCCACCAGGGACGCCTCCTCGAAGGACACCTCGGAGGCCAACACCCAGACGTAGTGAAGGCCGAGAACCAGAGCGGCCCCGGGCAGGGCGCGCAGGAAATCGGCGGTCCCCGGGGCGGCCCACGGTCCCAGGATCCAGCGGAAAGGGGTCAGCACCACATGGATGGGGCCCGTGGTCAGCGCCCGCAGTCCCCACTCGCGCCATTGTTCCAAGTCACCCTCGGCGCCCGGGGCCCCGGGGACTCCGCTCCAAGCCGAGAAGCCGAGGATCCCTACCACGGTTCCCAGGATCGACAGGACCAGCGCCCGACGCGGCCAAGGCGTGAGCCCGCGGTCCCACAGCCGGGTGAGCACGAAGGAGGCGCCGATTCCGTGCAGGTTCAGAGTGAAGAGCACGAACCACCATCCGATCCATCGGTAGAGCCATCCGCTGCCACCGGCCCCGCCGATGAGCGTGAAGAGCCCGGAGGTGAAGAGCAGCGGGATCTGGCTCTTGAGCAGCTTGAACTGGATGAGCATGCGCCGGGTCATCGGCGCCGGTAGCAGGAACGCCAGTTCCGTCTCCGTGAACTGCAAGGCCGCCCCCTTCGCCGGGAAGATCCACTCCGTGAGCATCCAGAAGAGCACGCCGACCGCGGCCAGCGACGTGATCAACTCGCCGGCGTCGGCGAACCATCCGGATTCCCCGGCACGACCTCCGGTGCGAAAACGCCACAGCAGGGTGTTGCCTAGGTACAACGACACGTAGGCACCGCCCACCAGCGCCCCGACGAGGTACTTCGGCTGCTTCAGACGACGGAGCCGAACCTTGAGGTTGTTGGCGAACGAGGCGAGCTGCAGGTAGGTCAGGGCGCGCACCAGCGGAAGGATCGGGGCGCGCTTCATGTCGGAGGCAGGAGAGGCGGCGCCGGCGGATTTGAACCGGAAGCGGGGGTTTCCTCCGCGATCCGCAGGAACACCTCCTCCAGGGTCCCGCCCTGCCCCGGGCCGGCGAACAGCGACCGCACCTCGTCGAGCGTCCCGTGGGCCACCTTCCGACCTTCCTTCACCATGAGCACATGCGTGCAGACCTCCTCGAGCAACGGCAGGAGATGCGAGGAAAGCACGATGGCCGCGCCATCCGCGGCGAGCCGGCGGATCGTGTCCTTCATGCGGCGGATCGCGAGCGGGTCCAGGCCGGTCAGGGGCTCGTCGAAGAAGATCACCGAAGGCGAATGCAGCAGGCCGCAGGCGATCGCCACCTTCTGCTTCATCCCGCGCGAAAGCTCCGCCGTGAGCTGGTCCGCCTTGGCCGTGAGGTCGAGTTCCGCCAACAGGCCCGGGATCCGTTCCGCTGCGTCGGGGACCTGGTAGAGCCGGCCGGTGAAGAGCAGGTGTTGGCGGACGGTAAGGTACTCGAAGAGGCGGGGTTCGTCGGAGAAGAACGCCAGACGCCCCTTCGCTGAAACCGGGTCGGAGGCCACGTCATGGCCGCAGATCCGGATGGAACCCCGTGTGGCCGGGATGATGCCGGCGCAACAGCGGAGAGTGCTGGTCTTGCCGGCCCCATTGGGACCGACCAGTCCCAGCAGCTCGCCTGGCCGGACCGTGAAGGTCAGACCGGAGACGGCGACGAACTCCCCGTAAACCTTGGTCAATCCCTCGACTTCGATCATCTGCAGTACCCGGACGTTGGCAGACGACCAACCACAGGCGAGGGGAAACCGCCAAGCCGGCCTGTATCCGTGCAAATCAAGCCCCACATACCGAAGTCAACCCCGAGCCACACACGCCCCCACGCCTTGGGGACACGTCCCTGTGGACCCTTTGGGACCTTTGGGAAAACGGCTCGCGGGGAATCGCGCTCCATCATCGGCCCCACTTCAGTCTTCGCCTAAGGGACACGTCCCATCGGACCCGCCTCTCTGACGTATCTTCAACAGACGTGTCCCTAGAGGGTTCTGTCCTTCCGATGGGCCTCCGGCTGAAAGTGCTATTTCACGGTTCATTGCACGATACATGCAGTGGTAGTATGCTATCTCCGCCTCTTGTAGAGCCTTGTACCTTTAAGTCCTCATTAGCCTTGGACTCTTCCATGGTGCCTGCTCGATCATCAACGGGCACTTTGCGCACGTGCCCTCTAGAAGGAATTTTCAGGTTTCGCGTTTTTAGCAGAGCAAAGGTACGTGGTGACCTTACAGTAAATGATATCCGCATTTCAGATGAAGCCACAACTCTCTCGTATACGGAGGTGTCCCTTGTGGCCCGCATTGGAAGCAGCGAGGAACCCCCATCACTCAATTCAATGCTTCCCGCGCGACAATTCATCCGAAAGCTCTTGAAATGGCACAGCTAATCCTTCGTCTTGGTGCCGCTACCATCTATTTGTCATACCAGACTTCGCCTGCTCCAATATTTCGTAGACAAAGGACCACGCATTGTATGATCTACCGACTCGCTCCTAATCTAGCGAAGCATCGTACAAAGCCTTCAAATATCCAACCTCACGAGTGGATCTATAACTTTTTATAGTACACAAAGGAATCGTTATACCCTTATTCCAAACCAGGATCCGCTGGAAACCTATCCATTAGAACCTCCGCAAGACAATTTGTATTAGTCGCATATCCACATATATTATAAATGGTGCGTCGACTGTTACCCTTCAACCTTCCCACCGCATACCTAATTACTTTAGGGTCGGAATACAAGCCCAATTCCCCAATCTTTCGCTGATACTTTTCCGGCGCACTAACCAATATCATAACGAAGAACACCCGCACTGAAGGCACTGTAAAAAGGAGAATGAAGGCAACCAAAAGCAGCGCACACCTCTTCGATCTAGCCTTATATAATTCAAGCAATCTTTTCATTGATATGCCGATAAGGGACACGTCCGTAGGCTACCGAATCGAGAGGGTCTGGCAAGGTGGGTGGATGGGCGTGGTTGGCTCAGCTGACTTACCGGCCTTCTGATCGCCGGCAGCACTGTCTTCGGCGGTTGGTATCGGTCTTCAGCGCCATTCGGCGGCGGTTTTGGAGCCTGCTCGCTTCGATCTCGGCAGTATTGGCCTGTTGGAGCGGCCACCGCAGGCACACCTCTGACGTTCCCGGGCCGTTTCGGCCCGGTTGCGGTGCGCTTTTGAGGGGTTGTCCCTGTCTGCGTCAGGGATCTTTTGTCACTTCAGACCGGCGTCGGCTGGGGTGCCCTCGCCAACTCCATCTCCATCGGCGTTCGTCGGATGT
>CAMASJ010000060.1 GCA_945860685.1 Akkermansia muciniphila
CAGGCGGGAGAGATCCACCGCGGCGGCCTCGCGTCCCAGGTACCCACGGAGCGCCGGGGCCAGCGACTTCGCCAACGGCTCCGACCAGTCGCCGTGGCGGCTGGCGATCCAGTGGGCCGTCTGCCGGACCTTGGAATCGGGATCGGTGAGGCGCGGGAGGAGTTCCACCGGTTGGAGCGGTTGCCGGTCGGGAGCGGCCGTGAGTTGATCGAGGGCGGCGAGGGCGGCGAGGGCCGCACGACGGACAGACGGGTCCTTCCGGTCTAGCGCCGCACGCAGGGCGGCGGCGTCGCCGATGCGCGTCAGCGAGACGAAGCCGGCCGAGAACAGGGCGTCGTCGGGCTGTCCTTCCAAGGCCCCGAGGACGACGTCGACCGCGGTCTTGTCCGCCAGCTGTCCCAGGGCGGTCACGGCGATGCGGCGGGCAAAGGGATCGGCCGCGGTTGCGGGATTCCGGAGCGTCTCGCGGGCGGCGGCAACGGCCGCGGGATCCCGGAGGTCACCCAGCCTGCGAAGCCGGGCCAACGGGGATTCGGGCCGCTGCGGCGCGGGACCGCGGACGTGTGCGGCGCCCTTGCGACGGACGCGGTAGATCCCGCCGAGCACGTCGGCCTTCCACAGCTGGGAGCTGGGACAACACAGCTTGTACCAGCCGCCGGTGTCGAGGAGGAGCAGCGAGCCGTCGGTGTCGGCGACCACGTCGGTGGGGTGGAAGTCGAGGTTGTCGGAGACGACGAAGTCCGACTCCTTGCCGGCGAAGGCGGAACCGTTCCGGGAGAGTTCGATCCGCGAGATCTTCCGGAGGTTGAAAGCCGAGGCGAAGAGGTTGCCGTGGAACCCGGGACCGAAGTCGGCGTGCCGGTAGGCGGCGAGGCCCGACGGTGCGGCGGCGCCCATCTGGACGAACGGATGCGCCAGCTCCGGTCCGGGTCGGAGCACGGCGCGGTCGTCGAGCACGGAGTTCTCCTTGCCGAACACGGCGCCCGAACTGGCGAAGCCGACGCCGTCCCGCCAACCGGGCTGGGAGAAGTCGATGAAGGTGCTGGTGAAGAAGGCCTCCCCCTCGTCGCTGAACTCGACGTCCACCGGGTTGTCCATGCCGCCGGTCATCACCGACTCGAAACCGGAACCGTCGGGGCGCGCCCGGAAGATGTGCGACGCGCGGTCGCGCCGCTTCGCGCCGCCGTGGCCGTCGGTCCAGGACACGGGCTCGAAGGCGCCCTTCGTCCAGTAGATGAATCCGTCCGGACCGGCGTAGGGACCGTGGACCTCGTTGCCGCAGTGGGTGTTGGGATGGCCGACGTTCCACCATTCGTCCCGAACGTCCGCGCGGCCGTCGCCGTCGGTGTCCTGGAGCCGCCAGATGGCGGGCGATCCGCCGATGTAGAGGCTGCCCGAGTGCCAGAGGATTCCCTGGAGCATGGGGAGACGGTCGGCGAAGACCACCGAGCGGTCGTAGGCGCCGTCGCCGTCGGTGTCCTCGAGCCGGATCACGCGCCAGCGCGGGTCCTTCGCCTGTTCCGCCGGGGGTTCGGTGGATCCGCTGGAGTCGGTGACGTAGAGGCGTCCGGCCTCGTCGACGGCGCCGTTGACCGGCCGGTGGACGACATTGGTCGCGGCGACCTGCCGGATCTCGAAGCCGTCGGGAAGGGTTAAGGCGTGGGGGCCGATCCGCTGGACGTCGGCCAGCGTGGGGCCGGCGAGGGCGAATCCGAGGAGGAGAAGCGGCTTCACCGGGACTTTCTAGACCGCGTCGGCGGTCGTGGGAATTCGAAAGGGCCGCGACCGAAGTGCGTCTTCGTCCACAGTAGAGTGCGACCGCGGCAGAAATCAGGACACCGTCCACGCCCGACCCGTTTCGTCACAGCAGTCTTGGTCGGCAGGTCTCCGGACGACGTCGGTAAAGGTCCCGATGCACCGTCCCGGAACCTCGGGTCGATCCGGGTTCACAGGAAATGCGGCTTCGAGGTCGTTGGAGGGGACCGGGGCTTCGCGCAGGGACGGGAAGAGGTCACCGAAGAGGTCCATCTTCGCCTGGATCGCGATCCGGCGGCTGTCTGAGGGCCCGCCCGCGACGAACAACCAGCAACGGACAACGGACAACCAACAACGAACAACCTCTATCCCTCCGAAGGTGGCTCGGTCTGGGTGCCGGCGTCCGACTTGGCGCGGGACTTCCGAGAATACGGCGAGTGGAGGTTGAAATAGATGCCGCAGAGCGGGCGGGCGGTCTCGGTCTGGCTGAGGATGATGGTGATCTGGCGGTTCAGGGCGATGCCATGGCGGAGTCCCGGTTCGCGGTTCTCGTAGGCGCGGATCGCCTTGGCCAGGAGGCTTCGCAGCGATTCCTTCGCCTCGTCGGGCAGTTGTTCCAGGCAGACGATGTGTCGCTCGTAGGAACGGAGGGCCGCCCGGAGTTCCGGTTCAAACTGTTCCGCGGAGAGGGTCACTTGGGGCAAGGCTAGGAACCGGTTCCGGGTTGTAAAGGAGGCGTGCGCCGCGGGGCCAGTGGATCCGTTCCACGGAAGAGGATCCGTTCCGCAGCCTGGACCACGGCGTCGACGCCGATGCGTTCCATGCAGCGGAACTCCGCGGGGCAGGTCCGCAGGAAGCAGGGGGAGCAGGCGACGTGGCTGCGCAGCAGGGCGTGTTGGGAGTCGCCGGGTGCGCCGGGGCCGGTGAGGTCGGGGTTCGTGCTGCCGAAGGGAACCACCACCGGGACGCCGAGGGCGGCGGCGACGTGCATCGGTCCGGTGTCGTTGGTGAGGAGCAGGTCGCAACAGGCGAGCTTGGAGAGCAGCTGGCGCAGGGATGTCCGGCCGGCGAGCACGGTCGTTGGAGCCCGATGGATCCGGGCGGCCAGTTGCTGTGCCAACTGCTGGTCGGAAGGACCACCGAAGACGAGCACCCGACAGCCGGTCGTCGCGAAGAGCCGGTTGGCGGCCTCGGCGAAGCGTTCGACGGGCCATCGTTTCGCGGCGCCGTATTCGGCTCCGGCGTTCAGTCCGAGCACCGGGAACCCGGGATCGTCGGTGAACAGTTCCCAGCGGGCGGCGGCCAGTTCCTGGGGAGGCATGCCGAGCACGGGTGCGAGCGGTTCCGAGGAGGCGCCGGCCGCGGCCACGAGACGCAGGTAATGGTGGATCTGGTGGGACGCCGACGGAAGGACGGTCGGTGGTCGGTCGGGTTCCGATTGGAGTCTGCGGATCTCGGCCAACGAACGCTTCCGCATCGGCGTGGCGTTCGGGTCCGGCTCGACAGGCCGTGTCAGCAACAGTCGGCGCAGTCCGCGCGAGGTCCCGATGCGGACCGGGATCCGGGCCACGAAGGCCTCGAGTCCGGACCGGAGCGAATTGGGGAAGAGGACGGCGAGGTCGAAGCGGTCGCGTCGAAGGCTCCGGCCGGTCGTCCATGGGGAATCCTTGGAGAGGAAGGTCCGGACGCGATCGACGGCGGGATGGCCGGTCCAGAGGTCGGCCAGCTTCTCGTGGCAGAGCAGGGTGACCTCGGCGGACGGGAATCGTTCCCGAAGCCGGACAAGGGCCGGCGTTGTCATCACGGCGTCGCCGAGCCAGTTGACGCCACGGACGAGGATGCGGGCCGGTTGCGGTGCGGTCGGGTCCATGGGTCGGCTATTCGGCCTCCTTCGATTCGCGGCGGGTCTGGAGGGTGGACGGGGCCTTCCATCGGCGATGGACCCAGAACCAGTTCGCCGGGTCGCGGCGGATGGCGGTCTCGTAGGCGGCCATGACGTCGCGGGTGATCGCCTCGACCGACCGGTCCGAACCGTCGGCTTCCTGCGTGGCGATGACGGGACCGCACTGGATCTCCCACCGGGCGAGGCCGGTCCGGAAGCAGTAGGCCATGGCGAGTCGCGTCCTGTAGCGCAAGGCCATCACGGCAGCCGCGGGGCTGCAGGAGCAGGGGTGCCCAAGCATTGGAATCCAGAGCCCATGCCCGCCGCCATGTTGGTCGGAGTAGAGGGCGACGATGGCGTTCCGGCTCCCAAAGAGGCGTTTCAGCGGCGCAACGCCCTGGCGCCGTTCGACGAATTCCACACCGGTCTTCCGCCGGAGACGTTGCAGGGCGTTCTCCAGGGCGCGGAGCTTCTGGGCGCGGTAGGTGGTCGCCATCCGCCGGTCCGGCGCCAGCTGTTGGGCCTGCGAAAGGAGGTCGAAGTTGCCGAAATGCCCGGTGGCGACCAGCAGGTTCACCCCCTTGGGAGGCAGCGCCTCGTGGAAGCCGGTGATCTGCAGTCGGTCCCCGAGATCGGCCAGGGACATCCCGGGAACACGGATGGCGCAGGCGTAAGCCTCGCCGATTCGCCGGAGGTTCTCGCCGGCGGTTTCACGGACCCGGGATTCCGGCCAGTCCGGGTAGGCCATGCGGAGGTTTTCCTCGGCGATCCGGCGGTGGTGTCGGGCGAAAAAGACGGCGAGCCCGCCGACGCCGCGGCCGACGCGGGCGGCCCATTCCAGGGGGAGAAGGCGCAGGAGTCCGAAGAGGACGATCAGCAGGGCTTCCAGCAGGCGGGAGAACACGTGCGGTTATGATATTCCCAACCCCGACCGGAGTGGGAGGGTGATTTTCGATGCCGACGACCCGCCGATTCGCCGCTTGCTGATGGGTGGGCTTCCTAGGCATCGTCCGCCCACTTTACGCGTATATGGCAGAACTCAATGGAAACCTCCTCGTCGCCCAGTCCGGCGGCCCCACCAGCGTCATCAATGCCTCCGTGGCCGGAGTCATCACCGAAGCGGGTCACCACGAGTGCATCGAGGAGATCTACGGCGGCCTGAACGGGATCCTCGGCATCCTCAACGAGGAGCTGATCGACATCAACGACGAGCGGTCGAAGGCCATTGAGGGTCTGAAGCACACGCCCGCCGCCGCTTTGGGCACCTGCCGCTACAAGATCGACTTCAAGAAGAAGCCCGAGAAGGCCGCCCAGGACATGGACCGTCTGTTCGAGGTCTTCAACGCGCACAACATCCGGTACTTCTTCTACGCCGGCGGAAACGATTCCCAGGACACCGCGCACAAAATCCACCTCGAGGCCGTCAAGCGCGGCTACGAGATGCGCGTGTTGGGCGTGCCCAAGACGATCGACAACGACCTGCCGGCCACCGACCACTGCCCGGGCTACGGATCGGTGATCAAGTACAACTCCGTCACCGTCGCCGAGATCGGCCTCGACGTCGGCTCGATGGCCACCGATGACGGCTCGTGCTGCATCGTCGAGGTCATGGGCCGCGCCGCGGGCTGGATCGCCGCCGGCACCGTGCTCGCGAAGCAGGGGAACCCGGCCAATCCCCCGCACATCATCCTGCTGCCCGAGATCGCCCTCGATGAGGCGGCGTTCCTGGAGCGGGTGAAGTCCGTCGTGGCCGAACACAAGTACTGCATCGTCGTCTGTGGCGAAGGCGTGAAGAACGCGGCCGGCGAGGAGATCGGTGCCGACAAGACCCGTTTGGACGCGTTCGGACACCCGGTGCTTTCCGGTGCGGCCGACGCCTTGGCTTCGATCGTGCAGGGCAAGCTGAACCTGAAGACGCGGACCGTGAAGCTGGGCTACGCGCAGCGCGCCGCGTCGCACTTCGCGAGCCAGACGGACGTCGACGAGGCGGTCGCCCTGGGCGCCTCCGCGGTGCGTGCCGCGGTGGACGGCAAGTCGGGCTTCATGCCCAAGCTGGTGCGTCTTTCCTCCAGCCCCTACCGCTGGGACGTCGGACTCGAGCCGCTGGAGAACATCGCCAACGTCGAGCACTTCATCCCGCGTGACTGGATCAGCGAGGACGGCTTCATGCCGAACGAGAAGTTCGTCGAGTACGCGGCCCCGTTGATCGAGGGCCAGGTCCAGGTGCCGATGAAGGGCGGGTTGCCCCAGTACACGGTCCTGGCCAAGAGCCGGGTCGAGAAGAAGCTGGCGCCGCGTTCCTGATCGGCGGTCCCTTCCGAACGGCCCGGGTTGAACCCGGGCCGTTTCCGTTTTCCGGGGCGCCTCCGGGAACGGCGCGGTTGAACAACGGGCGCGGACGGTTTTCCATTTCCCTCCAATGAGTTCGCAGAATCCCAGCCGGCACATCCCCGCGGCGCCGAACGGACCGCGGCGGCACTTCGCCTCCGACAACTACGCCGGGATCACGCCCGAGGCCTGGGCCGCCCTCGCCGAGGCCAACCAGGACCACGAACCGGCCTACGGAAACGACCGTTGGACCCAACGGGCCGCCGACCTCATCCGCCAGGTCTTCGAGACTCCCTGCGAGGTCTTCTTCGTCTTCAACGGCACCGCCGCCAATTCCCTCGCCCTCTCGGCCTGCTGCCAGAGCTACCACAGCGTGCTGTGCCACGAGGTCGCCCACGTGGAGAAGGACGAGTGCGGCGCCCCGGAGTTCTTCAGCAACGGCTCCAAGCTGCTCCTGCTCCCCGGCGCGCTCGGCAAGCTGACGCCGGATGGCATCGAGGAGGCCGTCCAGCGCCGCACCGACATCCACTACCCCAAGCCCAAGGTCGTCACCGTGACCCAGGCGACCGAGGTCGGCACGCTCTACACGCCACAGGAACTGCGCGCGATCGGGGCCATGACCAAGAAGCACGGCCTCCGCTTCCACATGGACGGCGCCCGCTTCGCCAACGCCGTCGCCGCGCTCGGGGTCGCCCCGCGCGAGATCACCTGGCAGGCCGGCGTCGACGTCCTCTCCTTCGGCGGCACCAAGAACGGCATCCACGTCGGCGAGACGGTCGTGTTCTTCAACATCGAGCTCGCCGAGGAGTTCGCCTACCGCACCAAGCAGGCGGGCCAGTTGTGCTCCAAGATGCGCTTCATGTCCGCTCCCTGGCTCGGGATGCTCCAGGATGGCGTCTGGCTCCGGCATGCCGCACACGCCAACGCCATGGCTGCGCTCATGCACGAACTCATCGCGGACCTGCCCGGTGTCAAGGTGCTGTTCCCGCGCCAGGCCAACAGCGTGTTCGTCGACCTGCCAAAGCCGGTCATCCAGAAGCTCTGGGACCGCGGTTGGCTCTTCTACAACTTCATCGGCGAAGGCGGCTGCCGTCTCATGTGCTCCTGGGATACCCGCGAGGAGGACGTCCGTGCCTTCGCGAAGGACCTGACCGAAGCGGCGTCCTGAGCTGCGGCGAAGGGGCAGGAGAGGTGGATGGCGAACCGCGAGGGCGCGGTTCGCTACGTCCGAGGACGCGCTACCCAAGGCTGCAAGTGGGCTTCGGGCGGCTCCGGTCTGCCTAAATGAGGGCGACTACCAGCGGGGTTCGCGCCCGTGCAGGTGGCGGACGAGGAAGTCCATCCGCCGACGGCTGCCGTAGGGCGTCTCCGCCGCGCCGTGGTTGGTCGAGGGCATGACCAGCAGCTCGAAGTCCTTGTCCGCCCGCACCAATGCGGCGCTGACCTGCAGCGTGCTGGCCGGGTCCACGTTGGTGTCCACCTCGCCCACGATGAGCAACAGCTTGCCGTTCAGCCTGCCGGCGTCCTCCACGTTCGAACTGCGTCGGTAGCTCTCGTCCACGGGCCAGCCCAGCCACTGCTCGTTCCACCAGATCTTGTCGACCCGGTTGTCGTGGCAGCCGCAGTCGGCGACGGCGACCTTGTAGAAGTCCCCGTGGTCCAGCAGCGCCCTCAAAGCGCTCTGCCCACCGGCGCTGCCGCCGTAGATGCCGATCCGACCGAGGTCCATCCAGGGGCGCGTCTCCGCGGCGGCCCGGATCCAGAGGCGCCGGTCCGGGAAGCCGGAATCCGCGAGGTTCTTCCAGCTGACGTCCTGGAACGCCTTCGAACGCTGGCTCGTCCCCATGCCGTCGAGTTGGACCACGACGAATCCCAGCTCGGCCATGGCGTGTTGACGGGTCGCCCGGCCGAATTCCTTCGGCGCGAAGGCGCCATGGGGTCCCGCGTAGATCTCCTCGACCACCGGGTACCGGCGGTTCGGATCCAGGTTCGACGGACGGATCACCACGCCGTGGATGTCCGACTTTCCGTCGCGTCCCTTGGCCACGAACCGTTCCGGGACGGTCCAGCCGGTGGCCAGCAGCGGGGACATGTCGCCGCGTTCCAAGACGGTCAGCAGGCGGCCGTCCGTGGCGGACCTGAGTTCGGCGACCGGCGCCTGGTCCACGCGGGACCAGGTGTCGATGAACCACTGGCGGTCGGGGGAAAACTCGACCTTGTGGGTGCCGTCGCCCTCGGTCAGCACCACCAGCCCTGAGCCGTCGAAGCCAACCCGGCACAGGTGCAGGAAATAGGGGTCCTGACCCGGCCGGATACCGCCCGCGAAGAACCAGACCTGCCGGCGCTCGACGTCGACGTGTTCGACCGAGCGCACGACCCAGTCGCCGCGGGTGATGGCGTTCTTCACCGTCCCGGTCCGGGCGTCCACCAGCCACAGGTGGCACCAGCCGCTGCGCTCGGACATCCACAGCAGCTCGCCGGATCCGTCGAGCCACTGGCGCCAGGTCTTCGCCGTCCAGTCGACGAAGGTCCGCGGTGTCTCCTCGACCACGGTGCGGACCCTGCCGGTCCGGTCGATGGCCAGGATGCGGTACACCTGGTGGCCACGCTGGTTGTAGTCGACGTAGAACTCAGAGCCGTCGGGCGACCAACGGATCGGGATGTCGCCGTCCTCGGTGAAGGGATTGGAGAACAGGGCGTGGTCGGGATCGATGCGGTTGCCGGTCTGGGCCTCGAAGAGCGCGATGCGCGGGGTGGGGAGGGGATCTCCCGGCTTGAAGTAGGAGTGGGAACGCAGCGCGGGTTCGGTCTGGCCCTTGGGAAGCGCCTCGATCCAGGAGACGATGTGGGGCGGCACCGCCTGGACACGTCGTCCCACCACATGGCTCGAATCGGGAGACCAGTGGACCTCGGAGACGTAGGCGTTGGAGACCGTGCCGTCGGTGGTGATCGCCCGCGACGTGCCGTCGGCGCCGCGCAGGTGGAGGTTGAAGTTGGTGACGAATGCGGTCCAACGGCCGTCGGGGGAGCTTCCCGGCGCCTTGGCTTCCCGGTTTTCGGCGGGACGTTCCGCGTTGGCCTTGGGACGGCTGCTGCCGAGGAAGACGGCCCGGCCGGGTTCCTCGGTGGCGAGGAACACGTCCACGGTCCGGCCTTCGCGGTCGGTGCCGATCCAGACATGGCCGGCGAAGGTGTGCTGGCGCCGCTCGGTACCCGGCCGGAGACGGCCATAGGGACGGCTGACGCCCTGGTCGTCCAGCCACGACAACTCGACGTCGTCGCCGGTGCGGTTGACGAAGGTCAGCTCGGTCTCACCGCCGGTCGTGCGGGAGCGGCGCGGGGTGGGGCGTCCCTGAAGCGGTTGGAGTTCGGAAGGCGGGCGGTCGTCCTTCTTGGGCTCGAGCTTCGGCAACGGCGTGATCCAGGAAGATCCACCGGCCCGGAAACGGAGGGTGCGGAGGCCGTTGGTGGAGTCGACGGCGAAATCTTCCAGAGGGAGCGCGTCGGGAACGAGGTTGGTCCCGAGTTCGCGTCCGAGCACGCGGGCGAGTTCCGCGGCGTCGAAAAGGGGTTCCCGGCGTCCCTCGGGCAGTGAGACGAACACCCATTCGCGGGTGCCCGGTCCGGTCTGGACGCGGTACCAGAAGCCGGATTTGTCCATGAGCCACTGGGGGCGGATGCCGGTGCGGAACACGGTGTCCCGGGTCCGCGCCTCGACGGAAAGGGCGCGTTCGTAATCCGACTTGGAGCCCTGGGCGCCGAGACGGAACACCAGGGAGAACAGCACCAGTAGGAGGCATCCGCTTCTCATGGGCACCGATTCTGGCCTCGCTGGCGGAGGGGTCTTGCTGCACCCTCCCGACATGTCCGCCAAAGTGCGCACAGAGAGCCCCGGCAGCGCGGCGCTGCTGGAGAGCCTCCCGGTGGCGGTCCTCGCGGAGCTGTTCGAGCATGTGCCCGACACGGCGTTCTTCGTGAAGGACACCCTCGGGAGGTACGTCGCGGTCAACACCTCCATGGCGGAGCGCGTCGGCGCTTCCTCCACCCGCCAACTGCATGGGCGGACCGTCCGGGACTTCTATCCGACCGACCTCGCCGAAAGGTTCGCACGGCAGGACGAGGCGGTGCTCCGGAGTGGACGCCCGATTCTCGACACGTTGGAACTCCATTGGTACCCGCGCCGGAAGACGGGTTGGTGTTTCACCACCAAGCTTCCGCTGCGGGATGTTGCGGGTCGGATCGTCGGCGTGGTCGGCGTCTCGCGCGATCTCCACGCCCCGGCCGGCACCGGCCAGATCCCGCCTGGGCTGATCAAGGCGCTGGACTACCTGGAGGCGCAGTATTCGGAACCGATGTCGCCCGCCTCGCTGGCGCGCATGGCTGGCCTGCCGCCGGTGCGGTTTGCCCGCATGATCAAGCGTCTGTTCCGGATCACCCCGAGCCGGTTGATCTCGCAGACGCGCCTCGCCGCGGCCTCGCGCATGCTGGAGGACACCGACAAGCAGGTGGCCGAAATCGCCCATGCCAGCGGGTTCTACGACCACAGCGCCTTCACCCGTGCGTTCCGTTCAGCCACCGGCGCCACGCCGAGCGAGTACCGCCGTAGCCGGCGAGCCGAGCGCGGCGGTTGAGCGATTGACACGGATTCCACGGATCTCTCCGACGGTCGTCGCCCACCATTTCCCTGCTCCAGGCAACTGAGGGCGTGGTTTCAGGGCAAAGCCCGGGCCCGGAAGCCGATCAGTCCACCGATGGGCCTTTGCACGCCGGTGATGAACGGGTGGCAGGGCTGGTTCCGGATATCAAAATCGCCCTCGCCGTCGTCGAACACGAGCGTCGCCACGCTGCCGCCATCCATGTTGATCGCGTCATGGGCCCCCAGTTGGCGCATCATCTCACCCGTCTCCACGGGTGTGGCTCCCTCGCTGTAGCCCGGTTGACGGCCGTCCACGATGAGCCAGAACAGATATCGGCCATCCTCGGAGACCCCGGCGACCGAGGCGGCCTCGGCCTCGTGGCGCTCATACTGGTTCGTCCCGCCGAGGAGGTTGATCCACATACCCCCGACTCCCGCGATGGCGTTCGGATGGTTGGTCATCGGGCTGAAGTGCCGGTAAAGCACGGCGCGGCGGTCCTTGAGGATGAGCAGCGAATCGAGGTTCGGGGCCTGGGGCGAGAACTGCCGTCCGTCGTTGATGCCCAGGCTGTCCAGTCGGATCTTGATCCCGGGGAAATAGGGAAACGGATTGAAGGAACCGGCGCTCATCGCCACCTGCAGGCCGTTGCGGAGGAGGAAGTCCGAGGCGTAGATCGTCTTGAGAGAGCCGCCGTCCTCCGGGTCCGGGGAATGGACGACGGCCTCGACTCCCGGGGCCTGGAGGTCGATGCGGACCGCATGGGCCTTCATCGGGCGCGGCCTGGAGAAGTTGGCCTGGCGGACATCAACACCCTGGAAGGCCGGAGTCCAAGGCTCCCAACCTTCCTCCGGTGAAGGCCAGGATTCTGTGAACCGCGGCCGGGGAAGGTTCGGCAGGAACCAGAGACACGCCCCCGACGACACGGCGACGAGCACCGTGATCAATCCGATTCGTCGAGGATTCCGGGTGGCGGCGAGCCACTCAGCGGGGGAGCGCATGAACCCCGAATTCAACGGACAGAACTCCTTCGGCCTCAAGTTCCATCTCTGCCGACCTTGCCCCTCCGGACCATTGACTCCTTACTTCGTCCATGCATCTGCCCGGCGACCTGAATCCTTCGGAGGAAGAGGAGACCTCGACGGCCGCGACGACCGGCAAGCGGACCGATCCCAGCAGGAAGTGGTTCCTCTGGCTGGTGGCCATCGGGCTGGTGGCGTTGGTCGGCGTCTTCGCCGCCCGCCCCGCCTACCGGCTTGTCAAGGAGCGGCGGGCGAGAAGCCTCGTGCCGCGGGTCCAGGCGGAACTGGATTCCGGCGACCTCACGGCGGCCGGGAAGAGCGTCCGGCTGCTCCTCGGCTTGGCACCCCGGGATCCCGCGGTGCTGCGGTTGACGGCGGACTTCTGCACCCGGGTCGGCAACCCCGACGGCCTCAACTACTGGAACATGCTGCTCGCACAGCCCGGGGCCACCCGGGCGGACCGGTTGGCCGCGGTGGAGTTCGCACTGACCCTCAACCGCCTCGATGTCAGCCAGCCGCACCTCCAGAAAATCCTCGCGACGAATGCCATGGACCGTGAGGCGTTGCGGTTGTTGACCCGGCACTTCCGGTTGGCCGGGGACACCGTTTCCACGCGGGCCAGCGCGCGGAATTGGCTCGAGGCCCACCCTTCCGACCTCGAGGCGGAGTTCACGCTCGGCTCCGTGCTGCTCGACGCCCCGGATG
This sequence comes from Akkermansia muciniphila, assembly GCA_945860685.1. GTDB lineage: Bacteria > Verrucomicrobiota > Verrucomicrobiia > Limisphaerales > UBA9464 > SXXZ01. The sequence continues at coordinate 12,327 of CAMASJ010000060.1, forward strand.
CCGGATCCCGCTCCGAGGGGGCACGTCTGCTCTGGGGACTGGTTGCCGGCGGATCCGAGTGGAGCGAACCGGCGGCCACGCGATTGGCCTCAGGCGCCTCGCTGAACCGGGGGGAAAGCTCGCTGCTCCTGCGGATGCTGCGGGAGAAGCCGGAGAACCGTCTCGCCGCGGAACGCCTGCGGCTCCGCCTCGACCCCGAGAAGCGGGATGAGATCGTGGGCGAAGTCGCCGCGTCGGTGACGTCGGAATCCCCGCTTCCGGAACTCGTCCCGGTGGTCAGCTGGCTCGCCGAGGCCGGGGCGCTGGACCAGGCGCTGTCGCTCCTCCCGGTGGCCCGCGCCGCGACCAACGCCGCGCTGCTTTCGGTGCGGGTCCAGATCCTCCTCGAACGCAAGGAATTCAAGGAGGTCGAGTCGCTGCTCAAGCAGTCCGCGGAAGGGGGCTCCAACACCCGTCTGATCGAGTACGTCGCCGAATCCTTTGCCGCCATGAAGGCCAAGCAGCAGGGGCAGGACACCGACATCGGACCTCATCTCGACAGCGCATTGTCCGCCGCCGGCAGGGATCCCCGAGCGCTCGCCTTCGTGGCTGGCTATTCCGAATACCTGGGTGCCACCCGCACCGCTATGAACGCCCATCTCCGCCGGCTGGAGTGGCCGCCGGCGCTGCTGACTTCTGCCTCCGAGGCGTTCCGGCTCGCCCGTCTCATCGGTGACGAGGACGCCATCCACCAGGCCGTGCGCCGTCTTTCGGACGCCTTGCCGGGCGACGTCGGGCTCAAGGCGCTCGAAGCCTACCAGGCCGCGCTGCTCAAAGTGCCTGCGTCCACCAGCCGCGAGCAGTTGGTGGAACTCCAGAGGACACACCCCGACGACATGCTTTTCCGCGTCAGCCTCGCGCTGACCGAGTTGCGGTCCGGTCGGGCCACCGAGGCTCTGGGATTGCTGGAAGCGGTCAATGTGGACTGGAAGTCGGCCGACCCGCGTTGGTACGCGGTCTACGTTGCGGCCCTCTCCGCCAACCAGCAGCGGGAAGCCGCCCGCATCCACGCCCGCCAGATCACCCTCGACAAGCTGACGACCAGTGAGCGGCTGCTGCTCGACGCCGCCCGCTGAGCTGGTTCACAAAGAAAAATCCCTAAAGCCAAGGCGCCAAGCCGCAAGGGTGTGAGGGACGGGGAGGGGACCGTGTGGGCTCGGATTCGACGATCGGCCGGGCTCTTGGGCTCGGTTCACCACCATGGGTGCGAGGGCACCAGGGATCCCTCTCGGAACCACCAATGCGCCGACGTTTTGGGTCTGTTTCTGCCCTCGTTGGCGCCTTGGCGAATTGGCGTGAGGTCTCTCTTGGGGAGATCTCCCTCGATCCCGATTCGACGGTTCCAACCGAATAGGGGAGGCCGGCCGCTCAATCCCGGGGGGTGAGACGCAGGTTGCGGAACCAGGTCTCGTCCTGGTGGTCGGTCAGCATGATCCGCCCGTGTCCGGGGGCGAACCCCGCCTTGTTCCGGAACTTGCTCGCCGAGACCCGGCGCTTCCAGTCCTCGCCGTTCGTGTCGGCCACGCCCACCCGCTTGCCGTTGAGCCAGTGCTCGAGACGGCCGTCCCGTACCACCACGCGGCTGTGGTTCCACTCTCCCGCCGGATGCAGCGGCTTGCCCGGCTCCGGTTCCTGGATGTCGTAGAACGACGCGGTGGTGTGCGACCCGCCGCGACGGCCGTCCTCGTGCCGTTCGTCGTCGATCATCTGGTACTCGATCCCGAGCCATTCGCCGGCGCCGGAGACGTCGGTGACCCAGTACTTTACGCCGTTGTTGCCGCCGGGCGCGACCTTCCAGTCCCAGTCCAGGGTGAAGTCGCGGAACTCCTCGCGGGTGATCAGGTTTCCGCCACGGCCCTTGAGGTGGATGGTTCCATCGGCGTCGGTGGACCAGCCTCCCGAAGGCGCCTTGCCGCCGGCGTCGGTGAAGTCCGCCAAGGTGAGCGAGCGGCCCGGGCCATGGGACGCGATGCATCCGGCGGCCAGCAACGAGAGGAGGGAAAGGAATCGGCGCATGGGAATCGGAACAAAGTTACGAATCGCCCGCCTGCCGGTCGAGACACGAAGTCAGTCCGGGCATCGGAGCTGAGAAGAGGGACTTACGCCAAACCGCCAAGCCGCGGGAACGGGGCAGGGAACAGGGAGCTCGGAGCACGGAGTTGAGGGCCAACAACTGGGGGACAGCTACCTTGGTACGTCCGCCTCCGTGTCCTCCGTGTCTCCGTGGCACATCTTGAAGAGCTTTCTGCGGGTACGGAGTCCCGGCTTCAGCCGGCGGAAACCCACAGGATTCGTCATCGGGACAGAAAAGAGCGGCGCGCGCGACCCGGCGCTCCAAACGCCTGGATTGCAACGACAACGCTCCCGCCGGGTTAGACATCAACGACATACGCCTCCCCCTCAAACTCTCCAGTCAATGAACCGGCAAAAAGAACTGCATCCTCTACGCTTTCGTTCGGGTGGCTTGAGGTAAGCAGGTCGTAATCTCGGTCGCCTAAACCGACAACAAGTTCATCGATGATGTCCTCGACCTTGGCGCAATCCGTACCCACGACACCGACAAAGATAACTCCATCGCGAATGAACTCCTCAACCAAAGCATCGAGGCGCGGACGATATCCATTTCGGCAGTGCAATACGATCTTCTTTGGGTGTGGCATGGCGAAGTCTAACGGAGAAAGCTCAGCGACCCGGCGATCGAAGTGCCTGAATTGCAACAACATCGCTCCCGCCGGGTTCGCTGAAGCGCCTGGTAAGGCCATGTTGCGCCCGATTGGTTCACTTCTTTTGGAATTCGGCGGCTTGCGATAACAGTTGGGCACTAAAGCGCTCGGTTAGCGCAACAAGTTGGGCATTGTGAACTTCTGTCTGAGCCTTGATTTGAGCGTTGAAGACTTCCGCTTGGGCTTTGAGTTGAGCGTTGTGAGTCGCGGTCATCCAAAGGGTTGAGGCGCCTTGCAACGCCACGAGGACGAGAAAGAATGCCACGACAGTAGGAATGCTAGGTTTCATTTCATTTTGTCTTTAGTGTTGGCTGTTGTTGCTGTGGATAAATCTCAGTGGCCAACGTCGGAAGCTCAGCGACCCGGCGCTCGAAGTGCCTGGATTGCAACAACGACGCCCCCGCCGGGTTCGCTGAAGCGCCTTGTTAGCGAACCAACCTCTTCGGACGAGGGGCAATGACGTAAGAAACTGAAAAGGTATCGAGTTTTGACTATCAACGGTTTGCGCAGCCAATTTCTCAGGAGACATCATCCCTCTCATCTTATAATAAATCGAAACCCCAACCGAGAATAAACAAGATTCCGAGAAACACAACTCCGATGGCGGCTCGACGCAGGGTTTTTAGTGAGGGGCTGGACTTGTCCCGCTGAAACTCACCGTTCTCGACTCGACGCCGGTACTGTGGCAACTGCCAAAGCATCAGCGCACCAGAAAGCAAAAAACCAACACCGACGATGAGATCCACAATCTTGGGCATGCCCTTGAGGTCTACGTCCAAGGTGACTCACGCGCGGTAGCGCGTTGAGTCCACCGCCTTGTTCGGCATTTCTCACTATGTTTTGGTTGCTTTTAGATACCTCTGGTAATCAACGAGGCTTCTTCATGAATGGGAATCGCGGTGATAGTCAAATCCGATAGGAACGGTTCAGCGGCAACCTGGGCGATCGCGGGGGATTTCATAAATGCATCCATTGATGCCTTGTCCTGCCAAATGTAAACGCTAGCAAAAGCACCAGCATCAAAGTCCGCCATCCAAGTCTTTCGGATGAGACCTGGAACATTGGCAATGTCTTTGGCGTAAGGCTCTTGCCACTTGGTTCTATAATCTTCGGGTGAAAGTGCTAATTTGTATTGGAATATCTGTGCGTATTTCATTGTTGGTATTTGGTAGTTTGGTGAGTGTTCTTTTGTTGCCTAGACCCTATGGCTCATGAGAGCCGAATTGGCGAGGTGGGCTGAAGGAGAGTGGGGGACGGGGAAAGGCTGCGTGGGTTGTCCGGCGCCGAGGCGTCGGGCCTTGCCACAATGGGGTGGTTCGTCAGAACAGAGCTGAGAACAGAACCCCAGGAATGCCATGAAAACCCCATCCCCCAAGTCGAAGATGATCAAATACGTTTCCTTCGATGTCCATGCCGAAACCCTCGCCACCGGCATCGCCGAGGCCGACGAGGCCATGCGCGACCTGGTGCGCACCCGGCTCCG
>CAMASJ010000061.1 GCA_945860685.1 Akkermansia muciniphila
TCCAGAAGCTGGCGAAGAAGCGGGGTGTCGTGGTCATCGCCTCCCTGTTCGAAAAGCGGGCGGAGGGCCTCTACCACAACACCGCGGCGATCATCGACGCCGACGGCGCGTTGCTCGGGACCTACCGGAAGATGCACATCCCGGACGACCCGCTGTACTACGAGAAGTTCTACTTCACCCCCGGAGACAAGGGCTTTCGCGCCTGGGACACGCGGTACGGCCGGATCGGGGTCCTGATCTGCTGGGATCAATGGTATCCCGAAGGCGCCCGCCTCACTGCCATGGACGGAGCAGAGATCCTCTTCTACCCGACCGCCATCGGTTGGCATCCCTCCGAGAAGGCGGAGTACGGCGTGAACCAGCATGGCGCCTGGGAAACCATCCAACGCTCCCATGCGGTCGCCAACGGTTGCTTCGTCGCCGCCGTGAACCGCATCGGCGTGGAACAGCCCATCGGTGGGGACGGCATCGAGTTCTGGGGACAAAGCTTCGTCGCGGGCACGAGCGGCCAGATCCTCGCCAAGGCGCCGGTGGACAAGCCCGAGAACCTGCTGGTCGAGGTCGACCTGACCAAGGTGGACGTGACCCGTACGCATTGGCCCTTCCTGCGCGATCGCCGGATCGATGCGTATGGCGACCTGACCAAGCGGTTCCGAGACTGAGCGGCTCCCGTACCGCTTCCGCCAATCCCGCCATCGTCATGCGACTTCCCTTGGAAGGCCGAGCCTTCGTGGTGATCGGCGGAACCAGCGGATTGGGACTTTCGGCGGTCCGGGCCCTGGTCGGCTCCGACGCCCGCGTGGTCTCCGTCGGACGCGATCCCGAAAAGGCAGCGGTGCTTCGTCAGGAGTTGGGTGCCGCGGGACGGGTGCTCGCCGGAGACGCCGTCGATCCCACAACCGCGGAATCGGCCATCACCGAATGCCTCGGAAGCTTTGGGCGATTCGACGGACTCTACCACGTGGCCGGCGGCAGCGGCCGCCGCTTCGGCGACGGCTCACTCCATGCCATCAGCGATGAGGGCTGGGATCGCACTCTCGAACTGAACCTCAAGTCGATCTTCCTTTCCAACCGGGCCGCGGTGCGCCGGTTTCTGGAACTCAAGCAGAGAGGGTCGGTGGTGAACTGCGGCTCGGTGCTGGGTTACTCCCCTACCCCGCATTTCTTCACCACCCATGCCTACGCAGCCGCAAAAGCAGCCTTGATCGGACTCACCCGATCCGCGGCCGCCCACTATGCGGGCAACGACATCCGCTTCAACGTCGTCGCCCCGGCGCTCGTGGCCACGCCGATGTCCCGCCGCGCCCAGGAGAGTCCCGAAATCCAGGCATTCATCCGGACCAAGCAGCCCCTCGATGGCGGTCGAATGGGTGTTCCGGAGGATTTGGATGCCGCGGTCCTTTGGCTGCTGTCTGAAGCTTCACGATTCGTCACAGGACAGGTTATCTCGGTGGATGGGGGGTGGACGGTTTCAGAAGGCCAGATACCCCAGTCGGACAAGTCCCCTTGATCATGCACGCCCAACACCACATCGGCATCGACCTCGGCGGATCCAGCGTCAAGGCCTCGGCCGTAACCCGCGACGGCACCCTGCTCGAGTCGCTCAACCTTCCCTTCGTGGACCGTGACATGGAATGGGCCTTGAGGGTGGAGGAGGCGGTCGAGTCCCTTCGGACAAAGCTGGGCGAACCCAGCGGAATCGGACTGTCGGCGCCCGGATTGGCCGCGGCCGACGAACGTTCCATTGCCTTCATGCCGGGACGTCTGGATGGGCTGGAAGGCCTGGACTGGACGCGTCGGCTTGGCTCTTCGACTCCCGTTCCGGTGCTCAACGACGCCCATGCGGCGTTGCTGGGCGAAGCCTGGATCGGCGCCGCCGCCGGCGTGGCCAACACCTTCATGCTGACCCTGGGAACCGGGGTGGGTGGGGCCGCCATCGTGGACGGGCGTCTTCTCAAGGGGCGCCTCGGCCGGGCCGGTCACCTTGGGCATGTTTCAGTCGATTTCCTCGGGCCTCTGGATGATGTCGGTACACCGGGATCCGTGGAGTCCGAGATCGGAAACAAGACCCTCCGGAAGCGCTGCTCGGGTCGCCATGCCAACACCCACGCACTCGTCGCTGCCGTCGAGTCGGGAGATCTGGAAGCTCGACAGATCTGGGAGCGTTCCGTCCGGGCATTGAGCGCCGCGGTGACCTCGCTGATCAACGTGTTGGACCCCGAAGTGGTGATCATCGGGGGAGGAATCGCGCGGGCGGGCAAGACCCTTTTCGAACCGTTGGCGACGGAGTTGGAACGGGTCGAGTGGCGCCCGGGCGGCCATCAGGTCCGCATCGTTCCAGCGCAGCTGGGAGATCTTGCAGGAGCCTACGGATCCGCCGTCAATTCGATCCGAAGGCAGCTTCCCGCCGTCGACGGTCGCTGATTCCGTTCGGTAGCTGCAGGTTACCGCCAAGCCGTTGAGTATACTGGCGGTCGTAGCGGCCAAGGGCACCTCTTTCTCTAGACAACGCCCAAATGGGAGGCGCGCACTCCGTTTCGAGGAATCCCGCTCTTCTCAGAACCGAACAGCCTATGGGTACACCTGAACGGACTCGACCAACGCCTTGATGGCGGATCTGCAATTCGGCCATTCCCCGCAGTTCGACCGCGCTCCAATCCTTCCAAGAAGCAAAAAAGCCATCCCGGTTGCCCGGAATGGCCTTTTGAATAAACAAACCAGATTACTTGCGGCGGCGCCAGAGGAGCGCGGCGGCGCCGAGGGCGCCGAGAGCGATCGTGGTGGGCTCGGGAACCGTGGGGATCGCGGTCAACTGGAAACCACGGAAGTTGACGATCGACTGGGAGCTCGGATCGGAGGCGGCACCAACGGTGTAGGTGAACACCGAGGAGACACCGGCCTCGGTCGCAGCGCCAAGGTGACCACCAGCGGTGAGGGCGGCCGAAGCGGCATCCCAGCTGGAGAACACGTTGGAGTCCCAAACGCGGACCCGCATCGCAACCGTGGCGCCAGTGTCGAAACCGGTCAGGGTGCGGATACCTTCAGCGCCCGGATTCCACGTACCAACGAAGGACGAGGTCGAAGCACGGAACGGCATGTTGGCGCCGAGGACGGTCGCCGGGGTGGAACCGTTGGCACCGTAAACGATCTGGGCGACGAACGACGTTCCCGAGAGGGGAGAGAACGTAGGGGCCACGCTGCTGGTCACCAGCTGAGCGGGGGTCAGACCACGGTTGTTGACGTTGACGGAGCCCTGACCGAAGGCAGGGACCACGAGCGCCGAAGCGGCGACAATGTAGGCGAGCTTATTCATGGGTTGGATAAACCGTTAAGGGTTAGTTCGAGACAGTGAAATTGCGGGTGTAGGTACGGGCCGTGCCGCGGACGAAGAAGCCTTCGCCAACGCGAACGGTCGGGTTGCCACCCTCCCAGATACCGTCAACGAAGCTCTTCAGGCCGAAACCGGTGCCAGTCCACTGGAACACGTCGTCGCCTTCAGCAGCCGGGAAACCACCAACAGCAGCAGCCGTGATGTCACCAGCCAGCGGGAGCGGCAGGGAGATCAGGTTGAAGCCGTTGATCAGCGCCTTGGAGTTCGAGAGGCTAACCTCGCCGATCAGGGTGACCGTGGTCGCAGCGCCAACGCGAACGAAGAAACCTTCGCCCGGGGTCAGGGTCTGGGTCGGAACATCCCAAGCTCCGTCAACGAAGCTGTTCAGGGTGTAGCCCGTGCCCGTCCACTTGAAGACGTCCGTGCCATCCGGAACATTGAGGACGGTGGCAACAGTGTTGTTGCCGTTGTTGAGCTGGTTGGCAACCAGGTTGAAGCCAGGATTCAGGCTGAGCCGAATGTAGCCGACGATGTTCTGGCTGGTCACCTGGGCAGCCCCGGTGACGGCGCCAACGGCCGCAACAACAGCAGCCAAGAGGAGCGATTTGGTGTTCATTGTGGTTTGATTACTTCCGTGTGTGCATGTGTTGTGTCAGCACGTCCATCCACCGTCAACGAATTTCTTGAACAAAGCGGCCACAAGAATTGGCAAGGTTCCCAGATTCAGTGCAACCCATTGCAAATCAGGCAGCCGAAGGCGCGCCGGCCGCGGTTGCCGTGTTGGAGAGAAGAAGCGCGATGGTCATGGGGCCCACGCCTCCGGGATTGGGCGTAATCCAGCCTGCCTTTTCACGGACCGCATCAAAGTCCACGTCCCCCACCAATCGACTGCCATTCGGGGCCGTGGGGTCTGCGATTCGGTTCACCCCGACGTCGATGACCACCGCTCCAGGGCGAACCATCTCCGCCTTGAGGAACCTCGGGACACCCATTGCGGCGACGAGGATGTCCGCGCGCAGGGTGTGCGCGGCGATGTCGCGCGTTCCACTGTGGCACAGCGTGACGGTGCAGTTCGCGTGGCGCGCCTTCTGGAGCAGGATGGCCGCCATGGGCTTCCCCACGATGTTTCCGCGACCCAAGACCGTGACCTCGGCGCCGTCCATGGAGATGCCTGAGCGGATGAGCAGTTGGTGAACGCCCGCAGGCGTGCACGGCAGGAAGCCACCGGAGTCGCCAAGCATCAGGCGTCCGACATTCACCGGATGGAAGCCGTCCACGTCCTTGCTCGGAACCACCGTAGCGTAGATGACGGACGAATCGATGTGTCGTGGCAGCGGTGCCTGAACGAGGATCCCATGAACGGTCGGATCCGAATTCAGGGCCTTCAGGAGCGCCACCAGTTCCGCCTGTGTGGTGCTGGCCGGCAGGACGTGAGTCACCGACCGGATGCCGAGTTCCCGGGATTTCTTTTCCTTCATCCCGACATAGACCACCGAGGCCGGGTCTTCACCCACTCTCACGAAGGCCAGTCCGGGTACGATCCCGCGGCGGGCTAGTTCGGCGACGCGGGCGGCAGTTTCCGAATGGATCTGGGCGGAGATCGCCCTTCCGTCGATGAGTTGACTCATGATTTCTGAAAAGGAATCGCGACGGCGCCGGAAACGATGCTCACCGGGAAGCCTTCGGCATTCCGGGGCTTCTGGAACTGCGCGGCGCAGACGGATCAGTACCCGGGCTCGAGCACGATGGACTTGACCAGAAGCACGGTCTTGGCCGGCGAACCGGCGGTTTGGAATTCGTCGGCCACAACACGGACGACCTTCCCCCGGAAGGCTCCAAACCGGATCGAGCTGTCTTCGGACACAAGGAATCCCAGTCGACCTTCACCGCGCAGCACGCTGGCCAGCTCGAAATAGGAAGGGCTTTGGGGTTCCAGACTCAGGCCGACACGACCGACACGTACCACAGACCGGACGGTCTCGGAGTAGCGCAGCAGCGCTTGGGAGCCTTCGACGTATGACGACACCGTCGTGACGGGCGCCGAAGGGGGAATTGAGGTTGCCACGGAACCAAGAGGCGCGGGCGCCACAGGCGTTGTCGCCACGGCGGTCGGGACCGGCACCGAAACCGCAGAGGCCGAACTGGCGACGATGGCTGAGTTCGAGTTGGCAGATTTCGCCTCGAGGACTTCCGTCCTGCGGTCCGAGCGGACCTCGGAGGGCACCGGAGCCACCATCGATCCAAGGTCTTCCGGCCTGCGACCCGCCGGCACGACCTTCAGTTCGGGAACCGCTTCTACAACACGGGGGATCTCCGTTTTGGAATTCCAGGCGGTCCCGGTCTTCTCCACGGAGATCGAGGTGTCACCGGAGCCCGAGAGCAGGCCGGTGGAGATGAACGCGGAAAGATCGGCCGGGGGTTCGATCTGGACCCAGCCATCGGATTCGCGGACCAAGGTGACGCGGTCCCCTTGTTTGAGACGTCCGAGTTCGGAGTAGTTCTTCCCGGGGCCGGAACGGAGATTGGCCTCCTTGGCGCGGATCTTCTGGGCGGGGACATCCACCAGCGGTCCGAAGATCCAGATCGGCACCTCGGCAGGGACGGCGATGCGGGTCCAGCCACCGGAATCGGCGCCCAGCAACTGCACCCGGTCACCGCGCTTGAGGGTGGCCAGGACTTCCGCCTCGCGGGATGGGGCGACGCGGACATTGACCCGGTCCGTCCGGACGGTTCGGGACTCGAGGAGGTCCAATGCCGAACCGGGGAGAGCGATTCCCAAGGCGACGGCGACGGCGAGCAGGAGGTGCATTCGATTCATGCGGGGCGGGCTCCAAGCGGGTCAGGAAACGGATTTGGGCAGAAGGGAACGGACTTCGGCGGGCGTCAGGACGCGCCATTTACCCACACGCAACTCGCCCAGCTTGATCGGTCCGATCTGGACCCTGCGAAGCTGGACGACCTCATGGCCGAGAACTTCAAACAGACGACGAACTTCTCGGTTCTTGCCCTGGGCCAGCTCCAACTCGACCACGCTGTGGGAGTTGTTGGAGTCCACGAGGCGGACACGCTCCGCCTTCAGGATCTCCCCCTCGTGTTCGACACCCTCGGTGAAGCGGGCGATCTGGGAGGACTCCAGTCGACCCTCCACAACCGCGACGTACTTCTTGCGCACGCCATAGCGCGGATGGGTGAGCTTGAGGCAGAAATCCCCGTCGTTGGTGAGGAAGATCAGTCCTTCGCTGTCGCGGTCGAGGCGCCCGACCGTGTAGAGCTGGGCCCATTCCGGTGGCAGGAGTTCGCCGACGATGCGGCGTTCCTCCGGATCGGTGCGCGAACACAGGAATCCAGGAGGTTTGTTGACCGCCACATACAGCTTCTTCCGGGAGCGGAGCGTCCGCCCGTCGACGACCACCTGATCCTGGTCCGGATCCACCTTGGTGCCGAGTTCGGTGACGGTCCGCCCGTTGACCGCCACAGAGCCGCCCGCGATGAGCCGTTCCGCGGCGCGCCTCGAGGCAACGCCGGAGTCGGCGAGGAATTTCTGGAGTCGGACGGAAGCCATGGTGTGGAAATGCAAAGCCGACTGACGGGCAATCGTGGCCCGGCAGCCGGCGTCGAGAGGAATCCGGGCTGAGTAAGGACTACTCCGGGGGCTTGGTCTTGCGGAGACCGGTGACCCGATCGCCCTCTTTCCATTGGGTGCGGGACTTGAGGATGGCGACGCGCTCGAAGCGCTTCAGGACGTTTCGCTTGGCGCCCAGGTTGCTCGAGGCACGGAGGCTGTTGTGCTGCGACATAAAATGGTCTTTCTCCCGGCCGTTGCGGGGTGGATCTCCAGATTTCCGCCCAACCGGAACTCTTCTTCTACCGGGTGTGGCGAATCTTGCAAACGGGATTTTTGGTTCGACCGACACCGACGGCTTGGGCTCCTCTGCGGGCATGAACCCTTGGGAGTCGCCCGGGATCGCACGTCGGATCGCATGGCTGGTCCACAGCCACCGGCTTTGGACCGGCCGCGACCTGATGCCGGAAACCGACGAATCCCATCTGGCGGAGCGCGTTTGGGCCGCACCCTTCGTGGTGGTATCCCACGGTACCGAAGCAGACCCGGTGTTGTGGTACGGCAACCGTACCGCCCTTCGGCTTTGGCAGATGGATTGGGCGGAATTCACCGCGACCCCCTCGCGTTTCACAGCAGAGGCGCCAGAACAGGAGGAACGCGCCCGCCTGATGGCCGCCGTCTCCACCCGTGGTTTCATCGTCGACTACGCCGGGGTGAGGATCAGCCGAAACGGCCGCCGTTTCCGGATCCACCGGGCGACCGTTTGGAACGTGGTCGATCCGGAAGGCCGTCCCGCGGGTCAGGCGGCCTCCTTCGCGGAATGGGACTGGCTGGATTGAAGCCGACCGGAATCGAGCCCGGACTGGATTCCCGACCGTTTCCCGCCCAGAGTGCCTCATGAAGACCGCCGCCGTCCTCGGTGCCTCCACCGATCCGTCCAAGTTCGGCCACAAGGCCGTCCTCGCCTACGTGCGACAGGGATACACCGTCTGGCCGGTGAACCCGCGCGAAGCCTCCGTCGCCGGACTCGCGGCCTTCCCGGATGTCGCTTCCCTGCCCGGCCGCCCCGATGTGGTGAGCGTCTACCTGCCTCCCAAGATCTTGCTGGGGGTGCTGCCGGCACTGGCCGCGCGTGGTTGCGACGAACTGTGGCTCAATCCCGGCACCGACTCGGAGGAGGTCGTGAAGGCGGCGGAAGCCCTCGGTCTCCCGGTCATCCGGGCCTGCAGCATCGTCGGACTCGGACTCTCGCCGTCGCAGCTGTAGGGCAGCGGGGCCATTGGCGAGCGCCAACCGGGGCTGGATTCCCTCGGCGGTCCGTGTTCCCTAGGGATATGAACTCCCTCATGGCCGCCATTGCCACATCCACGCTTCTCGCCATGCCCATGACCGCCGCCAGCCACCTGCTCTTCGTCGGCACCTACACTGGTCCCAAGAGCGAGGGAATCCATGCGTTCCGATTCGACGATTCCACGGGGGCCACCGAGACGATCGGGCTCGTCGCCCGCACCGAGAATCCGACGTTCCTCGCCATCCATCCCAACGGCCGGTTCCTCTACGCCGCCAACGAGACCGGAAAATGGAAGGGGCAGGACGGCGGGTATGTGACGGCCTATGCGATCGACACCGCGTCGGGTCGGCTCCGGGAACTGGGCCAGCAGTCCACCGTGGGAGGCGGGCCATGCCACCTGTCGACCGACCCGGCAGGACGCCAGCTGTTGGTGGCCAACTACGGCGGTGGCAGCACCGTCTCGTTGCCGATCCTCGCCGACGGCTCGGTGGGTCCGCACAACTTCTTCGCCCAGCACCGTGGCAGCAGCGTGAACAAGGCGCGCCAGGGCGAACCCCACGCGCACTCGGTCAACCTCGGACCGGACGGACGGTTCGCCTGGGTGGCCGACCTCGGCACGGATCGGGTGCTGGCCTACTCCTTCGAACCGTCGCGCGGCCTGGTGAAGGCGCTGCCACAACAGGACGCGGTCCTCGAGCCGGGCAGCGGCCCCAGGCACCTCGCCTTCAGCCCCGACGGGCGGAACGCCTACGTGATCAACGAACTCCTCTCGACCGTGACCACCTTCACCTACGACGGGAAGGCCGGCCGGATGACCCCGGTGGAAACCGTCTCGACGTTGCCGCCGGGACACGACGGCAAGGACACGTCCACCGCCGAGGTGCGGGTCCATCCGGGTGGACGCTTCGTCTTCGGATCCAACCGCGGACACGACTCGATCGCGGTGTTCCAGAGGGATCCGGGAACCGGTCGCCTGAAGTTGAGCGAGATCACCAAGACCGGCGGCAAGACACCCCGGAACTTCAACTTCGACCCGACCGGCAAGCACCTCTTCGCCGCCGGTCAGAACTCGCATGACATCCGCCAGTTCCGCATCGATCCGCAGACCGGCAGCCTGATCCCGACCGGGCTGTCGCTGTCGGTGGGATCACCGGTCTGCCTGCGATTCGTGACGGTGCCCTGATCGAGACGCTGTCTCGTTGGTGCCACGGCCGAACTCCAACCCGGCACCCCCGATGAAGTGGTCGGCGGCAGATCAGACCAACCGACCCAGAACCGGGTCCGCAGCCAGCTTCTTCACCAGGTCCTTGATCTTCTGGGACTCGGCCTTGGTGGCCACGAGGGCCGCGTCGTCGGTGAGGACGATGATGCTGTCCTTGACCCCGACCAGGGTGATGGGCGTGCGGCCGCGGGTACGGCCGTCGAAGACCACGTTGCGCGCGGCGTCCACGTGCACCAGTTGGGCGACCGCGGCGTTGCCCTCGGGATCCTGCTTCACATGCCGTGCGAGGGCGGGCCAGGCACCGAGGTCATCCCAGTCGAACGAACCGTCGGCGACGACCACGTTCTCAGCCTTCTCCATGATGGCGAAGTCCACGCTGATCTTCCGGATCGCCGGATACTCCTTGGCGAGGACGGAGGCCAACCGTGCAGCGCCCTTGCCAGCCGCCCCGAACCAACGACGACACGCCTCGTTCAGCTCGGGCTGATGCGTTTCCAAGGCATTGGTGATGGTGACGAAGGACCAGACGAACATGCCGGCGTTCCAGCGGTAGTTCCCGGCGGCGAGGTACTCCTGCGCCTTCTCCAAGTTGGGCTTCTCGACGAACCGCTCCGCCTTGAAGAAGGCGGTCTTGAGGACCTTGGCGCCGGACGGCGCGGGCAGGACGTCACCGGACTGGATATAACCGTAGCCCGTCTCCGGACCGGTCGGCTGGATTCCGATGGTGACGATGACCTGGCCGCGGGAGGCGACCTCGAGGGCGTCGGAAAGGACCTGACGGAACTTCTTCTCGTCGGGGATGACGTGGTCGGCGGGGAGGACGGCCATGACCGCGGTGGTGGACCGGGCGCCGACGAGGGCGGCGCCGAGCGCGACGGCGGCGCAGGTGTCACGGCCGACCGGTTCACCGACCACGTTGTCCTTGGGCAGCTCCGGCAGCTGTCGCCGGACCTCGGCCGCCTGGACGGCGTTGGTGATGATCAGGATGTTCTCGAGCGGCACGACCGCCCGGACGCGGTCGACCGCCTGTTGTAGGAAGGAACGCTCGCCGAGAAGGCGGATCAGCTGCTTCGGGGTCTTCTCCCGGCTGACCGGCCAGAACCGTTCGCCGCGACCGCCGGCCATGATGATGACGAACCGGTCGGAGCCGACCGGCTTGCGGACTGGTTTCGCCTTGGGCGCATTCGGTTTGGAGGCGGCCTTCGCGGCGGCTTTCGGCGCCTTGGACTGGAGGGACTTCCTGGAGAGCAGCTTCTTCATGTTCGACGGCACGAGAGCAGAACCGAAGCGGCGGGGCGGGACAAACCGGATTTCTCGGAACCCGTCCGGTCCCGAACCGAAGAGCGGTCAGAGCGGCCGAGTCGGGACTGTCCACTCCAGTTCGAATCCCTGGGCGCGAAGCGCGGCCTGGTATTCCCGAAGCAACTCGGGGCGGGAATGGACCGCAGCGGGAGGCTCCTTCTTCTCCAGACAGAATGCCGCCAGGGCCCCGGCGGCCTCGCCCACGTTCCATTCGACCGGATGGAGCCGGTAGCAGCCGTTGGTGATGTGGGTGACACCGAGGTTCTTGCCGGCGGCGATCAGGTTCTCCACCCGCTGCGGTATCAGCGCCCCAAGCGGGATCTGGAAAGGCAGGGAGGACAGGTCGACGTAGTTGCGTCCCGAGGTCGAGGGGTGGAGGTCGATGCGGTAGGCCCCGACTCCGACCGAATCGGGGAACTCCGTTGACCGGACCTTGTCGCGGGACGCACCCGTCTCCCGCATGCGGGCCTCGGTGGAGACATGCTGCTCGAGCACGGTGAAGCGTGCGCGGATGCGACGGCTTTCGCGGATGTACGGCGCCAATGCGAAGCCGTCGGCCGTTCCCAGCACTCCGGATGCGGGCCTGAGTCCGGGCCAACCCGTGCCGCCGTCCGGACGCGGCGCGTCGGTCTGCAGCCAATGGAGGAACGAGCGGCTCAGCGCCTTGGCCTCCTGCATCCGGGCATGACGTTGGGCCTGGGTGACGTCGGGACCCACCAGCGGCGCGAGCCAGTGGTCGTTGTGGGGCCAGTTGACGAGGCAGACCGACGGGAAGGCGGCGGGATCGCGGAACCGCGAGGCCTGACGGATGCGTCGGTAGGTCCAGAGGTTGGGGAAGCCCCCTTCCCCGACCGGATCAAAAGGCAGGGACCGAGGCCGGAGCGTGATCGGATCCGGATGCTCCCAGCGGAAAAGCGGACCGGTCCATGGGGGCTTGAGATCCGGGATGTAGTCCCGCCAGCGCAGGTAATCCTCGGGACGGTCGATCACGTGGCTGCGACCAGGATGATGTTCGAGGGCGAAGCACCAGGTGATCGCCTGTTGGTCGAGCGGATCGGCGGTCTCCGGCGCGGACGGCTCGCTGGTTTCGCGTCGGGATTCCGCGCCGGTGACGTGTTCGACACCGCCGAGGGGAAGCAGGTCTCCGAGCTCAGTGGCATCGAGGACGTAGGGCGCCTGGACGGTCCAGTGCGGCCCACCGGATAGCCCCTCGAAGACGACGGAGCCGATGCGGTCGCCGCGGCGCTCGACGGAAAGCGGCCGATGACCGAGCAGCATCGTGAGCCGGCCACTGGCGATGTGGGGGGCGAGCAGCGACTGCAATGCCTCGCGGGCGAGCTGCGGTTCGCAGCAAAGACGGGACACCCAACCTCCACCGGGGTTGGAGAGCTCCACCGCGGCGCCGGCGGGCGTGAGTGGACGGAGGCGGTCGAATTCCCGGACGCGGTCGCGGAACTCCCGGTAGGAACGGGTGCAGCCGGCCTGCTCGATCCACGGATGCTCATCCGGCGGCACGCCCTGAGAGGTGAACTGGCCGCCGAGCCAACGCGTCTCCTCGGTCAACACCACCCGCCTGCCGGCCCGACAGGCGGCCAAGGCGGCGGCGACGCCGCCGACGCCACCACCGACGACGAGGACGTCGGCCCGGATGCCCGTGGGTTGACGGACCCGCGCCGCGGCGACACGGGGCGCGACGGTGGCGGCGGCCCCGGAAAGGAACAGGAAGCGACGTCGGTTCACCGGGCACCAGTCTGGCCGCCCGGCAACCTGTCAGCCAGTCCCGAAGCTCATCCGCTGTGTTCCCGCGTGACTTCGCGGCCGCCGCTGAGAATCTCCGCCCGCCCAAGGCATGAAGAAAACGAAGTCCCAGAAATCCGCCGTCGTCTCCCGTTCCGGCCGGTTCTCCGGCGGCCCGGCGGCCGACGTCGCCGCCTTCTCGGAGTCCATCTCCTTCGATTGGAGGCTTTGGAGACAGGACATCCTCGGCTCCAAGGCCCACGCCACGATGCTCGAGACCATCGGCGTGCTGACGCGGAAGGAGCGCGACGAGATCCATGCGGGACTGGACGCCCTCGGCGCGGAGATCGAGGCCGGGCGTTTCCGCTGGAAGCCCGAGCTGGAGGACGTGCACATGAACATCGAGGCGGAGCTGACCCGCCGAGTGCCGGCCGCGGCGAAGCTCCACACGGCCCGCTCCCGGAACGACCAGGTCGCCCTCGATGTCCGGCTGTGGCTGCGGGACGAGCTGTTCGAACTGCAGGACGAACTCCGTACGCTGCAACGTTCCCTGGTCGGGCTCGGCGCGCGGCATCCGAAGGCGGTCATCCCGGGTTACACCCACCTCCAACGGGCCCAACCGGTCTTCTTCGCGCACCACTGCCTTGCCTACGTGGAGATGTTCGACCGGGACCACGGACGCATCGGCGACGCCCTCGAGCGGCTCAACGTCTGTCCGCTCGGGAGCGGGGCCATCGCCGGCAGCACCCTGCCCCTCGACCGGGAACTGGTGGCGAAGCTCCTTGGGTTCATCGACGAACAGGGCCGGGCCCGGATCACCCGCAACTCCATGGACGGCGTGTCCGACCGCGATTTCGTCATCGAGTCCGCCGCAGCCGCCTCGCTGATCGCCGTCCACCTCAGCCGCATCGCCGAGGACGTCATCCTCTGGGCCACCTCGGAGTTCAACTTCATCCGCATCGCCGACGCCTACACCACGGGCTCCTCGCTGATGCCGCAGAAGAAGAACCCGGACATCGCGGAGCTGACCCGCGGGAAGTCCGGCCGCGTGATCGGAAACCTCGTGTCGCTGCTCGTGCTGCTGAAGGGGCTTCCGATGACCTACAACCGGGACATGCAGGAGGACAAGGAGCGCCTGTTCGACTCCATGGACACCGTGCGGTCCTGCGTCCGGCTGATGGCCGCGATGCTCGATCACACCTCGGTTAAGGAGGACGTGTGCCGGGCGGCCGCCGGGGATCCCCAGCTGCTCGCCACGGACCTCGCGGACTACCTCGTCCTGAAGGGCCTGCCTTTCCGGAAGGCCCATCATGCCGTGGGCGCCGTGGTGGGGTTCGCCGAGAAGGAGGGACGTTCCCTCGACCGCATCACGCTGGCCGAGCTCCAGGGCATCGAGCCCCTCTTCGGCCCGGACGTCCTCGGCCTGTTCGATCTCGATCGGGCCATGGCGCGTCGGGAACTTCCCGGAGCGCCGGGCCCCAAGGCGGTCGCGGCCGAGGTGCGTCGCTGGTCCCGTCTCCTTTCGACGGAGGCCCAAGCGGCCAGCGGTCCAAATTGACGCCCCACCCCCTCCACTCCAGCCTCCTGCCGTGCTCCGCCAAGCTTGGAAGTCCCGCCTCGCCGCCGCCGTCGTCGCCGCCGGCCTGCTGACCGGGTGCGATGAGCGTCCCTGGGTGACCGGCAAGGCCGATCCCAAGGAGGAGGCGAACTTCCGCCAGGCGGAGGCCTACCATCGCCTTGGCCAGTATACCAAGGCGGTCGAGTACTTCCAGCGGGCGCTTGACGTGAACCCGCGCAACGCGGACGCGCACCTGGGCCTGGGCCTGATCCATTCCGACCCGACGAAGATCCCCGAGTACGGCTTCGCCTACTACCATCTCAACCGCTACGTGGAGATGGCCCGGGCGACGAACGACCCGATCGTGGTGCCCTTGATCCAGGCCTCTGGCCTGAAGTTGGCGGAGCGCTACGCCAACGCGATCGGCAAGATCCAGACCCAAGGGGAACTGGAACAACTCAAGCGCGACCGCGCGGAGTTGCTCACGACGGTTTCCAACCTCACCGAGCGCCTCAACCTCGCAAACCTGAGGCTCGGCCTGCCGCTGGTGACCAATCGTTTCGTCGCACCCCGGGTCTACCCGGCTCCCACCGCGCCGGTCCTTCCGACGAATGCGCCGGCGCCCCAACGCCGCGTGGCGATGACCAACCAGTTCCAGTCCCAGCAGGCTTCGACCTCCTCGGGACCGGCGAAGTCGGCTGCGCCCAAGAGCTACAAGGTCCAGCCCAGGGAAACCCTGGCCGCCATCGCCCGTAAGAACGGCGTCTCCGTGGCGCAGTTGCAGGCTGCCAATCCGGGCGTGGATGCCCGGAAGCTCAAGGTCGGCCAGGAACTCCGCATCCCCTGAACGAGCCACCGCCATCCTCCGGCGCGGAGACGCCCCCAGGGAAGCGTCCGGGTTCCGGATGGCTTCTCGTTGGCTCCGCGGTCTTCTGGGTGGTGATGAACGTACTGCTCTGGGAGGAGGAATACGGTGCGCGCCGTTCCTCGGTTTCCATCCCTCTCTCCGCCGTCTGGGAGAAGGTGCTCACCTCCGCCGACCGCAGCGTCCTGAACATCCGTCGTGACGGCCGCACGATCGGGACGCTCGAATGGACACCTTCGGTGATCGAGTCGGTGAGGACCAATGATGCGATCGAGATCGAGGGACTCGTCGACCAATCCGAGGGCTACCACATCCAAGCCGTGCTCCGGTTCTTCGGCACGGACCCCGCGCTGGGTCGGCTGCTGGTCCAAGGCGGGGCCGATTTCGCCGGCGACCTGAGCTGGCGCGGACTCGAGCTGCGGGTCGACCAGCGTCCCAGGGTCTGGACGCTTCGGGCGACTTCGGGAACCGGTGAGGTGGTCCTCGACATGGAGGAGGGCCGGCGCCATGTGGAGCAGCGTTTCCAAACCCAGGATCTCTCCTCGGTGGGCGCCCTGCTCGGTCCGTTGGCCGCATTCCTCCCGGCTCCGGGAACGGCCGGCGGCCCGGGTTCCGTCGGGCTTCCCACCGAGTGGCTCGCCCGCAACCTCCAATGGACCGCCGCGCAGGACTGGATGAAGGTCGGGCGCAGCCGCGTGCGGATCTACAAGGTCACGGGACGCTTCGGGGGTTCCCTCGAGGCGGTGGCCTACGTCAGCCGTGCCGGCGAGATCCTCAAGGTCCAGTTGCCAGACAACCTCCAACTGGTGAGCGACGCCCTCGCGGGCCTCTGATCCCAACGCCATGATCGAACTCGAGAACCTGGTGAAGCACTTCGGGGAGGTCCGCGCGGTGGACGGCATCACCCTGACCGTCCCCCGGGGCGAGTTCTTCGCCGTGCTGGGACCGAACGCCGCTGGGAAGACGACGACCATCAAGATGATCGTGGGCCTGATCAAGCCGACCGCCGGACGGGCCCGGGTGGCCGGCTTCGACATCCAGGCGCAACCACTGGAGGCGCGTGCCCGGCTGAGCTACGTCCCGGATTTCCCGTTCCTCTACGAGAAGCTCACTCCCGCGGAGTTCCTCCGCTTCACCGGTCGGCTCTTCCGGATGGACGACGCCGCGATCCGCAGCGCCTCCGAGGAGTTGATCCAGCGGTTCCACCTCGAATCCTGGCTGAACAAGCCGATCGAAGGGCTCAGCCACGGCACCCGCCAGCGCGTCGCCATCGCCTCCGCCCTGCTCCACGCGCCGGAGGTGTTCGTGATCGACGAACCGATGGTCGGACTCGACCCGCAACACGCCCGGGTGGTGAAGGACATTCTGAAAGAACGGAGCCGCAAGGGCATGACCATCTTCCTTTCGACTCACCAGGTGAGCGTAGCCGAGGAGATGGCCGACCGCATCGGCATCTTCCATCGAGGGAAGATCGTCGCCGCAGGGACCGCCGCGGAACTGCGCGAACGGGCGGGCACCGACGGCGCGTTGGAATCGGCGTTCCTCGCCATCACCCGGGAGGTCGCCTCCCCGGAACCCGGCGAGCCCAGCGTCGGGTCCTCAACTT
>CAMASJ010000062.1 GCA_945860685.1 Akkermansia muciniphila
TGCTCTTCCGCCGGTTGCATGACACAGGCCGCAGCGGTTGGTGGGCGCTTCTACTCTTCGTGCCGCTGCTGGGCGCCCTCGCCATCCTGTTCTTCACCGCCCAGGAAGGTGAATCCAGCGACAACGCCTACGGCCCCAACCCGAAGGCCTGAATCGGACCGTGGACTCCGCCTCACAACCCGGCGGAGTCCATCGCCACCCCGGCCCCCGACGGCGCCGGCGGCTCCGCCGACTGGCTTGGCTCCTCCCCGGGGCCGCTGCGCTGGTCCACTTCCTGTGGCTCCGTCCCTTCTGGGGGATTGGTACCAACTCCAGCCGCCATGGACGGGTTCCCCTGACCCCCGCCTGGGCCCTCGAATGCTGGCTCTGGGAGGACGACGCCAACACCGCGGAGGCCGTGCGGGAACTGCTCGAAGGCTTCCGGGCGCATGACATACCGGTTCGGACCGTGCTCCTCGATTCGCCGTGGAGCCGGCGCTACAACGACTTCGCCTTCGACACCAACCGCTACCCCGATCCGGCGGGATTCCTCGGCGGACTACAACGGGACGGCTACCGCGTCGTGCTCTGGATGACCCCCAACGTCAACAGCCACAGCCGCGACACGGTGGACGGCAGTTCCAACGACTTCTACCAGGGCGCCCAGGAACGCGGGTTCCTCGCCGGCGGAGGACGTGAGATCCGTTGGTGGAAGGGACGCGGCGGCTTCATCGACTACACGAATCCCGCGGCGCGAGACTGGTGGAACGGACTCCAGCGACAGGTGCTCGAATGGGGAGTGGACGGTTGGAAGCTCGACGGGACCGACACGCTCTTTTCCAGTTTCGGATTCCTGCCCTATCAGCGGACCCACTCCGGTTGGATGTCCACACGTGAGTACATGGACCTCTACAATCGGGAGGAGTACCGGCATGGGCTTTCCGTGAACCCCGAGTTCGTGGTGCTCACCCGCGGGATCGACGACCGATACTTCCCGCTGAGCCATCCGGAGGGATTCGCCCCACTGGACGCCGCACCGGTCACCTGGGTTGGTGACAGGACCCACGAGTGGTCCTCGACGGCGCCCGGCGGCAGCGGCGACACGGATGCCCTCCTGAAGACCACTTCCTGGCGTGACCGAGGATTCGAAGGCGCCATCCGCGACATCCTCGCGAGCGCCCGTCGCGGCTACGCGGTCGTGGGTGACGACGTCGCCGGTTATCACGGCAAGGAGCCGATTCCGCCCCACCTGTACATCCGCTGGGCCCAGTTCGCCGCCTTCACGCCCCTCTTCCTGAACGGCGGCCACGGGGAACGGCGACTGTGGAAACGCTCTCCCGAGGAACTGGAGCAGGTGCGTCGCTTCTCCTGGATCCACACCGAACTGGTGCCGTACTTCCACACCCTCGTGGCGCAATGCCATGAAGGCGGACCGACACCGATTCGGCCCACCGGCTCCGGGTACGACTTCACGTTGGGCGAAGCCCTCTTCATCTCCCCGATCCACCGGGATTCACCGAGCCACACCGTCCATCTGCCTCCCGGCCGCTGGCGGTTCCTGCTGCAGGATGGCGAGCCGTTCGAGGGAGGCACCGACATCCCGCGGGACTACGCCATGGACGAATATCCGGTCTTCGTGCGCGAAGGTTCCGCGCTGCCGCTCGACGTGCGGCGGGCCTACAGCGGCTTCGGTGACAGGGACTCGGAAGGCCTTCTGACCTGGGCCGTCTGGCCAGGAGGCGACTTCAGTTCGGAAGTCCGGCACACGGACAACACCGGCTCCTCAGTCCTCCGAGTTTCGAGGATCTCCGCGCTCAAGGTGGAGCTCGAGGGCGTGCCGAAGCCCCACAGGCTGCGCATCCGGCTCGATGCGGCGGCAACCGAGGTCCGGCATGACGGCCGGGTGTTGGAACAGGGCCGGGACTGGACCTGGTCCGCGACCACCGGTCACCTGATCATCACCAGCCGCACCGCTCGAAACGGCCTCTACGAAATCCAACTGCCCGGTTCGACACGACCCTGATTCGTCCCGAAGCCCTGAAACTCGATACCCCCACTTCACGCACGTGTCGGAGACGACGTCAGGAGTCTTTCACCATTCCCGCGCCGATGGCCGCCCCGCACGGGAAACCGTTGTCCAATCACGGGATCGACGACGGCTCCCATCCCGGGTACCGATCCGACCGGAGGTACGCTTCATGAAACGGTTGCTGAACGCGCTCGAGAACCGGATCCAAGGCTGGACGGCGCTGGTCCTCGCCCTCCTGGCCGCCGGCATCCTCGTCTGGTGGATTGGCGACGGCCTCGCTTGGCGGCGCTGGCCGGATGTCCTCGGAATCGTCCGGTCATCCTGGCTCTACCTGCTCATCGCAGGGGCCATCTGCATTTCGGCCGCGCAGTCCGTCCTCCGTCGTGAATCCGGCCTCTCCGGAGCCGTGGCCTGCCTGGTCATCGGATTGGGCTGGAACCGCTTCCAGAAGCTCCTCTTCTTCGTCCCCATTCCCTTCGACATCCGATGGGTGCTCATCACCTACGGACTCGCGGGCGTGGCCGCGACCTGCCTGCGCCGCGCCGGGGTGAGGCAACTGCTGAGGAAACGGGAGATCATCGAAGTGCCCCGCCCACCCGCTTCGCCGGCCAACTCCTGACGACCCGCCCCAGCGTGGTCCATCGCAGCCCCAACTTGGGCCGCATCGGAGGCGAAGGGCATGGGGTCGATTCGGAGAATGGCATGCCGCCTGCCACCCGGGGCGGCCGTGAACACGACGTTGATCCTGATCCTCATCGCCCGACTGCTGGGACCCGAAACCAAGCCCGTTCCGAATCCGGGCGATCCCGGGGAGCACTCTTCGATTCCCGGGGCGGTCATTTCCAAAATCGTCAATCCGCAGCAGCCGAGCCACGAACTCAGCTCGTCACATTCGAGGGAGTAGCCCCCGGTCCCGTTCCCCACGTGGAGCGTCCGGTGGTCAGGACGTCAAACTTGGGGTCCGGGCCATCGTTCCGGCAGCTGGGAAGGGAGAATTGTTGCGACGTTTTCCTTGCCCGCGCCGGGTGGTTTTCAGCCTGATGGGGACGCATACCATGGCCGAGCCCACCAAACAGGATGTGATCGTTGGCGTGGACCTGGGCGGGACCAAGATCCTCGCCGGCGTCTTCACCCCCCAACTGCGCCTGCTGCAGACCTCGAAGCTGAGCACCAAGTCGGTCCGCGGCTTCGAGTCGGTGGTCGAGCGGGTCGCCCGCTGTGTGCGGGATGCGGCCGACGAGGCGGACCTTTCCCCGAAGCAGATCAAGGCGGTCGGCATCGGCGCCCCGGGGGCCGTGGATCCGGCCAAGGGCGAGGTCATCTTCGCCCCCAACCTCCAGTGGAAGAACGCCCCGCTGCAGAAGGAGTTGGAGAAGCACCTCGGCATCCCGGTGTTCATCGAGAACGACTGCAACGCCTGCACCCTCGGCGTGCATGAGGTCGAGATGAAGGCGAAGCCCCGCAACCTGCTCGGCATCTTCCTCGGCACCGGCATCGGCGGCGGGCTCATCCTCGACGGCCGGCTCTTCTCCGGCTTCAACCACACCGCGGGCGAGATCGGACACATGGTGCTCGAGGTGGGCGGTCCCAAGTGCGGTTGCGGCAACCTCGGATGCTTCGAGGCCCTTGCCAGCCGCACTGCGATCTTCCGGGAACTCGCCCGACGCGCCAAGGAGGGCGAGAAGACCGTGCTCACCGACTTCCTCCAGGGCGGCGAGACGATCACGGACCTCAAGAGCGGCGACCTCCGCAAGGCCCTGCGACGCGGCGACAAGCTCACGGAGAAGGTCGTCGAGAGCGCCGCCGAATACACCGGCATCGCCATCGCCAACCTCGCCAACATCCTCGGGCCGGAGGTGATCGTGCTCGGCGGCGGCGTCCTCGACGCGCTCGAGGACGAGATGATGTCCATCATCGTCGAGACCGCCCGCGACTACGCCATGCCGGGCGCGCTCAAGGATGTCGAGATCGTCGCCAGCAAGCTCGGAGACGAGGCCGGCATCACCGGCGCCGCCGTCCTCGCCCGCCAGCAGCTGAAGGGTTGACGGAATTCCCCGGAAGACCCGCATCACCGGCGCCGCGAAACCCACCGGGAACGAACCCGGGGTTCAGGTCCAGTCCCCGATCGATTCCACATGCGCGGCGGAACCGTCGCGAAGCCAGCCGTCGAGCTGGGCGGGATCCTTCAACTGCTGACCACGACGACGTGGCACCACGACGAAGCGCGAGTCGATCTCGGGCAAGGCGGTGAGGTCGCTCCAGAGCTTCTCGAACTGCGCCACCGGGAAGACGTCCTCCTGGCCGTGCCCCCAGCGCTTCTTGACGTCCTTGATGGTGACGTAGGTCGGAAGCCTTGCCGCCATCCTGCGGATCGCCGCGGTGACGACGGCGCTGTCGCCTTCGAGGATCTCAGCGCGGCCCAGGCCGAATGCCGCCAAAAGGCGGTCGAGGTCGATCCAGGTGGTCATCGAATTGTAGTAGCGCAGCCCGAACTCGTCCTCCTCACGGGCCATGGCGAGGCCCTCGACGAGCCGCGGACGTCCCTGCACCCGTGCGAGGCCGCCGCCACGGTCCTCAAGCCGGCGTTGGATGACCTCGAAGGTGAGCGTGGCGCCGCTCGCGATGTGGCGTCCGAGCATGCGGGGATCGAGGTCCGCACCGAGGGTGTCGATGTTGTGGAGCAGCAGGTACCTCAGGTTCGGGCGTTCCCGGAGGAGGGTTGCAAGCACCCCGTTGCGGAACAGGTTCGGCACCTCGAAGAAGTGTCCAACCGGGTGCAGGCACTGGAGCGGGACGTTGTCCGTGTAGTCCGAGGCCTCCCCGGCGGACCGGGCCCATCCGATGAGGGCGGCTCGCAGGCTGTCGCGGACCTTCTGCTGCTGCACGTCCAACACCTGCTGTGGCATCTCCTCCCAGGCGAAACGCAGGTCCCGTTCCGTCGGGATGAATCGCAGGCCGACGCTGCGTCCGGGCGAGAGGTGGAGCGGCCCCACATAGCCGTAGCGCCCGACGTCCTCGAGGAACCGCGCGGTCGGTCCGTCGGTCAGGTAGCTGGTGGTGAACAGGTGTGGGACCGGCGTCCCGGAAAGACGGGAGGCGCGACGGGATTTGGCCAGGTGGGTCTCGATGAAGGTGCGATGGCGTCCCGCTAGCCGGGCGAACGGATGCAACGCCTTGCAGGTGCCGGCGCCGCCGGTCCAACGCGAACCCGCCCCCGCGGCGAGGCTCACCACGGCGACCTCGCCGCAACGCAGGGACTCCAGTCCCCGATCCCGGTCCGCATCCCACGACTCACAAGGACCTTCAGGCAGCCTTTCCACATCGGAATCGAGCACGTCCTCGACCGTGGCGTCCGCGCGGAGCCGGTTCTGGGCGAGACCGATGCGTCCTTCCTTGAGGTCCGAACGCACCTGCTCGTGCAGTTCCGGATCGAAGCCGTTGTGGCGAAGCAGCTCGGGAAGCGAACCGTCGCCCGAGGCCTGGGAACGGCCGCGCGGCAGCAGGACGTCAAACAGGGTCTGCACCATGCCGGCCAGTTCGGGACGGGTGCGGCAGGCCGCGCCGAACTTGTCGATCTCGGCCCGGCGCGCCGCCGGAAGTCCGCTGCGGTCCGACCGCAGGAGCCGCGGCAGGGTCAGCGCGTAGTAGTTCGGCGGCATCAGGGCATCCGCCCCGGTGACCAACTCGGCGAAGGTCCCGTTCTCGTTGATCGCGTAGTCGAACACGAACGGATCCATCGCGAACGGCAGCGCGGACGATAGCGACCGCTTGGTCTCCAGCAGGATCGTCCTCAGACGTTCTTGGGCCTCCGCCTTGCGGTGGGGCGCGAAGATGAATCCCATGCCGCCGCCGGACATCCCGCCCAGCATCCAGAATCCCCAGAAGTCCTGGCCGAAGTCGGCTTCGCAACGTGCGATGACCTGCTCGGTGAAATGGTTGGAGGCCCACGGGATGATGGCCTGGAGGGGTTGGCGGAAGTTGCGCGTCGTCGCTGCACCCAACGCTTGGATGTCGCCACGCCGAAGCGCCGAGACCACCTCATCAAGAACCCCGAGGGCGTCCTGCCGTGCGCGCCATTCCGCCGGGGAACGCAGCAGGTACTTCTCGGTCACCATCTCCAGGATAGGTCCCACGTTCTGCGCCATTCCGCCGTGGACCACCACCAACGAATCCATCAGCGCCCGCCGCGCGGAATCCGGTATCTCGTCCCGCGAATAGACGTGGTGAACCGGCATCAACCGGCCGCGCGACACACCCCATTCGGGATCGTCCTCGCCCGCCGGCACACCGGTGATGAGCTTGATTCCCGGCCAGACGCCACCGGAGTCCTGCCATCCGCCACCGGAGCCGCCGAGCCATTCGCCAAGGAGCGCCCGGGCCAGTACCAGCCGGCGTTCGGATTCCTCCAAAGGTCCGGTCAGCGAGGCCGCCTGGCCCGTGGCCCGCATGCAGGCGCTGATGAGGGAACCGAGGAGGTTGGTGCTGACCGCGAGACGGGAGCCCTTGGGGATGTCGTTGACGCACGAGCAGATCTCCAGCCCGAGGCCGGGGCCGACCACGCGGGCCAGCAGTTCCTCGAGGCATTGGCCGGAACCCTCGATTCCAGGTGGGACGATGCCCGAGGCGATCACCGCGGCCTTCAGCAGGCCGAGGTAGTCGCGGGCGAAATCAAACACGTCGCCCAACGAGGTCAGGTCCGCCGTGGCACCCAAGTCGACGGAGGTCAACCTCAGGACAGGCTCCTCGATCACGCGGAGCCAGGCTCCCACAGGAGGCCGCGGCGCCGCATCACGGCCGTGCACACCGAGGTCGACCGAGATGTTCAACACCTTCGCGCCCTCCGGGTAGTCCATCCCGAGGAAGAAGATGTCCGACCAGGCCGAATGGGTTAGGTCCATGCGGACCGGCGTCTGCTCCCGCAAGATGGGGAAGGTCCCGTCGGAGGACCGTACCCGGAGTTCGGGCCTAAGTCGGAGAGGTTGGTCGGCCGGATGTCCCATGCGGAACATCCACTGGTTGCCTCGGACGGTCCGGACGCTCCGCCGGACCTGGTCGGCCAGCGTCTGGAAGCCAAGCCTGTGGTAAGAGGCCGCCAGCGCCGAACAGAGGCCGTCCGAAGGGCCGTTCGCCTCCTGAGCGGCGAGGAAGGTGTCGATCGCCTCCTCGAAGCGGCGCCCGAGAAGGTGCTCGAAGCCATGGAACGGGATCAGCGTCCCGGAACCCGTAGGGAACAGACGGGTGGGCAGTTGGAAACGGTGGAGCGCCGCGAGGAAGAACAGGGCCCGCACCCGCTCGTAGAGGTTCTCGGCACCGCGCCGGAAGGCATCCAAGGCACGGCCCGCCTCCAGCAGCTCGGCCGCCTCGCGGCCTTCCGCCCATGCGTCGAGGGAACGATTCCGGACCGCCGGATCCGGAGAGGTGATCTGGGCGACGAGAGGGTGTTCGGTCACGCGGGGTTACCCTCCCCGAATCCAGTCTCCGAGGTCAACGGCCACGGAGTCCACCCCGGGACTCGCCATCGTCGGTCCAGCCCCTTCAACCTCCACCCATGGCCCATATCCACGAGAAAATCGACTTCACCGTGGCGCTTCTGATCGTCGAAGGCCCCAGGGTCCTCGTGATCCACCACCGCAAGCTGGGGAAATGGCTTCCCGTCGGCGGGCACGTGGAATTGGACGAGGACCCGGAGCAGGCGGCGTTGAGGGAGGCGCGGGAGGAGACCGGCCTCGAGGTGGAGCTGGTGGGGGAACGTCCACCCACGACCGAGCCAGGCACCCGCGCCCTCATCGCGCCGAGGTTCCTCGACGTCCATCGCATCTCCGCCACCCACGAGCACATCGGCATGATCTACTTCGCGCGGCCGCGTTCGGGCTCGTTGACCCTGGCCGCGGCGGAACACCACGACATCCGCTGGTGTACCGCCGAAGAACTCGACCGCCTGGAGCCGCCAATGAGCGGCGCGGTGCGCTGGTACTGCCTGAAGGCGTTGGAGGAGCTCGCGTCCGCTGGGAACGATTCCCGGCGGAACCCGTAACCGCCTCATATTCCTCGCTGTCTGCGACCTTCGAAGCTCAATCCAACACTCAGATCGACATGAAAGCCCTTCACTCACTGCTCCATGGCGGCCGGATCTCCGGACTTTGCGCCATCCTCGCCGTCTCCACCGTCCTGAGCTCGGCCCAGGCCCAGAACGAAAACCCGCGCCCCGACCGACAGGGCGGAGGCCAAGGCGGAGGCCAAGGCGGAGGCCAAGGCGGACCCGGCGGACCCGGCGGACCCGGCGGCCGCGGGAACTGGGATCCGGCCCAGATGCAGCAGCGCATGATGGAGCGGCTTCGGGAAGAGCTCGGCTTCACCGACGAGACTGAGTGGAAGGCGATTCAGCCGCTGGTCCAGAAGGTGTTTGAAAGCCGCATCTCCGGTGCGGCCGGCATGGGCCGCCTGATGGGACCGGGCCGTCGCGGCGGCAACGACCAGGGCGGCGGAGGCGGCCGTCGTGGCGGTTTCGGCGGCTCCAGCCCCGAGGCCGAGGCCCTCCAGAAGACCATCGACGACAACGCCCCGGCGGCCCAGATCAAGGACGCCCTGGCCAAGTACAAGGCCTCGCAGAAGGCCAAGCAGGAGAAGCTGGAAGCGGCCCAGAACGACCTGCGCAAGGTCCTCACGGTGAAGCAGGAGGCGGCCGCCACCCTGCTCGGCCTGCTCAACTGAGCCGAACGCCCCACGCCCATCCGCCCCGAGGAACCCGATGCCCGTCGCCGTCAATCCCGTCGCCGAAACCGCCTCCGACCTCCAGCCGCTGCTGGACGGGATGGTGACGGCCCGCCAGTTGTCCGTCGGCGACCGCGAAGAGTACCTCAGGTCGGGGAAGGCGGCCGCCGGCGAAGCTGAAGTCCTGCGGTGGCTGGCACCGGAATATGGGCTGGAGTACTCCTCCCTCGACGCCGTGGACCCGGGTCGGGATCTGCTCGCGCAGTTCCCCGCCCGCGTCCTGATGCGGGAGGAACTCCTGCCCCTGCGCCGAAACGGAGGGACGGTCGAGGTGGCCACCAGCCGCCTGTTCAACACCCAGGGGTTCGACGCTCTGAAGACGCTCACCGGACTGCGGCTGCATCCGGTTCTCGCGCCCACCGAGGCCATCCAGCGCGAACTCAAGAAGCACCTCGGCGTCGGCGCCGACACCATCGGCACCCTCGACGAGGAGAAGTCGATCCAGATCGTCGACGAGGGCGCCGAGGACAACAACCTCGACTCCGACGGCCAGGACGAGGCGTCCATCATCCGCTTCGTCAACCAGGTGCTGAAGGACGCCATCGAGCTGCGCGCCTCGGACATCCACCTGGAACCGTTCGAGGACGAGTTCCGCATCCGGTACCGGATCGACGGCGACCTGCAGGAAATCCCGGTGCCGGCGCAGCTGAAGCAGTTCCAGCCGGCCATTGTCTCTCGCGTCAAGATCCTCAGCCACCTGAACATCGCGGAGAAGCGCCTGCCTCAGGACGGACGCATCAAGGTCCGCATCGACTCCGCCGACGTGGACATCCGCGTCTCGATCATCCCCATGCTCCATGGTGAGGCCGTGGTCATGCGCCTCCTGCGCCAGAACTCCTCGATGCGCGGACTCGGTGACATCGGGATGGCGAAGCGGGACCTCGACTGCTTTCGTCGGGTGCTCGGACTTCCCCACGGCATCATCCTGGTCACCGGCCCGACCGGCAGCGGCAAGACTTCGACGCTCTACACGGCTCTCAACGAGATCAACGACGCTGTCCGCAAGATCATCACCATCGAGGACCCCGTCGAATACCAGCTCAAGGGCGTCAACCAGATCCAGGTCTCGGAAAAGGCCGGCCTCTCGTTCGCCCGCGGTTTGCGCTCGATCCTGCGCCACGATCCCGACGTGGTCCTGATCGGTGAGATCCGCGACCAGGAGACGGCACAGATCGCCGTGCAGGCCTCGCTGACGGGCCACCTGGTCTTCTCAACGCTCCACACCAACGACGCCCCGGGCGCGCTGACACGGCTGGTGGACATGGGTGTCGAACCCTACCTGGTGGCCTCCTCCCTGGAGGCTGTCCTCGCGCAACGCCTCGTCCGTGTGCTCTGCAGGAAGTGCAAGACACCCGACCTGAGCCCGACCGCCGCGGCCTTCAAGTCGCGGCTCGGCCTTCCCGAGGGTGCCGTGCTCTACCAGGCCAACGGCTGCCGGGACTGCCGCGGGATCGGTTTCCTAGGACGCCACGCCATCTTCGAATGGATGGACACCGACGAAAACATCCGCTCGATGATCCTCTCCCGCGCGTCGACCGACAGGGTCCGCGACGCGGCCCGCCGTGCCGGAATGCGGACGTTGGCCGAGGACGGCTGGCGGCTGGTCGCGCAGGGCATCACCACCGTGGAGGAGGTCCTCAGCGTCACCACGGCCAAGGAGACCGAACAGGCCACGCCCGCCGCGTCGCCCGACGCCCCTTCGGCGGCCGAGATCGCGGTGAACCGGAAGTAGCCCCGGCATGCCGACCTTCCAGTACAAGGCCCTCCGTGCCGACGGCGGGATCGCCGAGGGCGCCATCGACGCCGGTGGACGCCCGGACGCCCTGCGCCAGATCCAGTCGCTCGGGCTCAGGCCTCTGCGCCTCACCGAGAAGCCGGGCAAGGACGGCAAGTCGCGTCCCGCCGCATCCGGTGCCGCCAACGCCACCACCGGCTTCGGTTCCAGCAAGGTCTCCTCGAAGGAGCTCGAGACCTTCACCCGGCTCCTCTCCAGCCTGCTCTCCGCCGGCGTCCCGCTGAGCCGTGCACTTGTCATCTTGGGCAAGGAGGCCTCTTCCCCGGCCGCCGCCGCGAAGTGGCGGGAAGTCCACGACCTCGTCGTCGACGGCATGTCGCTCGCCGATGCCATGGCGCGTTCCCCGGAGACCTTCCCCAAGGTCTACACCGCCATGGTCCAGGCCGGCGAGGCGGGCGGCTTCCTCGACCTCGTCCTCGCCCAGATCGCCGACTTCCAGTCCCGGGAAAAGGACCTGAAGTCGAAGGTCGCCACCGCGATGATCTATCCGGCGGTGCTTCTGGTGCTCGCCTTGGTCGTGTTGGGTGTGCTGCTGGTCTTCTTCATCCCCAAGTTCCAGACGGTCTTCGCGAGCGTGAAGGGTTCGCTGCCGCTGATCACCCAGCTGATCATCGCCACGAGCCGCGGACTCCGGGAATACGGCCTCGTCTTCGTCGTGGCCGGCCTGGGGGCGTTCTTCGGACTGCGGACTTGGTTCACCTCCGAGAAGGGACGCCGCTCCTGGGAGGGCATGCTGCTGGATTCCCCGGTGGTCGGCACACTGCTCGCCCAGTTCGCCATGGCCCGGTTCTGCCGCATGCTCGGGACCCTGCTCGGGGCCGGGGTTCCCCTCGTCCAAGGCCTGAACGTCGCCCGCAAGTCCATCGGCAACCAGATCCTCGTCGACGCCGTCGCCGAATCGATCGAGAAGGTCCAGCAGGGAGGACGTCTCGGCCAGAGCCTTGCCGAATGCCGCACGCTCTTCCCCGGTTCCGTGATGGAGATGATCTCGGTCGCAGAGGAAAGCGGCCATCTCGACAAGGAACTGGTCCGCATCGCGAACGTCACCGAGGGCGAACTCGACCGACAGCTCAAGACCGCCGTCGCACTCGCGGAACCCCTCATGCTCTTCATGATCGCCGGCTTCATCGGCATCATCTTCATCGGCATGCTCCTGCCGGTGTTCTCGCTCCAGGACAACATCAAGTAAGCCACCGAACCGACCCGAATCGTCCCCACCTCCCCATGAAGATCCCCGCCTCCACCAGCGCCCCGGAATCCCGTCGCCGGCGCCACGGCTTCACCCTCGTCGAGATGCTGCTGGTGATCACCATCATCGGCATCCTCGCCGCCCTGGTGATCCCCAAGATGATGGGACGCTCCGAGCAGGCCCGTCAGGCCGCCGTCCGCGCCGACATCGCCGCGGTCAAGACCGCCCTCGACGCCTTCGAGGTCGACAGCGGCTTCTACCCCAAGAACATCAACGACCTCCTCCAGGCGCCGCGCGACGCGAAGAACTGGCGCGGACCCTATCTGGACAAGATCCCGCAGGACCCGTGGGGCAACGCGTACACCTACGCCTACCCGGGACGCCACAACGCCAACTCCTTCGACATCTCCTCGTCCGGACCCGACGGGAAGACCGGCACCGACGATGACATCGGCAACTGGACGGCCAAGTGACCGGGGAACGCGGGACGGGTTCACGCTCATCGAGCTGGTCCTCGTCCTCGCCCTCCTCGTGATCGCCGTCTCCATCGTGTCGCCGCGCATCTCCGGATTCATCCGCGGTCGGGCGATCCACTCCGAGGCCCATCGTCTGTACTCGCTGCTCCGTGCCGGCCAGGCCCGGGCGATCTCGGACGGGATGCCCGCCATGGTTTGGCTCGACGCCGCCGCGGGACGCTACGGCATGGCCACGGAAACCCCGGCCGGGAAGTCCGATCCGAAGGAACTCGAGTTCATCGCCGACGAAACCCTCCGCATTTCCGTAACCACGGGCACCGGCACCTCGGTCACCTTCCGCGACCGCCCCGCCATCCGATGGCTTCCCGATGGAACCGCGGATGAAGGCAGTCCCGGCCGGGTCGAGCTGAGGGACGCGCTGGGGACGTCCCTGTGGCTGGTGGAGGCCGCCGACCGACGCGGATATGAGATCCAGAACGCAAGCAACTAGACACCGCCGCTCCGGCTTCACGCTGGCCGAGCTGCTGGCGTCGCTGCTGTTCCTGGCGATCGTCATCCCGGCCGCTGTCCAGGCGCTGCGCGTCGCCAGCCTCTCGGGCACTGTCGCCGCAAGGAAGGGGGCTGCCGCGCGGATCGCCGACCGCGTTCTCAACGAGAGCCTCGTTCTCACCAACTGGTCCAACGCCTCCCAACGTGGAACCACCCGCGAGGGGAACATCGAGTACCGCTGGTCGCTGAGCCGTTCGAACTGGAACCTTCCCGACCTCCAGGTGCTCACCGCCGAGGTCACCTTCGCCGCCCAGGGACGCGACTACGCCGTGCGGCTCTCCACCCTGGCCGATGTCGCCGACCTGAATCCCGGCGCCTCCTCCACCCTGTCCGCCACCTCCTCCCGTTGAACGTCTGGAATTCCATCGGGACGACAGGTCTGGGCAAAAGGGCCCGGCACGGGTTCACGCTCATCGAGCTGATCCTCGCAATCGGACTCGCGGCGATCGTGTTGGTCGCCGTGAACGGCGCCTTCTTCGGCGCGGTGCGGCTCCGGAACAGGACCGCGGAGACCATCGACGCGGCCGCACCGCTCGACCAGGCCGCGGAGATCCTGCGCCGCGACCTCGCCTGCGCCGTCGCCCCCAAGCCGGACGGCGTCATGTCGGGCGCCTTTCGGGCCGGCAACGTCTCCGCCCTCGGCCTCGGACAACCCGTCCAGCTCGAGTTCCACACCGCGACCGCCATCATGGACCGCACCCAACCCTGGGGCGAGGTCCAACGCGTGGCCTACGGGCTCCGCGGCAACGGCAACTCCAGGGACCTGTACCGGTCCGTCACCCGCAACCTCCTCACCCTCGGCACACCCCAGTCCGAGGACCAGCTCGTCCTCCGCGACGTCTCCCAGTTCCGCGTCCAGTGCTTCGACGGGGCGATGTGGACCGAGACCTGGGACACGTCGGACACCGCCGCCCTGAGCACGAACCTCCCGTTGGCCGTCCGGCTCCAGATCCAGCGCGGCGCCAACTCCGACCCCTCCAACCCGACGGAACTCCTCGTCCCGGTACGCGTGGTTGCCCGGAACATCTCCAACACCACCCTCTGAGCGATTGAGGACCACAGCTCCATCAAGTCCCGAGAGCGCTCCAAGGAAGCGGGGGTCGGTGCTGATCCTCGTGCTGTGGATGTCCGTCGGCCTGGTGGCGTTGGCCCTTTACTTCGCGGACACCATGACCCTCGAGCTGCGGGCCTCGGCCAACCGCGCCGCGGGCCTCGCCGCCGAACAGGCCATCGAGGGGGCCTCCCGGTACGTGGCCTGGTCGATCCTCAACCTCTCCACCAACGGGGTGATCCCGACCAACTCCCTCTTCCGCTGCGAATCCCTTCCCATCGGCGAGGCCAGGGTGTGGATCATCGGACGCGACACGCCGCCGACGCTGAACGTCACCGCCACCCAACCTGTCTTCGGGCTCGTGGACGAGGCCGGCAAGCTGAACATCAACCGGGCCGGCTCCAACATCCTCGTCTACCTGCCCGGGATGTTCGTCGACGTCGCCCAGGCCGTCGTCGACTGGCGGTCCACCAACAGCACCCTGACGCTGAATTACGGGGCCCTGGGCTACGAGGCCAAGCATGGCCAGTACGAGAGCCTCGACGAGCTGCGGCTGGTCCAGGGGATCACGCTCGCCGACCTCGAGGGCGCCGACCGCAACCGCAACGGCGTCCAGGATGCCCAGGAGAAGGCGGCCTCCGGGGCCAAGCCCTTCTACCCGGGGCTGCTCGACTACCTCACGGTGTACAGCCGCGAGCCGAACACCCATTCCGACGGCACGACGTTGACCAACATCAGCAACCGCGCGCAGCTGCTCGGCCTGCTCAGCACCGCCTTCGGCCAGGCGCGCGCCCAGCAGGTGCTCAACCAGCTGGGATTCCGGGGCAACGCCACGCCGACCATCGCGAGCCCCCTCCAGTTCTACCTGAACAGCGGACTGGGCGAGGACGACTTCGCGCGCATCGCCGGCGAACTGGCCACGTCCACCAACTCCTTCACCTACGGACGGGTCAACATCAACACCGCCCCCGAGCCCGTGCTCACCGCGTTGTTCATGGGCTCCGGCGTGAATGAGCAGACCGCCACCGGCGCCGCGGAGACGCTCATCAACTACCGCCGCAGCAACCCCGACTCCCTCGGAAGCGTGGCCTGGATCGTCACCGCCCTCGGCCGGAACAGCCCCGTGGTCACCGCCCTCGCCCAACGCGACCGCATCACGACCCGCAGCTTCCAGTACTCCGCCGACATCGCGGCCGTGGGTCCCGAGGGACGCGGCTACCGGCGGGTCCGCTTCGTCTTCGACCTCTCCGACGGCACCCCGAAGATCATCCACCGACAGGACCTCAGCCGGCTCGGCTGGGCCCTCGGCGACACGATCCGGGAGAAGCTTCTGGCCGGAAACACCCCATGAACTCAGCCGCCATCTCCGGATTCGGGCGACGGAAACGCCCCACCTCGATCGTCGGTCTCCGGCTCGGAGCGGGCCGCCTCGAGGCCGCCCATCTCGTCCGCGCGAACGGATCGCTGCGCATCGTCGCCAGCGTCACCGTGCCCTTGGCCTCCGCCGTCCCCTCCACCCCCCCCGAGGCTCTCGGCACCGAGATCCGGACCCACCTCGAGGCCGCGGGCATCCGCGAGCGCCATTGCGTGGTCGCCGTCCCGCCCCGCTGGATCCTCACCGGCAGGACCGAGATCCCCGAGCTCCCGGACGCCGACGCCGAAAGCCTCCTCCAGCTGGAGGCAGAACGCTGCTTCTCCACCGACACCGCTGCGCTGCGCCAGGGTTCGTCCCGGTGCGGGCTTCCCGGCGGCAGCCACCATGTGACCCTGTTCGGCGTGGCCGACTCGCCGTTGTCGGGACTCGAGGCGGGCCTGACGAAGGCGGGACTCCGGCTGGAAGGACTCCCGCTGGGAACCCCAGCCTTGGTGCGTCCCCAGGAATTCCGCGACGGACTCCTGCTGATCTCCCTCGAGGACGAACAGGTGATCCTGCTGGTCATGGCCGGTGGCGGCGTCGCCGCGCATCGGACCCTGGAAGGCGATCCGGCCGAGGACGGCTCCCGCCTCGCCCCGCGGCCGGAGATCGTGGCCCGCGAGATCCGCATCACGCTCGGCCAGCTTCCGGATGCGCTCCGCCAACAGGTGACGCGCGCCCGGATCACCGGGCCGTCGGCACCGTCACAGGCCCTCGCGGATGCCCTCGGCGACCGCCTGCGCCAGTCCGGACTGGCAACCGAGGTCGCACCGAACTTCCCGGACGGCGAGCCGGGACCCGGGATTGCCTCCGGCACGCCCGCTTCCATCGCCGTCGCGATCGCGGCCCGCTTCCTCGTGGGGATCCCGTCGCCCTGCGACCTGCTTCCACCGCGTCCGACCCTGGTGGGACGCCTCGTGGCCCGCTACTCGGCGGGCCGGCTCAAGACCGCGGGGGCCGTGGCCGCCGGCGTCTTCGCGCTGCTCGCCGCACTCGTGCTCTACCAGCAGGTCCAGCTCTTCCTGCTCGGACGCCGTTGGTCCGCCATGTCGGCCAAGGTCGCAGAGCTGGACACAATGCAGCAGCGCATCCGGCAGTACCGCCCTTGGTTCGACGACTCGTTCCCGAACCTGGCGGTCCTGCGGCAGCTCAGCGCCGCGTTCCCCCAGGACGGCTCGG
>CAMASJ010000063.1 GCA_945860685.1 Akkermansia muciniphila
TGCAGCAGGAAACCCGGAACCTTCACCCGGGGTATCCGCACCGGTTTCTGGAGCACCTCACGGAAGGCGGGCGGGATCGCCAGCGGATGGAGGCGGTCGTCCCGCAGGATCCAGGTCCGGTCGGGCGCGAGAAAAAGTGCGGCTCCTGCGGGCGCCGGAGGCATTGAAAGCAGGATCTGCCCGTCCGCTTCCAGCCTGGCCCGGATCGGCAGGCCGGCCGGCGTGGCTTCGATCGCCAGGGCGCGACCTCGTCCGAGAGTCAGTCTCGGGTGTCCAGCCATCGCCTCGAACAACGGGGAAAGC
The DNA here is from genome assembly GCA_945860685.1 of Akkermansia muciniphila. Lineage (GTDB taxonomy): Bacteria > Verrucomicrobiota > Verrucomicrobiia > Limisphaerales > UBA9464 > SXXZ01. The sequence goes on from CAMASJ010000063.1 coordinate 304, forward strand.
GTCGCCGCATCCAATTGGACCATTCCGGGAGTGTCGCCGCCGGCGGCGAGTTCGCCGGCATCCAGGAGTCGTCCATCCTCCGGAGGGAGCCGGAACGCGCCGGCACGGACCAGCGAGTTCAACGGAACCCTTCCCTGTCGGGTCCTGCCCTCGAACACCAGCATCAGGCGCCCCCGGACCAGACCCTCCGCGAGGTTGGGCGGGAAGATCACCGAGATCTCCAGCGGTTCACCGGAGTCGGAGCGACGCAGGCGGACTGGATCCTTTGTCGGCCTGACCGGACGGCTTGGGGGCGGGTTTCCAGGTGGTGCCGCAGTCCAGGCGGGGGTGGGCGTCGCGGCGGGCTTCAGGTGGTGCAGGCCGACGGCGATCGAGTGTGCGCAAAGGGTTCCCCATTCCCGGGATTTCCTGCAGGAACAGACGTTCTCGATGTCCAGTGGGCCCCGGATCACCAGGCCGGCGCGGTAGCTGGTCTGATCGGACTGGACCACGCCCTTGAGCATGGGAGGCGTCCAGTTGGAGGAGAGCACCCGGCCGCTGGCCAACACCGCCCGGGCCTCCTTCATCACCTCCCAACCGGCGGACTTGGACAGGAAGGCTTCGTTGAGCTCGATCTCCGACACGGGAGCAGCCTGCCAGTCGAGGTGGTCCGGTGACGATCCGGATCCTCGGAGTGGCGTGCCGCTTGGAAGGTGTTTGCCGCGTCCGCCGTTTCCAGCGAAGTGGATCATTGCGGTAGGGAATCCAGAGCAACCCCCATCCATTCCAGTATTTTTTTCGTTGCGACATCAGGTGATTGCCTTAAAAAATTTGGTTCGGAATCCCTACAGGGGGGGGAACCAACCCAAACTTCATGGTCTCAAGAACCGTCATCCGATCCGTCGCCGCCAGCCTTTTGGCGGCAACCGGCCTCTTGGCTGACATCGCCTCGATCGAGTATTCCATCGTCTATTCCGGAGACAGCAAGCCGATGGGGGAACCGCCTTGGCTTACGGCGAGGTTCGAGGACGTCAAGGGGGACCTGGGCGAGGCCGTGATGGTCACCCTCGATGTGACCGGCTTGGTCGACAAGGAGTTCGTATCCTCGTTCTTCTTCAACTTCCGGGAGTCCATCGATCCGGGTTCCGTCCGCATTTCCGACGTGGCGGCCGGCAATTTCAAGGGTGAGCCCGAGTTTCGGATCGGCCGGCAGGACGATCAGAACGCCGGCGGAGGCTACCGTTTCGACCTCGAGGTGGACCTGCCGACGTCCCGCCGCGAGCGGATGGGCGATGAAAGCCAGTTGTCCTTCCTCCTCGAACGCGAGGGCGGAATCGGGATCTACGACCTGCTGGTGACCACGTTGTCTGAGAACAAGGAGGAGTCGTTGAGCGTCGCCCACATCCAGTCGCTTGCGGATGGCAGCAGCGTCTGGGTGACCTCGGGTTCCCGGTTTTCCTTGGAACCTGGAACCGCGGTTCCAGAACCGGCCACCACCGGAGCACTGGCGGTTGTTGGCGGATTGCTGGTCTGGAGCCATCTGCGTCGTCGCAAGGGCGCTCCGGTCGCCTGACCCGCGGACCCTTGGGTTTCCCTAGGGTATCTCGGGACTACGGTCCCAGCCCGAAAGGGTCGATGTTTTCGTTCATCCGTACGGGACCAAGGCCCGGTTCGGGCGGGAGCCCATCAACCAGTGCGAAAATTCAGTTCCGCCGTCTTCACGGCCTTCTTTGCGTCGGGATTGGCGGCCGATTCGGTCACGATCGGGTACTCCTTGGTGTATTCCGGCGACGAGAAGCCCGTGGGTGACAGCCCTTGGCTGACCGCAACCTTCACCGACACCAAGGGAGAGTCCGCCGAAGCGGTCCTGCTGACCTTGGGTGCCTCCGGCCTGAGGAACTCGGAGTTCGCGTCGTCGTTTTACTTCAATTTCCGGGAGTCGATCGACCCAGGTACGGTCCGGATCTCGGAGGTTGCCCGGGAAAACTTCAGCGGTCGGGCCAATTTCCGGCTGGACCGCCAGGACGACCAGAATGCGGGCGGCGGTTTCCGATTCGACTTCGAGGTCGATCTCCCGAATTCGCGGCGGGATCGCTTTGGTGCCGGGGGCGTCTTTTCGATCCTCCTCGAGCGGGAAGGTGGGCTCAGCATCTACGATCTCCTGGTGGAGACCCTCTCCGAGGGCTATGGCGAGTCCGTCAGCGTCGCCCATGTCCAGTCGCTGTCCGCCGGCGGGAGCGCGTGGATCACCTCGGAGTCCAGATTTTCACTGGACCCCGGGATTGGAGGCGCCGAGGTCCCGGATCCGTCGACTTGGGCTGCCGGTGCGGTGATGGCGGGCCTGGTGGTCTTCCCCCTGTGGCGTCGGCGGCGTTCGGGAGCTTCAGGATCCTGATTTGCAAAAGCTTCCGGGATTTCCGGGGAGGCGTGAGATTTTCCTGCCGAGGGCTCAAGGATTCCGGTCTTTGGCCGATGGTGATCAGCAGGGAGATTTCCGCGGGAGCGACAGAGTCACCCGTCGTCGTCTCCTGCCCTCGTCATCACTGAGCCATGGATATCCAAGGACTACGCCGCCAATTGCTGTTCCTCCTGCTCACCGCGCTTCTGGCGCTGGTGGCGGGTGTCTTGGCGCGATTCGGTCTGGAGGAGGGCACCGGGAAACTGGTTGTCCTCTGGATCTTCACCATCGCCACGTCCCTGATCCTCGCCCAGGGGATCTACCTCTGGGTCAATTTCGGGGCCTTCGCCAAGGCCCGTCCAGCTGACGGGAATCCGTCGGTGCCACCGAACGCCTCCTCGACCAACATGGCGTTGGCCGACGCCCGTGAGACCGTCCTGAGCCTCGAATCGAAGATCCGGGAGCTGGAGAAACAGGTTTCTCTCGCGAAGGGGGATTCCACCGATCTTCCCATCGTGGGACCGGCGCCGACCTCGGGAGCCGACTTCGGACGGGCTGTCGACTCGGAGGAGAAGGACGTCTTGCAGCCGCAAAGCCAGATGCTGCATGGCATCCGATCCATGATGGTGGATGCCGGTGAGCGGGCGCAGGCGATGCTGTCCGGCGGCAACCGCCTCGAGATCGGCATCACCTTGGCGCCGACCGAACTCGCTGACATCCGCAAGATGATGGCCGCCATCGGACGGGTCATCGCGCGGCCTGCGATGGAGGAAATCGCGGAGACCCAACCCACGGACGGCAGCGTCCGGGTCCTTCTGGTGGACGACGACCGCACCTGCCGGCGGATCTTCCGGGCGATGCTGCCGAAGGACGTCCCGTTCCACATCGTCGAATGCGACGACGGATTGGCCGCCATGGATCTCCTGGAGAAGCCGCCCTATCCGGACATCATCGTCTGCGACATCATGATGCCGAACCTGGACGGTTTCGAATTCCTCAAGAAGGTGCGGGATCTTCCGCGGATCGCCCATACCCCGGTGGTGATGGCGACCTCCAACGCGTTCCGTGAGAACGTCTCCAAGGCGGCGACACTGGATGTCTGCCGGTTCCTGGCCAAGCCTCTGACCCGACCCGACGTCGAGTCCGCGATCCGCCATGCGATGAGTCAGAACGAGCGGAAGCGTTCGTCAATCATCGAGGCCCAGGAGCGGCTGTGCCTCGACGACAAGGCCTACTTCGAGCTGGCGTGCGGCTTCTCCCGTGCGGTGACCGAAGCGATCACCTTCGTGCGTTCGGCGATCAGCCGTGAGCGTTGGCAAGTGGCGGCGATCCGGGTCAATGCGCTCCGGGGTTCCATCCAACTGGTCGGCGACGAACGCCTGGAGGCGAGCCTCGGACGTGTCGTGTATGAATTGACCCTTTGGGACGTCAACCGGGTCACCGTCGAGATCGAGCAGCTGGAGCAGGAGAACGAGCGTTTCGCGCGGACCCTGATCCATTTTTTCACCGAGAGCAAAGAGCCCGAAGTGCCGCCTGCCGGAGTCATGCCGGAAGCCCGCGAAATGGAACCGCAACGGACCGAGGTTGCGGCCTGATCTGTGGGCGGTTCTCCTGGTTGACGGCGTGACAGGAGGTTCGCCGACGCGCCGAAGGACTTCCCAGCGACCGCTGGACAGCGATCCGGCGCTCGACTAGAAGATTTGCATGGCTGTTGCGGAAAACCAGCCGGCGGCGCCGTTTCCCGGTGCACCTCCAAAACCGCGTGCACGACTCTTTCTCCAACCTGCTGTCCGACGTCCACCACTTCATCGGGCGGTGTGTACCGCTTGGTGCGCCGGCTCCCGGGCCCGAGTGGGAGGCCTTGGCCCTCCAGCTGTTCCGATTCCAGTACCGCAACGTCCACGTCTATCGGGTTTGGTGTCGCTCGATCGGAATCGACGCGGAATCCGTCACGGACTGGAAATCGATTCCCGCCCTTCCGACAGCGGCCTTCAAGGACTTCGACGTCAGCAGCCTCGATCCGGCCGATCGGGTTGCCGTCTTCCATTCGTCCGGCACCACCGGCACCCAGCCCAGCCGTCATCATCATTCCGAGGCGACGCTCGGCCTGTATGAGGCCTCGCTGGAAGCGGGATTCCTGAGGGGAATGTCGCCGATACCGGAAAGCGGATTCCGGTTCATCTCGCTCACTCCGGAGCCGACGTCGGCGCCCCATTCGTCGTTGGTCCACATGATCGCCCACCTCGGCCGGCGACTTTCCGTCGGTAAGCCCGTCTTCCTGGGTCGGCCTGGCGTCGACGGCTGGGATTTGCCGCTCGATGGGGCCGGCGAGACTCTGGTCCAACTTTCCCGGGAAGGCCGTCCGCTCCTGCTGCTTGGCACGGCGTTCCAGATGGTCCATTTGACGGATCGGCTTGCCGCGTCCGGCTCGGTCCTGGGTCTGCCGGCGGGATCCCGTGTGATGGAGACGGGCGGCTACAAGGGGCGTTCGAGAACGGTACCGCGCGAGGAGCTGCATGCCTTGATCCGGGCCCGGCTTGGCCTGGGCGAAGCCGGCGTGGTGACGGAGTACGGGATGAGCGAGCTGTCGTCGCAGGCCTACGGAGGCGAGGCGGGCCTGGAGCTGCCGCCGTGGGCGAGACTGGTGCTGGTGGATCCGGAAACCGGTACGGAGGTCGGCGATCGAATGCCGGGGCTGGTGCGCATCGTGGACCTGGCGAACGTGGGATCGGTGATCGCGGTGGAGACCGGGGACCTGGCGGAGCGCCGCGGCGGAACGTTCCGGCTGCTCGGCCGTGCGGCCGCGGCGGAACCGCGCGGCTGTTCGTTGATGACTCCATGAACCTCCCGAACCTCTTCCTGGCGGACCTGGGTCCCGCGCTTGAACTGAGCCCGACGACGCTGAGGGACGCGTGTTTCGCGCTACGCCGGAATCGGGAGAATTGGCTGCTCCGGCAACGCACCCGGACGCTGGTGGAGATCTTGGCCTATACCGCCGAGCAGTGGTTGGAGCCGGGGTTCGGTTTCCGGGAGGTGGCGCTGCGCGAAGGGCCGGAAGAGACCGGCTTCGGAGCGGCGACGTTGGCGCGCGGACTCGACGCGTTCTTCCGCCAGCTCACGGTGGACAACCTCGAGGCGTTGATCGTGCAGGACCTCGGCGACGTGCGCCGGCTCGACGATTTCGCCTCGACGGCCGTGGAGATGCGCGGAGGGCGCCGTTCGCTGGCGGTCGGTCCCGAGCTGCTGGTGCATCTCACCGCCGGGAACCTGCCGAATCCGGCGCTCTTCTCCATGGTGTTGGGTCTTCTGACCCGCTCGGCGCAGGTCGTGAGGTGTCCGCGCCGCGGCGCCTTGATCCCGAGGCTGTTCGCGCATTCGCTCGCGGCGACCGAATCCAAGCTGGGCGCGTCGATGGAGCTGGTGGCGTGGTCCCACTCCGATCCCGGTGCGGCGGAACTCGAGCAGGCGCTTTTCGAGGAGGCCGGCTGCATCACCGCGACTGGCGGCGACGCGATGCTGGAGTCGGTCCGCGGGCGGATCCCTCCGGGCAAGCGGTGGGTCCCCTATGGCCACAGGCTGAGCTTCGGCTTCATCGCACGGGAGTCCCAGTCGACCTACGCCATGAAGCGCCTGGTCCGTGCCGCCGCGGACGACGTGACGGCGTGGAACCAGCTCGGATGCCTCTCGCCGCATGTGTACTACGTCGAGGAGGAAGCGGAAGGGATGGCAGCCCGGTTCGCCGGGGAGCTGGCGGAAGAACTGGCGCGTCGCGAGGCGACCGAGCCCCGCGGCGACCTTCCGGCGGAGGAGTCGGCCGCCATCGCATCCCGCCGTACGGCTTATGCGTTGAGGGCCGCCGCCGCCGCCGCGGTTTCCGAACGGAACCTCTCGGGTTCGCTCTTCTTCGAGACGACCACCTCCGCCCAGGTCTGGGCCAGCGAGGGCTCGACGGCGTGGACGGTGGTCCTCGACGGCGATCCGCGGTTCAAGGCCTCGTGCCTCAACCGCTTCGTCTACGTCAAACCAGTCCGGGGTTTCGACGAGGTCCTGCGCTTCGCCGAACCGATCCGGCACCAGGTCTCCACCGTCGCCGTGGCGGCCCCGGACGACCGCCTCGACGCGCTCGCCGTCCGCCTGGCCCGATGGGGCGCGAGTCGCATCTGTCCGGTGGGCCGCATGCAGGATCCGCCCGTGGCATGGCGCCATGACGGCCGTCCCGCCTTGGGCGACCTCGTGACCTGGACCGACCTCGAGACCTGATCCCCTTCCAAGACACCTTCCCATGGAGCTCCGCAAATCCTTCCAGATCGAGTCGGCCCACCGGCTTCCCAACGTCCCTTCCGGTCACAAGTGCGCTCGCCTGCACGGGCACAGTTGGGTGATCGAGATCGTCCTCGAGGGGCCGGTTGGAGAGGTGACCGGTTGGGTGATGGACTTCGCGGACGTGAAGGAGGCGTTCCGGCCGATCTACGACCAGCTTGACCATCATTACCTCAATGACATCCCCGGACTGGAAAACCCGACGAGCGAACGCCTGGCGGTGTGGATCTGGGAACGGCTCAAGCCGGTGCTGCCGCTGTTGAGCGAGGTCGTGATCGCCGAGACCTGCACCTCGCGCTGCGTGTACCGCGGCCGTTGAAGGTGGGCGGGGGGACCCGGGGAAACGGAAACGGGCCGGAGGCTGGGAAAGCCGTCCGGCCCGATGCGTCCGTGGGTACGGGTCCGGCATTCAGCCGTGGATGCCAGCCTTGGCCATCTCCTCCTCGTGCTTCACGCGGGCGGCCTCGATGTCGTACTTGTCGTTGTCCGGATGTTCCGGGCTCAAGGGCGAGATCTCACGGAGCCGATGGATGATCGGGCCGAGCTTGGAGATCAGGAAATCTACGTCCTCATCGGTGTTATAGATGCCCAGGCTGAAGCGCACCGAACCGCGGGCCCGCATCGGGTTGAGGCCCATGGCGGTGAGGACGTGAGAGGGATCAAGGGAACCGGTGGTACAGGCCGAACCGGAGCTGGCGCAGATGCCGACCTGGTCGAGCTGGAGCAGCACCGCCTCGGCCTCGACGAAGTCGAACGCGATGTTCGCCGTGTTCGGGAGCCGGTTGCTGCGGTTGCCGTTGCGGACGGTGTTCGGGATGTTGCCGAGGACCCAGTTCTCGAACCGGTCTCGGAGACCGCGCACGCGGATGTTCTCGTCCTCGATGCTGTCCAGGGCCAGTTCGGCAGCCCGGCCGAAGGCGACGATGTTGGCGACGCTCTCGGTGCCGCCGCGGCGGCCGCGCTCCTGGTGGCCGCCGATCAGGTACGGCTGATACTTTGTCCGGCGTTTCACGTAGAGCATCCCGATGCCCTTCGGCGCATGCAGCTTGTGGGCGCTTAACGACAGGAAATCCACGCCGAGCTGCCGCACGTCGATCTTGAGCTTGCCCGGAACCTGGACGGCGTCGGTGTGGGAAAGCACGCCCTTGCTGCGGCAGATGGCCGCGATCTCCTCGATAGGGAACAGCACGCCGGTCTCGTTGTTGGCCATCATCGCCGAGACGATCGCCGTGTCCGGCCGGATGGACTTCTCGAGGAGGTGGAGATCGAGTGAGCCGTCGCTTTCGACCGGCAGGTAGGTGACCTCGAAGCCCCGCTTCTCGAGGTAGGCGCCGAAGTTCATGTTGGCGCTGTGCTCCACAGCGGTGGTCACCACGTGGCGCTTGCCGGTGGTCACGAGAGCGCTGTGGATCGCGGAGTTGTTCGCCTCCGTCCCGCAGCTGGTGAACACCACCTCCTTCGGATCCGCACAAATCAGGGCGGCCACCTTCCCACGGGCCTTCTCCACGTGGCCATGGACCTGCGCGCCGAAGGCGTAGGCGCTCGAGGGATTGCCCCACATCTCGCTCAGGAAGGGGATCATGGCCTCGACCACCTCCGGAGCGACTCGGGTGGTGGCGTTGTTGTCGAAGTAACGGACCTTCGTGTTGTCGATCATGGCGGAAACCGGACTGAAACAGCCCGAATTGTCTAGGGACCGTAACCGGGGAGGTGTCCTGTGCAAGGGGTGAATTCGCGACAGCCGGCTCCCGGCGCTGGATCAGGGGATCACCGGCTGCACCCAGGCCTGCTCCAGTTCGCCCTTTTCGACGGGGTTCGGCATCGGACGGGACGAGACGACGTGGGCGCGGACGTAGAGTTCGTCCCCACGAAACCGGTACTCGGCCTCCGTTCCGGCCACCTCCGCGAAGACCTCGCCGATGGCGGGGTCGTACTGACGGGTGACCCGGGAGGGATCGATCTTGGGGCCGGTCACCGGCTTCGATTCCCTTGAGAACCCGCGTCGGGTTCCAATGAAGCGGGTCCGGTAGGTCACCCCGGGTGCCGCCTGGATGCGGATACGAAGGCGGTCGCCCTCGCGCCGGACGTCGCCCAGTTCCACGCCGGACGTCGAATAGAAGTCCCCGCGTTCCATGGCCTCGACCAGCGTCTCGGGGGTCAGGTCCGTCGCCCGCACCTGGATCCAGCCGCGACCGGCGTTGCTCTTGTCCCGCCCGGTCTTGTGGTAGGAGTGGGAGTCGTCGACGGCCAAGCCGTACATCGGCGGCAGGTGAAATTCGCCGAGCCGCCAGGCCAGCAGGATGTCCCAGACCCGCTCCATGCCGGCGTGGTTCATGTCACCCAGATTGTGGACCGAGGGATGGCCGTTGTAGACCTCGAAGAACGGGGTGCCCTCCAGCCTCATGAGGTCCTCGGCCGTGATGCCCCAGCCGAAGTTCGGGTGGTTGATGTGGGTGAACATGGGCTGGCCGGTTTTGCCCCGTTGGATGCGTACGGCGTCGACCACCCGTTGCATCACGTCGAGCACGTTGGTTCCGCCCTTCGGTTCGACGGGTTCGCGGAGGTTGAAACCGTTGATGTGCACCGGTGCGGTGAGGTGGCCTCCGGTGATCTCCTCGGAAGGGATCATCAGAAAGCGCCTCGGCTCTTCGAGCAGCGGTCGGATTTCGGCCAGTGGCTTCAGACGTACCTGGGACACGGCGCCGATCCGGCGCTCCTCGACCCGCCGGCCGAACGCCTTCCGGTACTTCGCGAGGGCCTCCAGGTCGGTCTTGTTCGTCTTCACCGGGATCCACCGCTGGCCTTCGAGGAAGAGGTTGTGTTCCGTCAGCCCAAGGAAGTGGTAGCCGTGTTCCTTGTACCACAGGGAGACCATCTCCGGGAAGTCGTCGCCATCGCTCCAAAGGGTGTGGGTGTGGACGTTGCCCTTCCACCAGCGCTCCTCGGGAGTAGCAGCGTATTCGGCCCCGCCCACGGGACTTCCCGTGACTTCGGCGAGACGCGAGAAGAAGGCCTTTTTGCGGTCGCTGCGGATTCCCCAGTCCACGGGCGGATTCTGGTAGCCCTCCGACGCTCCCTCGCCCTTGCGGCGGTAGTCGAAGAACCCCCAACCGGCCCACTGCGACAGCGCGGCTGTGAAGTGTGCGTCGGGAAGCCGTTCCCCCGGATGGTCGTCCTCGTTCACCACGACCGGCATCCGGCGGTAGCCGTCCACCTTGCGGGCCTTCCGGATCAGTTCGGCGAGGTTCGCCGGATCCGAGACGCCGTTTCCGTGCAGGAAGAGGAAGTCCGACGCCTTCACCACGTTGGTCGATGGAAGGGTCCCTCCGGAGAAACTGGTGCCGACCAGGAGGCGCACGGAATCCCGCCGGCTCCCGTGCACCCGTTCGATCAGTTCGTGGACGCGGTCGGGACGCAGGATCGCGTGGTCGTAGCCGATGTCGCACTCGTTGTTCACCTCCACGAGGACATGGCGCCAGCCCTGGTCATGGATCCAATCCACGGTCTGGTCCACGGCGCGGAGGACAGCGGCCTCGTCGGCGAGGCGTTGGTCTTGGCCGAAGTAGAAGAGTCCGAGGATGACCACCATGCCCAGGTCGTCTGCCCGCTGCAGGATGCGGTTCAGCCGCTTAAAGGTCGCCGGATCCCGGCTGCCGTCCGCCGCGAAAGCACTGTTGTGCCAGGGTTGCTCCTTCGAGTAGCCCTCGGGCGAGCCGCCCTGGAGGTTGAGGGTGAAGGCCGACAGGCCATGTCGACGCCACTCCGGCATCGCCTCGACGAACTCCCGCGTGTTGCGGTCCGGGTCCCAGCGGCCGGTGTCGGGATAGGCCCAACGCGAGACGGTCTCCGCATTGCGGTCGTCGAAAGTGCCCTGCACGAGGCGTGCGTTCAGCAGCAGTCCCTGGATCTTGTGACCCTGCCAGAAGCGGCCTGCATGGGTGGGAACCCCGTTGATGCGGAACTCGTCGCCCGAGATGGAGACCGTGGTGCGGCCGGCGTAGACCGACGGAAGCATCAGGAGCAGGAGGGGAAACCAGCGGGCGAGGCGGCGCATGGAGGGATCCTCCGGCAACCACGGCAGGCATTCGAGTCCGCACTCCGTTCGAGGTGAAGTCGGACCCGGTCCTCGAAGCGGTTCGTTTCACGGACTCGAACGAACGAGAACTTCGTCGCATGCTTCGATCCATGGAGACGCATCTGAAGGGCAAGGTGGTGTTGGTTACGGGCGCATCGGGAGGAATCGGATCGGCGATCGCGAGACGGTTTGCCGGCGAGGGGGCCTCGGTGGTGCTGCACTACCGGAACGGAAGGGATCGGGCGGCCAAGCTGGCTCAGGAACTCGGCTCCGACACTTTTGCGGTGCGCGCGGAGTTGACGGGGGAATCCGATGTGAAGCGGCTGTTCGCGAAGTCGGTGGAACGGTTCGGACGGGTCGACACCCTGGTGGTCAACGCGGGCTCGTGGGCCGCCGAATCCGTGGACATCGCCGACCTCCCGCTCGGGAGATGGCGTCAGACCGTAGACGCCGTCCTGACCTCCGCCTTCCTGTGCCTGCGGGAGTTCGGACGACTCCTGCGGGAACAGGAAAGGGGAAACGCCGTGATGATCGCCTCGACCGCCGGTGTCTTCGGGGAAGCCGGACATGCGGACTACGCGTCGGCAAAGGCGGCGATGGCCTACGGGTTGGTGCGCACCCTCAAGAACGAATTCGCACGGTTGGCGCCGCACACTGCGGACTACTGTGGGGGACGGATCAACTGCATCTGTCCCGGATGGACGGTGGTTCCGCGAAACGCCGCGAAGCTGCGGGATGCCTCGGTGGTCCGCCGTGTGACGGCGACCATGGCGTTGCCGCAGATCGGCCGGCCCGACGACATGGCCGGGGCGGCGGTGTTCCTGGCCTCGGACACCTTGGCCCGGCACATCACGGGTCAGACGCTGGTGGTGGCCGGAGGGATGGAAGGGCGCGTCCTGTGGCAGGCAGACGAGGTGGACCCAGCCCTGGCCTGAAGTCCGACGTTTCGGAGCTCCTGAGACCAAACCGTAAATCAGAGGCCCGGTTGGGAACGTTCCGGTAAGGGGAACGGAATGGTGACCCGGATGGGCCAAGCCGCAGGAGGGGGAGTGGTGCCCGCGACAGGACTTGAACCTGTACGATGTTACTCACTAGAACCTGAATCTAGCGCGTCTGCCAATTCCGCCACGCGGGCGGCACCGGACGTGAAAATGTCGGAAGCGGCGCCGGGAACAAGGCTTTTCTGCATTGGATTTCCGGTGGGCCGGTCGGATCCGGATTCGGGCTCGTCGGCAAACCGGCCCTTTTGGCCCGATACCGGGCGTCGCCCGACACTCGACTTCCCCGGTCTTCGAATGCTATCGCTTTCATTGTTCCACGGTTGAACGCGTATTGCGTCCTCCGGGATCTGACGCCTGTAACCATGAAATTGACCCCTTCCGTCTCGACGGCGATGGCTCTGGCCGGATTGGCCTGCAGCGTCGCCTTTGCCCAGGCGCCGGCCACGAAGCCGGCGATCACCCCGGTTGCCGTCTCCACCAACGCCCCCGATCCGGGTGCCGGAAAATTCCAGTCCGACATCGAGAAGCATTCCTACGCCATGGGCGTGCTCATGGCGGGCGACTTCAAGCGCCAGATTTCCCGTGGCGCCTACGAGCAGGATCCCGAAGTCGTGATCAAGGCGTTCGCCGAATCCCTGCGTGGGAAGCCGACGCTGATCACCGACGGCGAAGCCAACGTGATCCTGCGCAACTACAGCACCGAGGTCCGCAAGAAGACCGAGGAGAAGCGGCGTATCGATGGCGAGAAAGCCAAGGCGGCCGGCGAGGCCTTTCTGGCGGAGAACCGCAAGAGGGCCGGCGTCCAGGTGACACCGAGCGGCCTCCAATACGAGGTGGTCAAGGCGGCGACCGGTGCGAAGCCAACGACCAACGACGTGGTCCAGGTCCACTACCGGGGCACGCTCATCGACGGCACCGAGTTCGACAGTTCCTACACCCGTGGCGAGCCGGCGACCTTCGGGCTCAACCGGGTGATCAAGGGTTGGACGGAAGGCCTTCAGTTGATGCCGGTCGGTTCTAAGTACCGCTTGGTCATCCCGTCGGATCTCGCCTACGGGCAGGCCGGTTCCCCTCCGAAGATCGCTCCGCACTCGACTCTGGTGTTCGACGTCGAGCTGGTCGGCATCCGTGAGACGCCGCAGCCGCCCAACCCGGCCGTGACCAGCGACATCATCAAGGTGCCCTCCGCCGATGAGATCAAGAAGGGCGCCCAGATCGAGGTCATCAAGGCGAGCGACGCCGAGCGGCTCCAGAAGGAGGCCGAGGCGAGCCGCAAGAACGCTCCTCCGAAGCAGTAGGCCGACCTCCAGCCGCCTGATCGTTTGCCGTTTCAGGGCGACCGCCCAAACGGGACTGAGGCGGTCATCCGACGAGTTCGGCTGCCATCTCCTTGGCGAAATAGGTCAGGATCCAGTCGGCGCCAGCGCGGCGGATGGCTAGCAGGCTTTCGTTGCGGACCGAGCGGTAGTCGAGCCAGCCGGCACGTGCCGCGGCGTGGATCTGGGCGTACTCGCCGCTGACTTGGTAGGCGGCCAGCGGAAGGCGGGTCTGGGTCCTCAAGCGGGCGAGGATGTCGAGGTAGGCGCCGGCGGGTTTGACCATCAAGGCGTCGGCGCCCTCCGCCGCGTCGAGAAGGGCGTCCTCGATCGCCTGGGAGGGATTGGCGGGATCGAGTTGATAGCCGCGCTTGTCGAGCGACCGGGTGCCCGCAGCCGAGGCGCTTCCAACGGCTTCGCGGAATGGTCCGTAAAAAGCCGAAGCGAACTTAGCGCTGTAGGCGAGGATTCCGATTTTGGCGAAGCCTGCTTCGTCGAGAGCCCGTCGGATCGCGCCGACGCGGCCGTCCATCATGTCGCTGGGCGCCACGAAATCGGTCCCGGCTCCGGCTTGCAGGACCGCCTGCCGGCAGAGCACCTCGACCGTGGTGTCGTTCTCGACGTCGGAGCCGCCGGAGTCCAGCAGGCCGTCATGGCCGTGGGAAGTGTAGGGATCGAGTGCGACGTCGGTGAAAAGAACGAGACCGGGCACGGCGGACTTCACAGCCCGAATGGCGCGAAGCACGAGGCAATCGGGATTCAAGGCCTCGCTGCCGTAGGGATCCTTGAGTTCCGGCGGAGTCACCGGGAAGAGGGCTACACCCCGGATGCCCAGTCGATGGAGCTCCAAGCATTCCTGGACGAGTTCGGGAATGGAGAGCCGATGGACTCCGGGCATCGAGCCCACCGGTTCCGGCGAGCCGGTGCCCTCCTTTACGAAGAGGGGGGCGATCAGTTGGGACTGAGAGAGTCGGACTTCGCGCGCCATTTCGCGGATGGCGTCGTTACGGCGCAGGCGACGCAGGCGGCGGACGGGTTTCCAAGAGTCGTCCATGGACCGGCAATTTCGCCGATCCGAAGGTTTTGGACAACCTCTCGCGGCGAAATCGCCGATCCGAGGAGCTTCGGGTCAGGCGCCGGCGAACAGCGGTTCCATGACCGGGTGGGCATGGAGCTGGACCACCTTGGCCACGGCCGCCGCGAAAGACTCCGTCACGAAGTCGTGGTGATCGTTTCCGATCCACGGGGAACGGATCAGGATCGAGGTGCAACCCGCAATTTGGGCGGCCTTGGCATCCTGCCACTTGTCGCTGATCACGAAGGAGTGGTCGAGGTCGATGCCCCACTTGAAAGCCGCTTCCAGGAAAAGGCCGGGCTGCGGTTTGTAGCAGGGATGGTGGGGATCGTCGGAGATGCAGGTGAACAGGTCGTCAACGGGGAGCTGCCGGCGGAGCAACGCGTGCATGTAATCGAGCTCGTTGCGCGACATCAGTCCCTTTGCGGGAGCCGGTTGGACCGTCGTGGCGATGACCAGCAATCCGGCCTTCTTCAAGTCCGCCAGCAGCGTCTTGGCTTCTGGATTCACCTTGAACTGCTCCAGTCGGAGCGGTTGGACCTGATGGCCTTTGGCGGTTTCGCACAGGTTGAGGATCCCGTCCCGTTCGATGAAGACAGCGGCTTTCATGGATGAGATAAGAGCATCGGCCCTGCCAGCTTTGGGCAAGTGACGCATTCCGACGATTCCGTAACGGATTCGAAGGCGAATTGCTGCGGCAACTGCGGACTCGCCTTCGGGAGATGGTTCCCGTTGAGTCAGGCCTGTTTACGGGGCGGCAAAAGGTGCCGTGGTTTCCCGTCCGCGCGGATTCCTGCTGACATTCCATGAAGGCGATCCAATTGGAGAAGCCCGGATCTTTCCGGATGATCGAAGTCGAAATGCCGGTGGATCCCGGACCGGGCGAGGCGTTGGTCCGGGTGCACCAGGTAGGCATCTGCGGCACCGACTTGGGAGGCTACCTGGGGAAGATGCCGTTCTTTTCCTATCCCCGGATTCCCGGGCACGAATTGGGCGTCGAGGTGGTGGCGGTCGGAGAGGGCGTGTCCCGCGTGGCCGTCGGTGACCGGTGCAGCGTGGAACCCTACCTCAACTGCCAGAAGTGTCATGCCTGCCGTCGGGGACATACCAACTGCTGTCATCACAACCAGACCCTCGGGGTTCATTGCGACGGCGGGCTGCGCCGTTTCTACACCGTTCCGGCGCGCAAGCTCCACCGTTCCCGCAGCCTCGGATTCGAACAACTGGCCCTGGTGGAGACGTTGGCCATTGGAAGGCATGCGGTCGAACGGGCGGCGCCGAAGCCCGGCGAGACCGTGCTGGTGGTTGGCGCAGGCCCCATCGGGCTCAGCGTGATCGAGTTCGCGAAGCTGAGCGGGGCGAGGACTGTGGTGATGGACATGAACGCCCATCGCCTTGCGTTTGTCCGGGAGGTGATGGGAGTCCAAGACACGATCGAGGTCCGTGGCGACGCCTCGGACATCGAGGAGTTGGGCGCGGCCACAGGGGGCGACTTGGCGGAGTCGGTCATCGATGCCACCGGCTCGAATCGTTCGATGAGCCGGGCCCTTGAGTTCTGTTCCTTCGCGGGTCGACTGGTTTATGTCGGAATCACCCAGGCCGAGCTTTCCTTCCTTCATGCGCCGGTGCTGCACCGCAGGGAGTTGACCCTCCTTGCCAGCCGGAACGCGTTGCCGGGCGACTTCTCACGAATCATCGAGTACATCGAACAGGATCGCATCGACACGCGTCCGTGGATCACGCACCGGTCGGACTTCGAGGGGATGGCCGCACGGTTCCCTGACTGGCTCAAACCGGAGACCGGGGTGATCAAGGCCATGGTCACGGTCGACTGAGCCGAGGCGCCGAGACCCTTCTGCCGCGAAAAATGGCCGGACCCACCCCATCGAAGTCCGCGAAGTCCGATTCGGACCTGCCGCTAGAACGCCATGCGACGGTGGTCCTGATCGCGATGAACATCGCCTT